>NZ_BAABKC010000144.1:0-33481 GCF_039543625.1 Streptomyces similanensis | reverse complement strand
GGGCCGGCCGGCCGCGCCCGGCCCGTGCGGACCGGCGCGCGTCC
This sequence comes from Streptomyces similanensis, assembly GCF_039543625.1. Classification (NCBI taxonomy): domain Bacteria; kingdom Bacillati; phylum Actinomycetota; class Actinomycetes; order Kitasatosporales; family Streptomycetaceae; genus Streptomyces; species Streptomyces similanensis. Next base: position 33,437 of record NZ_BAABKC010000144.1, on the reverse strand, counting down.
CCGCCGCGCCGTCGCGCCGCCTACGCCTCGGCGGGCTGGCGGGCGTTCTCGCGGACCCAGTCCACGATCTGCTGGGTGGTCGCGCCCGGAGTGAAGAGCTCCGCGACGCCCTTCTCCTTCAGCGGCGCGATGTCCGCCTCGGGGATGATGCCGCCGCCGAAGACGACGATGTCCTCGGCCTCCCGCTCCCTGAGCAGGTCGATCACCGCGGCGAACAGGGTGTTGTGCGCGCCGGAGAGGATGGACAGACCGATGGCGTCGGCGTCCTCCTGGATCGCCGTGTCGACGATCTGCTCCGGGGTCTGGTGGAGTCCCGTGTAGATGACCTCCATGCCGGCGTCGCGCAGCGCCCGCGCGATCACCTTGGCCCCGCGATCGTGGCCGTCGAGCCCCGGCTTGGCCACCACCACGCGGATCGGACCGGCTGCCACACCCATCACTGCCTCCATGAAGCGACTACAACCGCCCGTCGCGGGACGGCCGCCCCGCACCACATCGTCCGGGGAAGTGAACGAACGTTATCTCCAGCATCCCGCAACCGGCGGTTTCGCGGTGTGCGGGGAGGGGCAAATCACACGGTGGGACACTCCCGCGGGTTCTCGGACCACGGAGGGCTCCCACCCCGCGCACCGTCGCCCCTCGGCGCGGTCCACGGTCCGGACGACACCGTGGCACGCGAGCCGGTGCGGGAACAAGCGTCACGGGAGCCGCAAAGAGGTCGTCGCAGCACGGCGCAGCGCTTCGCGCGCCGTGCCGGTGCCGCACACCGACAAGGGCACCTGGGAGGCACGGGCCGCCCCGCGCACTCCGCTCACGCCTCGTCGGCCGCCACCGCCGCGACCGCCCACAAGGGCGCACGGGGGACAGAGCCGTCCTCCCGCGTGCCGACAGGAGGTCGGCCATGAAGGTCACCAGCGTCGCAGACCCCATCCTTCCGCTCTGCCAGCGCCTGTTCCCCACCAGGATCGCGGGACTCTCGCTGGGTCTGCTGAAGGCGACCGCCCTGGAACTGGCGATCCTCGCGGGCCACGTCCTCCTCTATCCGTCGGGGATCGTCCAGGAGCGCCGGGGCCCGGCGTGCCCGCTCCCCGCCGCTCCCGCCCCCGGCACCGGCACCGGGCCGGGCGAGCCGGGCGGGACCGCCCGGCTGCCGGTCGAGGCCAAGCCCCCGGTGGTGCTGCTGCACGGGTTCATCGACAACCGCTCGGTGTTCGTGCTGCTGCGCCGCAGTCTCGCCCAGCACGGCCGGCAGCGCGTGGAGTCCCTCAACTACTCGCCGCTGACCTGCGACATCCGCTGCGCGGCCGAGCTGCTCGGCCGGCACATCGAGGAGATCTGCGAGCGCACCGGCAGCGAGCGGGTCGACGTGGTCGGGCACAGCCTGGGCGGCCTGATCGCCCGGTACTACGTGCAGCGGCTCGGTGGTGACCTGCGGGTGCGCACCCTCGTCACGCTGGGCACCCCGCACGCCGGCACCCGGGTGGCGCCGCTGGCCAACGCGCATCCGATCGTGCGCCAGATGCGCCCCGGCTCGGAGCTGATCGAGGAGTTGTCGCGTCCCGCGCCGGGCTGCCGTACGCACTTCGTCAGTTTCTGGAGCGACCTCGACCATCTGATGGACCCGCTGGAGTCGGCCTGTGTCGACCACCCCGATCTGAAGACGGAGAACGTCCGGGTGAGCGGCATCGGCCATCTCGCCCTTCCCGTGCACCCGGCCGTCGCGAGCGGGATCCGGCAGGCGCTGGACACCGTCCGGCCCGGAGACCCGTCCGTGCGGCGGGCCGGGGGCCTGACCGTGGCCTGACGTTGGCCCATCGGGGTCGAACCTCGCCTCGAACACAACGCCAAGGCCCTCGCCGCGGTCCGCCGGAACACAGCCGATTGCCCGTTTCCGGCTTCGGGAAACCGGCCGAAGATTGTCGCGCCCGCGTACCGCCGGGTACAGTCGCCGCACTGCTCTGGCAGCCCCTGTCGTCGAGGCGAAAGAGAAGTTGGTGAACGACCGTCACCCGTCGGGGGCCGCTACCACCCCGGCACCGGCCTCCGAAGACGCCTCGGCGCCCTATGCGCCCTACGGCGGACAGGACGCCGCGTACGGCGACTTCACCACGTACGACGAGTACGGCGCCACCGGTTTTCACACCGGCGCGTACGCCGCCGCCGACTACCGCACCGACCCCGGTTACGGCATCCCGCCGGACGCGAACAGCCAGGTCACCGGCGCCTACGACACCACCCAGTGGTCCACGGGCAGCCACCCGAGCTCGCACGGTGACGCGTACGCGGCCCAGCACCACGCCGCCGCCTACGACACCGGCGCCTACGACACGACCGCCTGGGCCACCGGCTACCAGCAACCGGTGTTCGTGCCGCAGCAGTCCGCGCCCGCCGACGTCAGCGGCCAGTGGGACGCGAGCGCCTGGCTCCAGAACGACCCGCAGGACGCCGCCGAGGCAGCCCGGCAGTGGGACTGGAACGCCCAGCCCTTCGACACCCAGGCCCTCCAGAGCACCCAGACCTTCGACACCGGCGCCTACGACGCCACCCAGTGGAACACCGGCGGCGCGGCCGGCGACGAGACCACCGCGACCGGCCTGCTCCCCGAACCCCGTCCGTCGTACGACGACGTCGACACCGGCCCGCACGCCGACGACGGCGTCCCGGCAACGGACCAGGAGCAGGACGGCACCGGTGAACTGCCCGCCGTCACCCTCCTGGAGGACCAGGAGGAGATCGTCCCGGTCCCCGTCCCGGCCCCGCGCGCGGCGGGCCGTTCCCGGCGCCGCCAGCCGGCCAAGCGCTCGGCGCTGCTGACCGTGGCCGTGCCCTCGGTGTGCGTGCTCGGGGTCGCCGGCGCGGCCGCCGCCTCCGTGGGCACCTTCACCGGCGACGGCAAGGAGACCTCGGCGTCCGCCGCCGACGCCGCGCACCCCGTCCAGCCGGCCACCGCCAACAACAAGCTGGACACCCAGTTGCAGGGCCTGTCCGCGGGGGCGAACGACTTCGCCGACCGGGCCAGCCGTACCCAGGAGCGCATCGACCTCAAGGCGCAGCAGGTCGCCGAGCAGAAGAAGGCGGCGCAGGAGGCGGCCCGCAAGGAGCGGATGCGCCCCAAGTTCCTGCTGCCGGTCACGCAGCGCGGGCTCAGCGCCTACTTCGGCCAGGCCGGCGTGAACTGGATGTCCGTGCACACCGGCATCGACTTCCCCGTCTCCTACGGGACCACGGTCATGGCCGCGACCGACGGCACGGTCCGCACGCAGTGGAACAGCGCCTACGGCAACATGCTGATCCTGACCGCGAAGGACGGCACGGAGACCTGGTACTGCCACCTCTCCAGTTACCGGGTTCCCCCCGGTACGGCGGTCAAGGCAGGGGATCCCATCGCGTATTCGGGCAACTCCGGCAACTCCACCGGACCGCATCTGCACTTCGAGGTGCGGCCGGCCGGCGGATCGCCGATAGACCCGCTGCCGTGGCTGCGCAGCCACGGCCTCGACCCGACGTAGTCCCGGTCCCGGACCGGCCCGAGCCCCCGCCGCGCGCGGGGGCTCACCGCTGTGCCGAACCTACAGCTTCTCCACCGGCGCGTACCGCAGCAGCAGCCGCTTGGGCTTGGTGTCGCCGAAGTCGATCGTCGCCTCGGCGTTGCCGCCGGTGCCCTTGACCGCGACCACCGTGCCGAGGCCGAACTGGTCGTGCGTGACCCGGTCGCCGACGGCGAGGGACACCACCGGCTTGTCCGCGGTGCGCCGGGTGGCGAAGCCGGAGGCGCCGGACGCCGACGAGCGGGAGCGGGACGACGACAGCGAGGCCGCCACCCCCGACGCCGGTCCGGAGGGCGCCGCCACCGAGCCGCCCGTGCGCTTCCAGTCGACGTGCGTCTGCGGTATCTCCTCCAGGAACCGGGAGGGCGGGTTGTACGACGGCTGTCCCCACGCGCTGCGCATCGACGAGCGGGTCAGGTACAGCCGCTCGCGCGCGCGTGTGATGCCGACGTAGGCGAGCCGGCGCTCCTCCTCCAGTTCCTTGTTCTGGCCGAGGGCCCGCATGTGCGGGAAGACGCCGTCCTCCATGCCGGTGAGGAAGACCACCGGGAACTCCAGGCCCTTGGCGGTGTGCAGGGTCATCAGGGTGATGACGCCGTCGCCGTCCTCCTCGTCGGGGATCTGGTCGGAGTCGGCGACCAGGGCGACCTGCTCCAGGAACTCCGACAGCGCGACCGGCTCGCCCTCCCCGCGCTCCTGCTCGAACTCCAGGGCGACGGCGGCGAGTTCCTGGAGGTTCTCGATGCGGGTCTCGTCCTGCGGGTCGGTGGAGGACTGCAGCTCGGCGAGGTAGCCGGTGCGTTCGAGGACGGCTTCCAGGACGGTGGCCGGACCGGCGCCCGACTCGACGATCGTGCGCAGCTCCTCCATCAGCGTGTTGAACCGCTTGACGGCGTTGGTCGACCGCGCGGCCATGCCGTACGCCTCGTCGACGCGGCGCAGCGCCTGCGGGAAGCTGATCTTCTCGCGCTGGGCGAGGGCGTCGACCATCGCCTCGGCGCGCTCGCCGATGCCCCGCTTGGGCACGTTGAGGATGCGTCGCAGCGGTACGGAGTCCTCGGGGTTGGCCAGCACCCGCAGGTAGGCGAGGACGTCCCGGACCTCCTTGCGCTCGTAGAAGCGGACTCCGCCGACGACCTTGTAGGGCAGGCCGACGCGGATGAAGATCTCCTCGAAGACGCGGGACTGGGCGTTGGTGCGGTAGAAGACGGCGACGTCGCCGGCCTTGGCCTCGCCCGCGTCGGTGAGCCGGTCTATCTCGTCGGCGACGAACTGCGCCTCGTCGTGCTCGGTGTCGGCGACGTACCCGGTGATGCGGGCGCCGGCGCCGGCGTTGGTCCACAGGTTCTTCGGGCGGCGCGACTCGTTGCGCTCGATGACCGCGTTGGCGGCGGACAGGATGGTCTGCGTGGAGCGGTAGTTCTGCTCCAGCAGGATCGTCGTCGCGTCCGGGTAGTCCTCCTCGAACTGGAGGATGTTGCGGATGGTCGCGCCGCGGAAGGCGTAGATCGACTGGTCGGCGTCACCCACCACGCACAGCTCGGCGGGCGGCACGTCGGCCTCGCCCGGCGGCACGTCCACGGGGTGCTCGGCGGTGCCGACGAGTTCCCGTACGAGGGCGTACTGCGCGTGGTTGGTGTCCTGGTACTCGTCGACCAGGACGTGCCGGAAGCGGCGGTGGTAGTGCTCGGCCACGTCCGGGAAGGCGCGCAGCAGGTTGACCGTCGTCATGATGAGGTCGTCGAAGTCGAGGGCGTTGGCCTCGCGCAGCCGCGACTGGTAGAGGGCGTAGGCCTGGGCGAGGGTCTTCTCGAAGCCGTCGGTGGCCTGGGCGGCGAAGTCCTCCTCGTCGATCAGCTCGTTCTTCAGGTTGCTGATCTTGGCGCTGAAGGACTTCGGCGGGTAGCGCTTGGGGTCCAGTTCCAGATCGCGGCAGACCAGGGCCATCAGGCGCTTGGAGTCGGCGGCGTCGTAGATCGAGAAGGACGACGTGAAGCCGAGCCGCTTGCTCTCCCGGCGCAGGATGCGCACGCACGCGCTGTGGAAGGTCATCACCCACATGGCGTTCGCCCGCGGTCCGACCAGTTGTTCGACGCGCTCCTTCATCTCGCCGGCGGCCTTGTTGGTGAAGGTGATCGCCAGGATCTGGCCGGGGTGGACGCCCCGCTCGGCCAGCAGGTGGGCGATGCGGTGCGTCAGGACGCGGGTCTTGCCCGATCCGGCGCCGGCCACGATGAGCAGCGGCGTGTCCGCATGGACGACGGCGGCGCGCTGGTTCTCGTTCAGCCCCTCCAGGAGGGCGGCCGGGTCGATGACCGGGCGGGGGGCGCCGTCGCGGTAGTAGGCGTCGCGTCCGTACGCGCCGGCGTCGTGGGCGTCGCGCGAGTCCGCGCGGTAGGCGCCCGGGTCCGGCGGCACGTCGAACTTCCCGCCGAACAGATCGTCCGGAACGGGCTCCGGAGCGTGATCGTCCTCGGGCGGCGGCGGAGGTTCTTCGCCCTGGCCCCGCGGGGCCTGGAGGTCCGCCAGGAAGCTGTCGTCAAAGAGGCTGCTCATCGCTCTCCGAGTCTAGGGGTCCGCACTGACAACCCGGGGCCGGATCGGCCGATCACGCCCTGGAACCGGTCGGCTACGGCGACGGCGTGGTTCAGCCAGGTCACGCATACGTATCGGGCATATCCCGCACCGACCTTCACATGAGCCTCACGGGTTGGTTACCGTTCCGTCGGACCGCACGACCCCACCGGCGAACGGCGCCGGGCCGCGCGGCCTCCGCCGAATCCGGCCGCGCCGCCCCGCGCGCCGGAACGGGACTCGCGTCCCGGAGGGGAATCGGTCCGCCTCCTTCCGCGAGTACGGGCTCCACGAGCCCGGTCCGCGAACGGAACGGCGCCCTTCCGGAACGCCGGCCGGCGGACGACGGAAGGAGCCGCCCCTCTTGGCATCGCACCGCAAGCCCGTTCCCACGGTCCCGCACGCCACCGCCCCGGCCGCCCCGGCCGCCCCGGCCGCTCCGGTTCCGGTGCCGTCCGGCCCGGTCCCGGCCGCCTCCGTAGCCCTGGTTCCCCAAGGCGTCCAGGGCGCGTCCTTGGACGCGCCGGGCGGGACGCCGAGCCCGGAAGAGGTCGAACGGAAGATCGACGAGCTGTACCGGCGGGCCGACAGCCACGGGGCGGCCGAGAACAGGAACGGCACCCTCAGGAACGGCACCCTGAGCGGCAGGGCCGGGGGCAGGGGCGAGGAGAGCGGGCACGGGGAGCGCGGGCCAGGGGGCGGTGGCAGGGGCGGCGCGGGGGACGAGCGCGGGGGCGGCGGGCGCGGCGAGGCGGAGACCGCTCGCGACGGCGCCGCCGGGACCGGCGAGCGGGGCGCGCGGCAGCGCGGCCGGGGCGCGGCACTCCGCGACGGCGCCTCCCAGCGCGCCGACATGCTCACCCGGGCGCGCGAGATGCTGAGCGCGTTCACGGCGGCGCCGTACCGCCCGGCGCCCTCCGACCCGGACGCCGCCGCGCTGCTGCTCGCGGACGCCCCGCGGGGCTACTTCGAGCAGGCTCAGCTGATGAGCCGGCTGACCGCCCGCCAGAAGGTCCGCGCCGGCGAGCGCGCCGCGCAGCGGCCCCCCGCGGCCGGGCAGAGCCCGTCGGGCGCCGTCCACGGCCAACGGGTGCGGTCCGGGCCGTCGGCCGCACCGCGGTACGACATCAGGGCGGCCAAGACCGCCGTCCAGCGCAAGCTGGCCACCGCCCGCGCGCTGGTGGAGGCGACGGGCACGCCCCCGGCCCCCCTGACCACCACCACCGTACCGGTCGCCGCCACCGCGCTGGCGCCGACCGACGCGCACGTCACCACCAGCGCCGCGGTACCGACCAACGTGCAGGTCACCACCGCCGCCGCGGTGCCGACCGACGCGCCGGTCACCTTCGCCGCCGACGCGCCGGTCGCCGTCATGGCGCCCGACGCCGCCGTGGCCGTCGAGACTCCGGCGCCCCTGTCGGCCGCCGTGGACGAGGGCGTCCGGCGGGACGGTGCCCCGTCCGGCGCCGAGGCCCACAAGGCCCTCGCCTTCGCCCGCGCGCAGATCGGCAAACCGTATGTGTGGGGCGCGGCGGGGCCCGGTTCCTACGACTGCTCCGGACTGACCCAGGCCGCGTGGAAGGCCGCCGGGGTCGCCCTCCCGCGCTCCCTGCGCGACCAGTCCCGCGCCGGTACGACGGTCCCGGCGGCTGAGGCGCTCCCCGGCGACCTCGTCTTCTTCCACGACTCCCACGGCGAGGTCGGCCACGTCGGCGTTTACGCCGGCCACGGCATGATGATCCACGCCCCGGAGCCGGGCGCGTACGTCCGCGAGGACCCGGTCCGCCAGGGCGGCGCCCCGGCCGTCCACCACGTGGTGCGACCCGCCTGAGGGCCACGGACCCAGGAGGCGGCCTGAGGACGGCGGACCGGGGAGGGCGGCTGCCGGGATCGGTGCGGAACGGCGCGCCGGGTCGCGAGGGCGGCGCGCGCCCGGCGGGGGCCGCCTTGGCGCAATTCGGGTGCGCCCGCGCGCGCCCCGCCCGTACGGCGCACGCGGCTCCTTAGGATCGCGATCATGCCCGTCACCTCCCCTTCGCGCGCCTGGCTGGCGCAGCGTCCGCCCGCGGCCGGGGCCGCCGTGATGGCGAGCGGCATCGTGTCGGTCGGGCTGGAGATGACGGGCCACGACGTACTGTCCCTGGTGGTCCTCGCGGTGGCCTGCGTCGCCTATGTCGCGCTGGCCGCGGACTTCGCCGTACGGCTGCTGCGCGACCGGCCGCGGTGGCTGGCCGAGGCGGGGACACCGGGCGCGCTCACCGCCGTGGCCGCGACGACCGTGCTGGGCACGCGTTTCTCGCTGCTCGGGTGGCAGATCCTCGCCGAGGCACTGCTCGCACTGGCGTTCGTCCTGTGGCCATGGTTGCTCGTGCGGGTGGTGCGTGCGTCGCGGCGTCCCATGCCGGGGGCCGTCTTCCTGTGCTGTGTGGCCACGGAGGGGCTCGCCGTGCTCGGCGCGTCCCTGGCCAAGGCGCAGACCGCGCCCTGGCTGGCGCACACGGCACTGGTCTTCTTCTGGCTCGGCCTCGCGCTCTACCTCCTCGCGCTGTCGCGGTTCGGACTGCGGGAGGTATTCGAGGGGCACGGCGACCACTGGGTCGCGGGCGGCGCGCTGGCGATCTCCGCCCTGGCCGGCTCGAAACTGATCGCCGCGGGCGACGCGGGGCCGTACCTGTGGAACAACGACGACAGCGGCGTCCTGCGCACCGTGACCCTGGGACTGCTCGTCCTCGACCTGTGCTGGTACGCCGTCCTGCTCGTCGGCGAGTTCGTCCGGCCCCGGCTCCACTACGACGTACGCCGCTGGTCGACCGTCTTCCCGCTGGGGATGACGGCGGCGGCCACGCTGTCCATCGCCGTCTCCCTGCGCCTCCCGGAGCTGGACCTGCCCGGCCGGGTCCTGCTGTGGATCGCGGTGGCGGCCTGGCTGGCGGTCGGCGTGGGGGCGGTCGCGGAGGCGCGTGCGGAACTCAGAGCCGCGCGCTGAGCCTCACGCGCCGGGCACCGCGGTCACGTCCAGAGCACCGCGATGAAGATGTTCGTCATGGTGAGCAGGCCGACGACGCCGAACATGCTCTTGTCCACCTTCTCCTCGTCGCGCTTGACGTAGACGAGGCCCAGGATGACGATCAGCAGCGCCAGCTTCACCCCGATCTTGATGTTGTCGAGGGGGTAGTCCTGGGCCTGGTTGAGGCCGACCAGGACGACACCGGTGACCAGCATGGTGAGCGCGCCGTGCAGCATGCCCGGCACGAAACGGGCCGTGCCCTGGCCCATCGCCTTCATCTGGGTGAGGAATCCGCCGAGCAGCGCGGCGATCCCGATGATGTGCAGGCCGACGAAGAGATGGATGAGTACGTCCATGAGGCCGGAGCCTAATCTCAGGCCCTCGCACGTCGAACACCGGCCCGTCCGGTAGGCCGCCCCCGCCCGACCGGGCGCCCTACGGCACAGCCTTGCGCATACGCCCCATAGCACCCCGTTACCCCTTTTCGCTCCGGAACCTCCACATCGGTCATCACTCAGCGTGCGACAGCCGCACTTGAGGCCGCCTGGTGGTCACATACGGTCACCATCCGCTCCACTCGCGCCACTTCCGCACATGGAGTCACCCGGCGGACGCGCCCGGTTCTAGCGTCCTCACCCAGGTGCCCGGCCATCCCAGCGCCACCCCAGTCAGGGGCGGCGGCCGGCCACCTCCGCCGAATGGTCCGGCGGCGGCATGCTCCCCCTGTGCGGGCCGCCGCCGGACGACCCGCCGCACCCGCGGCCGGACGAAGGGAACGTGAAGCTCCTCGTGGCAGCGCACCGCAGGCCCCGACAGCGCTCGCTCAGCGGCGGCACCGCGCGTGCCGCCGTCACGCTCGCCCTCGCGGGCGCGGCGACGGCCACCTGCTTCGACGGTGTCGGACAGGCCGCGCCGCAGCCGACGCCGACGCAGGTCAGGGCCAGGGTGGACCAGTTGTACCGGGAGGCGGAGACCGCCACCCAGAAGTACGACGGCGCCAAGGAGAAGGCGGACGCGGCCGCACGGCGACTGCGGACACTCGGCGACGAGGCGGCGCGCACCCAGGCCGATCTCAACTCGGCGCGGGACGCTCTCGGGTCGATCGCCGCCGCCCAGTACCGGGAGGGCGAAATCGATCCCGCGGTACGGCTGATGCTCTCCGACGATCCCCGGCACTACCTGGAGAGCGCCGAGTTCGCGCAACGGGCCGGCGCCCGGCAGTCGGCCGCCGTCGCCGGAGTACGCGGCCGGCTGCGGAAGATCGAGCAGCTGCGCGGCGCGGCCCGCGGTGAGCTGGCCTCGCTCACGTCGCGGCAGGCCGAACTGCGGCGGCACAAGAAGACGATCACCGCCAAGCTGGACGAGGCCCGTCGCCTGCTGTCCCGGCTCTCCCCGTCCCAGCGCGCCGAGGTGACCGGCCAGGACACGGGCGGCTCTCCCGTCTCCTCCCCCACCGCCCACTCCACCGCCCCGACCGCCCGCGCGCTCGGCGGCCCGGGCTCGGTCACGGCGCCCACCTCGCGGGCGGCGACCGCCGTCGCCTACGCCTACCAGAAGCTCGGCAGCCCCTACGTCTGGGGCGCGACCGGCCCCCACGCCTTCGACTGCTCGGGCCTGGCCCAGGCCGCCTACCGCGCCGCCGGCATCTCGCTGCCCCGCACCACCTACGCCCAGATCAACTCCGGCCGCCGGGTCTCACGCTCCGACCTGCTCCCCGGTGACCTGGTGTTCTTCTACTCCGGGATCAGTCACGTCGGCATCTACGTCGGCGACGGCCGCATGATCCACGCTCCGAACCCCTCGGCCCCCGTCCGCCTGGCCCCGATCGACCAGATGCCGTTCGCGGGGGCGACGCGGGTGGTGTGAGCGGGTGAGGTGAGCGAGCGGTGCCGAGCGGGCGGGCACGGCCGACCGTCGGTGACCTGCGCGGCGGGACCCCGGGTACCGATGGCGGCCCCGGCCGTGCGCGGTCCGCTCACTCCAGTCGGCGGGGGCCTGTCGGACTCGGACGCGGTCCGCTCACACCAGCCGGCGTGCCGTGGCCCAACGGGTCAGCTCGTGCCGGTTGGACAGCTGGAGCTTGCGCAGCACCGCCGAGACATGGGATTCCACCGTCTTCACCGAGATGAACAGCTGCTTGGCGATCTCCTTGTAGGCGTAGCCGCGGGCGATGAGCCGGAGGACCTCGCGCTCGCGCTGGGTGAGGCGGTCGAGGTCCTCGTCCACCGGCGGCGCGTCGGTCGAGGCGAAGGCATCGAGCACGAAGCCGGCCAGACGCGGCGAGAACACCGCGTCGCCCTCCTGGACGCGGAAGATGGAGTCGATGAGGTCGGACCCGGTGATGGTCTTCGTCACATACCCGCGCGCCCCGCCCCGGATGACGCCGATCACGTCCTCCGCCGCGTCCGAGACGGACAGGGCGAGGAAACGGACCGGCCGTTCGCTGTCGGCCATCAGCGCGGCGCAGCGGCGCAGCACCTCGACCCCACCGCCACCGGGCAGGTGAACGTCGAGCAGGACCACCTCCGGCCGGGCCGTGGTGATGACGTCGACCGCCTGATCGACGTCCGCGGCCTCGCCGACGACCTCCACCCCGGTCTCCTCGGTCCGGCCGATCTCGGCCTGGACGCCCGTGCGGAACATGCGGTGGTCGTCGACGAGGACCACGCGCACATGCCGTCCGCCCGCCCCGCCGGCGCCCTCCGCCGCCTCCGCTCCGGCCGTACCGTTCGTCTCGGTCGGGTCGCTCATCACGTGTTCTCCGCCCTCTCCATCTCCAGCTCGACCTCCGTGCCGCCGTCCGGCACCGCGCGCAGCCGGGCGGTGCCCCCGTTGCGCTCCATGCGGCCGATGATCGATTCTCTGACGCCCATGCGGTCGGCGGGTATCGCGTCGAAGTCGAAGCCGGGTCCGCGGTCCCGGACGGACACGAAGACCGTCTTCCCCTCCACCTCCGCGTAGACCTGCACGGCGCCGCCCTCGCCACCGTACTTGGCGGCGTTCACCATGGCTTCCCGCGCGGCTTGCATCTGGGCGCCGATCCGTTCGTCGAGCGGGCAGTCGCCGACCACGACCACCTCTATCGGGACGCCGTGCTTGTCCTCGACCTCGGCGGCGTTGCGCTTGACCGCCTCGGCGAGGGTGGCCGGTTCGTCGTCCTCGTCCTTTCCGTTGCCCTCCGGTTTGTAGAGCCAGGCCCGCAGGTCGCGCTCCTGGGCGCGGGCCAGGCGGCGCACCTCTCCCGCGTTCTCCGCGTTGCGCTGGATCAGGGTGAGGGTGTGCAGCACCGAGTCGTGGACGTGGGCCGCCACCTCGGCGCGCTCCTGGGCGCGGATACGCATCAGCCGCTCCTCGGAGAGGTCCTGCGTCATCCGCACGAGGTAGGGGCCGGCGAGCAGCGTTATGCCGACGAGAACGGCGAGCGCCGCCTGAAGGACCGAACCGAGATGGGCGGCGGAGCCCTGGAGGACGAAGATGGCTGAGACGCCGGCCGTGACCAGCAGGACACCCGCGCCCGCGCGCAGCAGTGTGAGCGTACGGCGGTGGCGGCCCACCTCGACCCAGCGGGCCCGGCGGGCGTTGTCCGCCTGCCGCCAGACGAGGGCGACGCCCGCGGCGACGAGGACGGCCGGCACCAGGTACGCCTTGGCACCGCCGCCCAGATTCACGCTGCCGACGAAGACCATGGCCACGATGACCATGAGGAGCAGCGCGAGTATCTGTCCCCGGTCCGGCTTGCGGGCGACGATTCTGCGACGGCCGTCGGGCGAGGTCTCGGTGGTGACGAGCGAGGGCGGCCGCTGGCCGGCGACACCGCCGACGCCGAGAGGGACGAAGAACCAGAAGGCCGCGTACAGCAGCGCGCCGAGGCCGTCGGCCATGAACAGACCGGCGAAGACGAGCCGCACCCAGACCACCGGCAGCCCGAGGTGCCCGGCGAGGCCCCGCGCCACTCCGCCGAGCCAGCGTCCGTCGCTGCTGCGGTAGAGCTTGCGCGGCGGCCGCGGGTCGTCGAGGGGCAGTGCTGCGGCTTCCGGCATGCCATCGATGGTCACATGCCGCCGCGGCCGGGACATCAGGGTCCGTCCCCGAGACTCCCCTGATCTTCCCCCGCGAGCCGCGGACATCGCGGTGCCGGCCGTGCCCGGACGCCCGTCGAACGCATCCCGGGCCGGGCTCAGGGGCGAATCAGGGTTCGGCCAGGGTCGTCCCGACTCCCGCAGCGGCGGCCCGCCCGTCACCATGGACGCATGACGAATCACCAGCACGCCGCGACGGGTCGGGGACCCGGCCTCGGCCCCCGCCCGATCGTGGGCGCCGGGCCGCCGGCCACCGCGCCCGGCACGGGTGCGGGTGAGGAACCGCGCGCGTCCGGCCACACGGCCGCACGTACGCGGGGAACAAGCGGACAGCGACAGCCGGGTGCGGGCGACCACCCGCACCGGAGCGGAGAGGCGAGTGTGACGGGGACGACGGGGGCTACCGGCGCGGGGCCCGACGCGGTCTCGGCGACGGCCGAAGGGCCCGAAGACGGACGGGACCCGTCGAGGCTCCGGCGGGACAAGCGGCACAAGCTGATCGCCGGTGTCTGCTCGGGGCTGGGACGGCAGTGCGACATGGACCCGGTGATCTTCCGGATCACATTGGCCGTGCTCGCCGCGACAGGCGGAATCGGTCTCCTCTTCTACGGCTTCGCCTGGCTCCTCGTCCCGTTCGACGACGAGGACGAGAACGAGGTACGCAAGCTCCTCACCGGCCGGGTGGACGGCCAGGCGCTGGCCGGCGTGCTGTTCGCGCTGGTGGGTTGCGGGGTGTTCCTGTCGATGCTGAACAACGGCAGCGTGCTGACCTTCGGCATCGTCCTCTCCCTGCTCCTGGCGGGGGCGGGGTACTGGTCGCGGCACCGGGGCGCCCCCGACCCCGATCCGCTGGCCGCCCAGGCCGCCGCCGACGCACCTCCGGAGGCTCAGGCACCGCCGTTCCCCGCCTCCTACCCCTCCTGGTGGCGCGACCCGATCGTCAAGGACGGCACCCATGTCGGCGGCACCGGATATCTGTGGGGCCCCCAGGACTCCCGAGACCGGGACATCGCGGCCGCCGTCAACATCAGCCTGGGCACCCGCGCGCGCGAGGACATACGCACCCCGCACACCGAGCCGCCGCGCCCCCGCGGACCACGCTGGATCGGCGGCTGGACCTTCCTGCTGGCCCTGGTCGCAGGCTGTCTGGGCACCCGGCTGACCTGGGACGACCACGCGCTCGGCATCAGCCTGCAGACCGGTCTGGGATGCGCGCTCGCCGTCTTCGGGCTGGGCATAGCGGTCAGCGCCTTCCTGGGGCGGACCGGCGGGGGTTCCATCCTGCTGGCGATCGTCACCGCGGCGCTGCTCACGGCATCGGCGGCGCTTCCCAGAGACATCAGCACGCACTGGACGCACACGACATGGCAGCCGGCCGCGACGGCGGACGTCCAGGGCACGTACGACCTGGGCACGGGTGAGGGCACGCTCGACCTGACCCGAATACACGTGGGCAAGGGCCAGACGGTGACGGCGCGGGCCGAGGTCGGGGTGGGACGGCTGCGGGTGGTCGTTCCCCGGGACGTGACCGTGCGGGCGGTCATCGATGTGGGTCTGGGCGACGTCCAGCTGCCGGGCGACGACTCCCAGGACGTGGATGTGACTCCGGGCAGGCACCAGCAGGTGACCCTGCCCCCGGCATCGGGCGGCAAGGGTGCCGGAACACTTGATCTCGACCTGCGGGTCGGTATGGGACAGGCGGAGGTGAGCCGTGGCACGTCATGAGTTCCAGCCGGGGAAGCTGGTGGCCGGCGTGTTCCTCATCGTGGCGGGCGTCGTCTACGCGGGCGCCGCGCACGGTCTCTGGCGGATTCCCTGGTTCACGGCCGTCCCGCTGGTCGTGGGCGGCCTGTTCCTGGCAGGCGTGACGGCACTGCTGAACCGGACGATACGCAGGCACCGGACCGGCCGCCGCACTGCGGGACTGGCCGACGCCGGGCCGGGCTCGGTGGACTGAACACCGGGACGGCAGCCACCGACTCGGACCGAGGTCAGCGGTAGGCAGGCGCGCCCTGGCGGCGGGAGCGCAGGGCCGCGTCCGCGGAGAACATGGGAGTGCCTGCGAGGACGAGCGGGAGCCAGGCCATCAGATAGGCGAGGTCGTTGCCGTAGTAGTAGGGGGTGGAGGACCAGCTGACCGTGAGCCACAGGCTGAGGGAGATCAGTGCGCCGCCGAGTGCGGCGAGGCGACCCAGCAGGCCGACGAGGACGCCGATGCCGACGGCCACTTCTCCGACGGCGATGGCGGCGCCGAAGCCGACCGGGGCCTTCAGGGACAGGTCCACCAGGGCCGGGATGGCGGAGGAGTCGCGCACCGCGCGCATCGTGTCGCCGATCGACCCCGGACCGGAGGCCTTCAGGAAGGCGCCGTCGGTGAGTTTGTCCAGGCCGGCGTAGATGAAGGTGACACCCAGGAAGACACGGAGAGGAAGGAGGGCATAGCGGGTGGCGGTGTCCCGCCAGTCACCGCGTCGGTCGCCGTACGAAGTGCGCGTGTCCATCCGAACGCCGTGGGTCATCGCTGCCAGCCGCCTCTCACCCCAATGCCGTTTACCTCTCAACAGACCATACGTATGTAAGAAAGGGCTCGCTCAATCACGTCGGACCGTTTTTCCGACTTACGTAGGATTTCGATCCCGCGCTCGGCCCCTCGCCCCCACTGGCACTCCGGCACTCCGGCACTCCATCACTCCGGCACTCCATCACTCCGTCACTCCGTCACTCCGTCACTCCGTCACATCGATGGCGTACCGGTTGGTCTCCACGCCCGCCGCGGTGACCAGCTGCACCTCGACACGGCCCGGTTCGACGTCGGCGGGGACGGGGACGGTCAGGGCCGCGTCCGTGGGGTTGCTGAAGCCTCCGGTGACCGGGACCAAGGGGACGTGGACGTTGACCGCGCCGATGCGGACCACCATCCGTGAGAGCCGGTCGGCCGCCTGCGCACCGGGCGGGACGAACCCGGCGCCCCGGATCTCGATGTCGTCGCCGGTGCGGATCGGGGCGTCGAGGTCACCGGCCTCCCGGGCGCGGACCACCGAGAGGATGACGGGCCGGCCGCCGTCGGCGTACTTGCCCGCCAGGTAGGTCAGGGCCGACACCAGCATCACCACCGCCAGCCCCCAGGGCAGGTCGGGCAGCTGATCGGGCCGCCGGGCCAGCCGTACCGCCGCGAACACGAGGGAGACAGCACTGATGACGACGTACTGGATGTCCGAGAAGGCGCCGCGGCCGGCGTCGTCGGTGAGGAGATCGGCGGCCCGGGGACGGTGCGCCCGCACCTTCTGCAGGCGCTGGCCCAGTACCCGCAGACCGACCACCCGCCGCACCAGGACGGCGATCCCGCACACCACGGCGAGCACGGTGACCACGCCGGCGCCCCGGGCCAGGTCCAGCCCGGAGAGCAGCGCGTCGCGTTCCGCGTGGCTGGAGGCAGCGGCCAGGCGGCCGGCCAGCACCAGCACCGCGTACCCGACGAACAGCACCCACGCGGTGGCGACGGCGCGCGAGGTGGACAGGCGGTTGTCCTCGCCGATGACCGGGGCGAGCGCACCGCCGCGCGCCCGGTGGAACCAGGAGGCGGCCGTCAGCGCACCGGCCACCACCACGGCCGACAGCAGACCCGCCGTGCGTGCGGTGCTCCAGCCGGCGCCGATCGCGGTCAGCGCCTGGGCGAGGAGCAGCGCCACCACCGCCGCCCACACCGTGGACACCGTCCAGCCCCACAGTCGCGCCAGCCACGCCTCGCCCTCGGCGCGGCCACGGGCGGCGACGAGTTCCGCGGACTGCGTCAGTTCCTCCGAGACCCACTGCCGGGAGGCGGACACCGAGTGGGCCACGGCGGCCGGGAGTCCCTGGCCGGCGGCGAACTCGTCCCGTTTGGAGAGGAACTCGGCAACGGCTCGCCGGTGCCCGGTACGCGCCCCGTGCGGACAGTCCCCGCACGTGCAGCCGCCCGCGTGGGCAGCCGCCCCCGCGCCGTCTCTCGCTTCCTGCACCGCCACGCCCGACGCCCGCCTTCCCCGGAACCCGCAGAGACCTGCGGCCAACACGCTTACGTCGTCTGCGAATTGTGCCCTACCTCGGGCGTCCCGGCTGCGCGATCTGATCAGTGCGGGTGAAGCTCGGGTTCGCGGGTTGACCCGGCCCCGGGGACGACCCCGGGGACGGCCCCGGCCGGGACCAGGCGGCTCAGCCGTCGAGGTCGGCCGGTGGGGTGGGGTTCTGGTCCAGCAGGTCGGGCTCGCTGCGGGTGATGTCCTGCCACAGCGGCTGGTAGTTGATCCAGGCCACCAGATCGCCGCCGAGCTGTTCGCGGGTCGCGACCGCCGCCCGGTGGTCGATGAGGACGGGCCGGCCCGCCGCGCGGGCGGTGAGCTGGACCTGGGCGGAGCGTTCCATCGACAGGAACCACCAGGCGGCGGCGTCCACCGAGTCGCCGACGGTGAGCAGGCCGTGGTTGCGCAGGACCAGCGCCTTGTGGGAGCCGAGTACGTCCGCGATACGGCGGCCCTCCTCGGCGTCGACGATGACGCCGGTATAGGTGTCGTAGAGGGCGTGGTCCTCGTAGAAGGCGCAGCTCTCCTGGGTGATGGGGTCCAGGAGTTCGCCCAGGGCGGCCAGCGCGCGGCCGTGCACCGAGTGGCAGTGGGCGACGGCGACGACGTCCGGGCGGGCGGCGTGGACCTGGGCGTGCACGGTGAAGGCGGCCTGGTTGACGTGGTAGCGGCCCTCGATGACCTGCCCGTCCTGGTTGGCGAGCACGAGGTCGGCCACGGTGACGTGCTTGAACGGCATGCCGAAGGGGTTGACCCAGAAGCAGTCGCTGAACTCGGGGTCGCGGGCGGTGATGTGGCCCGAGACGCCGTCCTCGAAGCCGTGCCGTCCGAAGACGCGCAGGGCGGCGGCGAGGCGTTCCTTGCGGTGCCGGCGTTCGTCCTCGACCGAGTCGTGCATCGGCGGCATGGCGAACCGGAGCTTGTCGGTCGGCAGGGGCGGGGGCGGAGTGGGGCCGTGCATGGGTCCTCCGGCGCGGTTCGGCGTACGGGGCGGAAGCTACCTGCGGGTGACGGCGACATGACAGCGCCGGGGTGTGCAGACGCGGCACAGGACGGGGCGGGACCCTTCGCCGCGGGGGGTGTACGCGAAAGAGGTGGAACGGTTGTTCCACCTCTTTCCTTCACTGGCCGGGGCAGGCCGTGGGATCTACTCCCACTCGATGGTGCCCGGCGGCTTGGAGGTGACGTCGAGGACGACGCGGTTGACGTCGCGCACCTCGTTGGTGATGCGGGTGGAGATCTTGCCGAGGACCTCGTACGGCAGGCGCGACCAGTCGGCGGTCATCGCGTCCTCGGAGGAGACCGGGCGCAGCACGATCGGGTGACCGTAGGTGCGGCCGTCGCCCTGGACGCCGACGGACCGGACGTCCGCGAGCAGCACGACCGGGCACTGCCAGATGTCGCGGTCGAGACCGGCCGCCGTCAGTTCCTCGCGGGCGATGGCGTCGGCCTCGCGCAGCAGGTCCAGGCGCTCCTTGGTGACCTCGCCGACGATGCGGATGCCGAGGCCGGGGCCCGGGAAGGGCTGGCGCTGGACGATCTCCTCCGGCAGGCCCAGTTCCTGGCCGACCATGCGGACCTCGTCCTTGAACAGCTTGCGCAGCGGCTCGATCAGCTGGAACTCGAGGTCCTCGGGGAGGCCGCCGACGTTGTGGTGCGACTTGATGTTGGCGGTGCCGGTGCCGCCGCCGGACTCGACCACGTCCGGGTACAGCGTGCCCTGGACCAGGAACTCGACCGCCGGGCCCTCGTCCGCGATGATCTCGGCCTGGGCCTGCTCGAAGACCCGGATGAACTCGCGGCCGATGATCTTCCGCTTCTCCTCGGGGTCCGAGACGCCCTTGAGCGCGTCGAGGAAGCGCTTCTCGGCGTCGACGACCTTCAGCTGGACGCCGGTCGCGGCCACGAAGTCCTTCTCGACCTGCTCGGTCTCGCCCTTGCGCATCAGGCCGTGGTCGACGTAGACGCAGGTCAGCTGGGAGCCGATGGCCTTCTGGACGAGGGCGGCGGCGACCGCGGAGTCCACGCCGCCGGACAGCCCGCAGATGGCCCGCTTGTCGCCGACCAGTTCGCGGATGGCGGCGACCTGCTCGTCGATGACGTTGCCCGTGGTCCAGTCGGGCTTCAGGCCGGCGCCGCGGTACAGGAAGTGCTCCAGCACCTGCTGGCCGTGCGTGGAGTGCATGACCTCGGGGTGGTACTGGACGCCGTAGAGCTTCTTGTCGTCGTTCTCGAAGGCGGCGACCGGGACGACGTCCGTGGAGGCCGTGACGGTGAAGCCCTCGGGCGCGGCGGAGCAGGCGTCGCCGTGCGACATCCACACGGCCTGCTCGTCCGGGGTGCCCTCGAAGAGGGTGGAGGAGGGCCGGGAGACGGTGAGGTCGGTGCGGCCGTACTCGCGGGCGCCGGTGTTGTCCACGGTGCCGCCGAGGGTCTGCGCCATCAGCTGGAAGCCGTAGCACATGCCGAAGACGGGGACGCCGGCCTCGAAGAGCTCGCGGTCCAGGCGCGGGGCGCCCTCTTCGTAGACCGAGGAGGGGCCGCCGGAGAGGATGATCGCCGCCGGGTTCTTGGCGAGCATCTCCGCGACCGGCATGGTGCCCGGCACGATCTCGCTGTAGACCCGGGCCTCACGGACGCGACGGGCGATGAGCTGGGCGTACTGCGCGCCGAAGTCGACGACCAGGACGGTGTCGGGGGCGGTGGCAGCGGGGGTCGCTGATGACACGGGGTGCCTTCCGGCGGTGGGGCGAGGGGCTGTGTACACCGATTCTAACGGGGTGGCCACGGGTGACGTCCCGAGCGGCGGCGGCCACGGGCCGAGGCCGCCGTCCCAGCATGCGAACCGGCTTGGAGACCGGCCGTCGCGGGGGCATACTGGCAGCATGCTCACGCATTCCACGACCTTCCTGTTTACCTATGGCACCCGGCCCGCCGGCTGCCATGGTCGTGTTGCTTGAGCTGCTGACAAGCGACTTCCCAGGCGCCCCGGGCCGACAAGGCCCGGGGCGCCTGGCGTTTCTCCCGGTCCTCGTCGATCCGGGGCACCCCACCCACCCCGTGAGGAGCCCCGCATGACCACCACCGCAACGGCGACCACCGCCATGACCACCGCCGCCGCCCCCGCCTCCGCCCCCACCCCCGCCTCCGCCGTCGCGACCGACGCCGGCACGGCGGACCGCACCGGTGCGCGCACCGATGAGGCCGCGCACGTGATCTCCGGCGCCCGTGAGCGCATCGACACACTCGACGATCGGATCATCGGACTGGTCCAGGAACGGATGGCCGTCTCGGCCGTCGTCCAGGAGGCCCGGATCGGTTCCGGCGGCCGGCGCCTGAACCTCTCCCGCGAGATGGAGATCCTCGGCCGCTACCGGGACGCGCTCGGCAAGCCCGGCACGAGCCTGGCGATGACCCTGCTGGAGCTGTGCCGCGGCAAGATCTGACACCCTTCCCAGATCTTCCCGGATCTTCCCGGCTCTTTCCGCATCCTCACCCGTACGGCGCGTGACCGTCGTGCCGCGCGCCTCGTTGCTCCGGACGAGGCGCGTGAGCCACGCAGGGCTCCCCGCGGCGATGAGGCGCACGGATCGTGCCGTGCGCCGTGGGACCTCGCCGCGGGGACAGTGACCGGACGGCAGGGGACAGCAGCCCGGTCACCCAGGTCACGGCCGGCCCCGGGGACGCCCGAGGCCGACCGTGACCGTGACAGCCCTGACCGTGAAGGCCCTGACCGTGAAGGCCCTCCGGGCACCGCTCCACTCCCTCACTCCACTCCCCTCACCACTTCTCCTCACCTGTGACGCATGCCACATGAGAATTCGGTGAGAGCGCGTGCAACCATTCCCACACGCCTCAGGTCACACCAGCTGAATCGAGAGCCACACCCGCGGCCCCAGCCGCGGAGGCCTCCACCAGCGCTCGTACCGCGCCCACGGCGCCGTACGCCAGACTCTTCGAGGTCTTCATGAAGCTTCGCCGCGCCATGGTCGCCACGGCCGCGACGGCTGTCATAGCTCCCCTGGCGCTCCTGTCCGCGCCGACCGCGTTCGCGAACGACGACCAGAGCACGTCCCCGAGCACCAGCGCCAGCGCGAGCGAGAGCGCCGGCGCGTCCGAGTCCGCCTCCGCGAGCGCCTCGGCGTCCGCGTCCGAGTCGGCTTCCGCGTCCGCGTCCGCGTCGGCTTCCGAGAGCGCCTCGGCCAGCGCCTCCGCGTCGGAGAGCGCGAGCGCCTCCGTCTCGGCGTCCGCGTCCGACCCCGCGCCGAGCAGTTCCTCCCCGCAGGCCTCCGAGTCCGCGGAGCCCACCGCCGAGCCGACGCCCTGCACCGACGGCGACGTCGACCCCGACTCCCAGCTGACGATCTCGGTGTCCGGCCTGCCCGGCAAGATCGTCGCGGGCAGCGGCTGGCACGCCTTCAAGCTCACCGCCGCCAACCACGGCGACCGGTCCCTCGGCCAGGTGCAGTGGCTCGCGCTCGTCGACAACGACTCGATGAGCGACGACGAGTCGGACTGGCTGAGCGACTACGCCGAGCTGGAGTACTACAACCCCGAGACCAAGGCCTGGGAGTCCCTCGCGGACGAGATCGGCGACGGCATCTACTTCGGCGAGACCGAGCTGGGCCCGAAGCAGACGGTCGGCATCCAGATGCGGGTCAACATCACCGCGAAGGCCCCCGCGGGCGACGGCTACACCGTGGGTCTGGGCGGCTACGTCGACCAGGACAAGAACTGCGTCCACAGCGCGTTCGACTACTACGAGTTCACCGTCCTCAAGCCCGGCAGCCCGAACGAGAACCCGGGCGACGCCAAGCCCAAGCCCGGCGACGGCGACAAGCCGGCCGGCGGCAAGCAGCCGCAGGGCGGCGCCAAGGAGATCCCGCCCACCGGCACCCTCGCCGAGACCGGCGCCAACTCCATGCTGCCCACCGTCGGCCTGGTCGGCGGCGTCGCGGTCGTCGTCGGCGCCGGCGCGCTGTTCGCCGTCCGCCGCCGCAAGGCCGCGACCGGCACGCAGGCGTAAGACCCGTAGGGCCCCCGGGTCCGGCGCCGCCGCGGAAGCGACGGCGCCGGGTCCGCCGGGACGAGAAGGACCTGCACCAGGAGGGGGGCGCAGGTCCTTCTCGTCTTTCTCCGCCGTCACTTCTTCTTTCTCCGCCGTCACTTCTTCGGCGGCACCGACGGCATGCCGAGGAACGGCAGCCGCAGCGCGCCGAACGCGTCCGCCGGGACCGCCGGCTGCCGCGGCTCCACCGGCTTCAGCCGCTCGTACGCCGCGCCCTGCGCCGGACGCGGGTCGGCCTCGCCCTTGTTGGGCCAGTACGACATCGCCCGCTCGGCCTGGGCGGTGATGGTCAGGGACGGGTTGACGCCCAGGTTCGCCGAGACCGCGGCGCCGTCCACCACCGAGATGCCCGGGTGGCCCCACAGCCGGTGGTACGGGTCGATGACACCGGTCTCGGGCGAGTCGCCGATCGGGCAGCCGCCGAGGAAGTGCGCGGTGAGCGGGGTGCCCATCAGCTCGCCCACGTTGGACCCGGCGAAGCCGTTGATCTCGGCGGCCAGCGCGGTGGCGCCGTCGGTGGCGGCCCTGATCTGCTTGGGGTTGGGCGAGCCGTGGCCCTGACGTGCGGTCAGCAGGCCCTTTCCGACGCCGTCCGGCTTCAGGTACGTCGTCAGGGAGTTGTCCAGGGACTGCATCACCAGGCCGATGATGGTGCGCTCCGACCACTTGCGGTTGGACAGCGAGCGCAGCACCAGCATCGGATGGCGCGCGGCGTTCGCCAGCCACGCCGCCGCCCTCGACCCGCCCTCGGTGAAGGGGACCTGGAGGATGGACAGGCCGCCCATCGAGTTGGAGCCCTTGCCGTAGCGGACCGGCTCGATGTGGGTGTTCTCGTCGGGGTGGATGGAGGAGGTGATGGCGACGCCGCGCGTGAAGTCGGCCCTCGCCTTCCCGGTGGCCCGGCGGTAGCGCCGGTCGTCGGTCTGCGCGCCCACCAGCGCCTCGGAGTTGGTGCGGGTCAGCTCGCCCAGCCGCGGGGAGAGCAGGGGCAGTTGCCGGTTCTCCTTCATGCGGTGCAGCAGCGTCTGGGTGCCGTAGGTGCCGGCGGCGACGACGACCCTGCGGGCGGTGAAGAGGCGGCCGGCGCCCTTCTTGCGGTTGTCGGTCGGCAGCGTGGCGACCGCGTAGCCGCCGCGCGAGTCGTCCGTGACGGAGACGACGGTGGTCATGGGGTGCACCACCGCGCCCGCCTTCTGGGCGAGGTGCAGATAGTTCTCGTTCAGCGTGTTCTTCGCGCCGTGCCGGCAGCCGGTCATGCACTCGCCGCACTCGATGCAGGCCCTGCGCTCCGGTCCGGCGCCGCCGAAGTAGGGGTCGGCGACCTTCTCGCCCGGCCGGGCCTTCGCCTTGCCGCCGGCGTCCGCGCCGCCGGCTTCCTTGCCGCCGGCGTCCTTGCCGTCGCCGAAGAAGACGCCGACCGGGGCCATGTGGAAGGTGTCGCCGACGCCCATGCGCTGCGCCGCCGCCTTCAGGTGCACGTCGGAGGGCGTCATCGTCGGGTTGAGCCGCACCCCGAGCATCCGCTTGGCCTGGTCGTAGTACGGGGCCAGTTCGTCCTGCCAGTCGGTGATGTGCCGCCACTGCGGGTCCTCGAAGAACGCCTTGGGCGGTACGTAGAGGGTGTTGGCGTAGTTGAGGGAGCCGCCGCCGACGCCCGCGCCGGCCAGCACCATGACGTTGCCGAGCAGGTGGATGCGCTGGATGCCGTACAGGCCGAGCCTGGGGGCCCACAGGTAGTTCTTCAGGTCCCAGGAGTTCTTCGGCAGACTCGCGCGGGTGAAGCGGCGGCCGGCCTCCAGGACGCCGACCCGGTAGCCCTTCTCGGTCAGGCGGAGCGCGGTGACGGAGCCGCCGAACCCGGAGCCCACGACGATCACGTCGTAGTCGTACGCGTCCCCGGCGCCGGCTCCGCCCCCGGCCGCGGCTTCCGCCTCGACACCAGTCCCGGCACCGGCACCAGCACCAGCACCAGCACCAGCACCAGCACCAGCACCAGTCTCCAGCTCGTCCCGGATCGTTCCGGCGTCCTGCTCGCCCGCGTTCTGGGCAGAGTTCTCCTGTGACACGTGCTCTCCTCGTTGAGAACCGCGGCGCTGCGGCCGGGATCTAGCGGAAGCGGAACGCCTTCATCGCCCGCAGGCTCCGGCTCATGAACGCCGCGTACTTCTCGTCGTCCATGCCGAGCGAGGGGGCCATGGGCAGCAGCCGCTGCTGGGCGATGGTCTGGGCCTCGGTGTACTTGAGGATGCCCTCGGAGCCGTGCCGGCGGCCGAGACCGGAGTCCTTCATGCCGCCCATCGGCGACTGCACGCTGCCGTAGGCGGGCGCGTAGCCCTCGTTGACGTTGACGGTGCCGGTGCGCAGCCGGGCGGCGATCTCGCGGCCCCGGCGGGCGTCGCGCGACCAGACGGACGAGTTCAGGCCGTACGGGGTGGAGTTGGCGTGCTCGACGGCCTCGTCGTCGCTGGTGAAGCGGTAGACCGAGACGACCGGGCCGAAGGTCTCCTCCGTGCACACGGCCATCGGGGCCTCGACGCCGTCGAGGATGGTCGGCTCGAAGAAGTACGGGCCGACGTCGGGACGGGCGACGCCGCCGGCCACCACCCTGGCGCCCTTGGCGACGGCCTCCTCGACGTGCCGGGTGACGGTCTCCAGCTGGCGTTCGCCGACCAGGGAGCCCATGTCGGCGCCGTAGGCGAGCGAGGTGCCGAGCCGCATCGCCCTGGTGCGGGCGGCGAAGCGTTCGAGGAAGGCGTCCGCGACCGACTCGTGGACGTACAGCCGCTCGATGGAGATGCACAGCTGGCCGGCCGAGGAGAAGCAGGCGCGGACGGCGCCCGCGGCCGCCTTGTCGAGGTCGGCGTCGTCGAGGACCAGCATGGCGTTCTTGCCACCGAGTTCGAGGGAGACGCCGACGAGCCGGGCGGCGGCGCCCTGGGCGACCTCGCGGCCGGTGCGGGTGGAGCCGGTGAAGGAGACGTAGTCGGCGTGCTTGACGACCTCCGGGCCGACGACCGGGCCGTCGCCGATGACGACCTGGAAGACCTCGGCGGGCAGTCCGGCCTCGATGAGCAGGTCGCGGGCCCACAGCGCGGTCAGGCAGGTCTCGGTGTCGGGCTTCATCACCACGGCGTTGCCCGAGACGAAGGCGGGCAGCGCGTCGCCGACCGACAGCTCCAGCGGGTAGTTCCAGGGGGCGATCTGGCCGACGACGCCGCGCGGGTGGCGCAGTTCGGTGACCTTGGTCAGGGTGGGGATCGCGCCGGTGTGCCGCTTGGGCCGCAGGTAGGCGGGGGCCTTGCGGCCGTAGTGCCGGGCGGCGACGGCGACGGCCTGCACCTCCTCGTGGGCGTGCAGGCGGGCCTTGCCGGTCTCCAGCTGGATGAGGTCGAGGACCTCGGCCTGGCGGGCGAGGACCAGGTCGTGGAAGCGCAGCAGGACGGCGGCGCGCTGCCGTACCGGGGTGCGCTCCCAGGCGCCCTGCGCGGCGCGGGCCCGCTCGAAAGCGAGGGCGACGTCCTCGGGGGTGGACGCGGGCAGGTCGGCGAGCTTGTCACCGGTGAACGGCGTGTGGTTGGCGGTCCGGCCGGAGCCGATGACGCCCTTGGTGAGCTGGGCGACCAGCTCGGGGGTCACCACGTCGGCGGCGGTTCGGGCGCCCGCCGGGGCGGGGGCCAGGGGGTTCGTGCCGGTCTGGGCCGGGGCCTGCGCGTCCGTCATGAAGCGCAGGGTATGACGTACGCGGGGGTTTGTGTACCCGTCGGTAACGGTGATTCACGGACCGCTCACACGACGCCAGCGATCACTGGCAACAAACCCGCTGATCAGCGGTCCTTCGACCGGCCCGCCCCCACGACGGTCCCATCGCCCTCTTTTCCGCTCAGCGGCGTGTCGGCTTTTCCGCTCAGCGGTGTGTCGGCGGCCCCGCCCCCGGCCGCCTCACACCTTGTCGACCTCCAGGCCGGCGATCGCCTTCTTCGCCACCGCGCGGCCGCGCGCGGTGAAGTCCCCGTCGCCGGGATAGCTGACGAAGAGCTTGTACATGTCGCCGCCGGTCGACTTGTAGTACAGGATCTGGACCTCGCGCGGGCGGGGGTGCTGGGAGTCGTCGGTGGTGTAGACGACGGTGTTGCCGGCCGCCTTGCGCCCGTGGAAGGCCGCGTCGCCGTCGGGCCGGGTGCGGGCCTTGCCGCCCGAGGGCATGTCCAGCTCGTAGTCGCCGTTCTCCTTGTACGTGCCGTCGTCGTCGTACATCTCGGCCGCCGCCGAGTCGGCGATGCCGTGGGCGGTGTCCTCGGCCGCCCGGTCGACGGTGAGGGTGATCCGGACGGTGCCGCTGCGGTCGGTGTAGGCGACCCAGTGGCCCTTGTCGGACTTCCGGTCGGGCAGCGAGCGGTCGTACTTCGTGGGCACGGCGAGCGTCGCGGCGACGTCCGCCACGTGGTCGGTCCCCCAGGCGTCCGGCGGCGACCCGTCGAACGGGCGCGCGATCAGGACGTACGCCAGGGCCGCTGCCGAGACGGCGGCCGTGGCGTAGGCCGGCCACGTCCCGCGGCCCGGGCGCCGGGCGGGCGCGCCGTCCGCGGCCTGCCGGGTGACGGCCTGGGTGGGTGACGGGACGGGCGGCGGGGCGGGCGGCGCGGCGACCTCTTCGAGCAGCGCCCGCACCCGGTTGGCGTCCGGGCGGTGCGCGGGGTCCTTGTGCAGCAGCCCGGTGATGACCTCGGCCAGCGGTCCGGGCGCGGCGGTCGGCGGGGCGGGGACGGCGTTGAGGACCGACTGGAGGGTGGCCGGGGTGTTGCTGCGGCGGAACGGCGAGACGCCCTCCGTCGCCGCGTACAGGACGACGCCGAGGGACCACAGGTCGCTGGCCGGGCCGGGACGCCGGCCGAGCACCCGTTCCGGCGCGATGTACTCGGGCGAGCCGACGAAGCCGCCGGTGTCGGTCAGCCGGGTCTCGCCCTCGGTCTGGGCGATGCCGAAGTCGGTGAGGACGATCCGGTCGTGGCGGCCGAGCAGGATGTTGTCCGGCTTGACGTCCCGGTGCAGGACGCCCGCGGCGTGCGCGGCCCGGAGCGCGCCGAGCACCTCCAGGCCGATCCTGGCCGCCTCGCGGGCGTCCAGGGTGCCCTCCTCCAGGGCGGCGCCGAGCGAGCGGCCGCGCACCAGCTCCATCACGATCCACGGCTGCCCGTCGACCACGGCCACGTCGTGGACGCCGACGACCGCCGGGTGGTCGAGCCGGGCCGCGGCGCGGGCCTCGCGGCGCATCCGCTCGTAGGCGTTGGCGCGTTCCCGTTCGGGAAGGTGGTCGGGGACGCGGGGTTCCTTGACGGCGACCTCGCGGTCCACCGTCTCGTCCCTGGCCCGCCACACCGTCCCCATGCCGCCGTGGCCCAGCCTGGCCAGCAGCCGGTAGCGCCCGGCGATCAGCCGTCCGGCGCCGAGGTCGGCCGCGCCCGGTCCGTCGCCGGCCGCGGAGGGCCGCGCGGCGGCGTCCTGCGGGGCCTGCGGCGGTGCGGGAGTAGGAGTGGGAGTGGGAGTGGCGTACGGGTTGTTCGGGTGGGGAGTGGCGTACGGGTTGTGCGGGTGGGGCACCCGCGCCTGCGGATTCGGCGGTCGCAGGACGAAACTCGTCGTCTCGTCGGCCTCGTGGTGGGGTCCCCCGGCGTCGTTCATGGTCCATCCATACCGCGACCACCGGCGTACGCTCCACCGTGCCGGCCAGGCGGTCACAGACCCGTGACGTACCGCGCCGTAAGGGCCCGCGCCGCACCCGTCCGCGCCCCGCGCCTCACCCCGCGGTGAACGTGTCGACCGCGACGTCGAAGTACTCCTTCGCCTCCCGCACCTTGCCGACCGGCGCCGACACCCACACGTCGTACAGCCGGCCGCCCCGCTCCCAGCACAGGTCGTAGGTGTGGCGCGCCCCCTCCGTCGCGTTGTAGCCGTCCCAGGTGAACTCCCACAGGGCGGCCGGGTGGCCGGTGTGCGCCGTGGCGGTGACCTCGCCGTCGTGGTAGCCCGGGTTGGTGGACGGGCCCGCGGCGTCCGCGCGGCGCATCACCGCGAGCGGGCCGCCCGGCTCGGCCCCGGTGACCTTGACGCCGATGCGGAAGGTCCGGCCCGGCGACAGGTAGAAGACGCGCACCCCCTGCGGCGAGCGGGTGAAGCCGTCCGGCACGGCCAGTGTGAAGCGCGCCGGGTCGCGCACCAGGTGGTACCCGGAGGGCGCGGGGGGCGCGGCCGGCACCGACCGGGTGGCGTCGGCGGCCGGACCGGCGGGCGCCACGGACGACGGCGACCGGGGCGAGGAGACCGGTGAACGGGTGCGGGACTCGGTGCGCGCCGAGCCGCCCGACGGGCTCGCGGAGGCGCTCGTGGCGGGGTGCGGGGGCGTGCTCGTCGGGGCGCCGCCGCCCGTGCCGTCGCCGCTCATCAGCAGCGCCGCAGCGGACACCCCCGCCCCGGCCAGCGCGGCCGCGACCAGCGCGGTGACCAGCATCCGCCGGGTGAACCGGGCCGGTGGCGCGGCCCGCGCGCCGGTGCCGGGCACGGGCGCCGGCTCCGGGACGCCGGGTCCGGGCGGCGCCGCCGGGTGCGGCAGGACGCGCTGGGTCGGCGTGTAGAGCGCGAACGGCGGGTGGCGGGCGGGCGGCGGGTGCTGCGGCGTACGGCCCGACTCCAGGTAGCCGCGGAGCATGCCCTCCGCCTCGGCCGCCGTCAGCCGCCGCTCCGGATCGCGCTCCAGCAGCCCGCGCACGACGGGCAGCAGCGGCCCGGCCTGCGCGGGCGGCCGGATCTCCGCCATGACCACCGCGTGCAGGATGCCGCCCAGCGAGTCCCGGCGGAACGGGGACTCGCCGCTCAGCGCCGTGCACAGCAGCGCGCCCAGCGACCACAGGTCGGACTGCGGACCCGCGCTGGAGCCGGACATCCGTTCGGGCGCGGTGTACTCCGGGGAGCCGACGAAGGAGCCGGTCTCGGTGAGGGTGGTCGCGCCGGACACCTGGGCGATGCCGAAGTCGGTGAGGACGGCCCGCTCGGTGCCGGCCTCCAGCAGCACGTTCGCCGGTTTGATGTCGCGGTGCAGCACCCCGGCCGCGTGCGCCGTGCTCAGCGCGCTCAGCAGCGCGACGCCGATCCGGGCGGCCTCGGCCGCCGCCATCGGGCCGTGCGCGGCGATCCGGTCGGCCAGCGAGCCGCCGTCGACCAACTCCATCACGATGAAGGGGCGTTCGTCCTGCTCCACTATGTCGTGGACGACGATGATGTGCGGGTGGTGCAACTGGGCGACCGCGCGTGCCTCCCGCAGGGTGCGGTCGCGCTGCTGCCGGGACTCGTCGGCGGACAGGGTGTCGTCGAACGGGAGTTCCTTCACGGCGACCTGACGGGTCAGCAGCTGGTCGGTGGCCCGCCACACGATGCCCATGCCCCCGCGACCGAGCCGGGCCTCCAGGCGGTAACGGCCCGCGATCACCCGGAAGTCGTCCCCCTCGGTCACCATGCGCCCCATCATGCCGCATCGGCCCGGCCCGGTCCGGGGCGGCGATCGGCCAAGGATGAACGGCGCGTTCCGGTCAGTCGGCGCCGGGCCGCCAGCTCTGGAGCACCGTCTTGAACTGCTTCTCCGTGCGCGGCCAGTCGGCCGCGGGCGAGGACATGTAGATCGCGTACTCGACGCCCTCGCGGGAGAAGTACGTCTCCTCGACGGCGTGCCGCGGCCCCGGGAAGGCGGTGTCCTTGGCCAGCGCGGTCCAGGTGTACTCCCACCGGGAGCCCGGCCGGTCGCGGAAGGTGTTCTCCGCCAGGTTCACCTGCCGGTAGTCGACCAGCCGGTGCAACTGGTCCGCCAGGTCCCGCTGGTGGTCGTGCGCGCTCGGGAAGTCCGGCGAGTCGTCGATGGCGATGCGGATGAAGTGCTCGCCGCCGTCGGGGGTGTAGTCGACCTGGCGGAGGGCGGGGTCGGACACCACCCGCTTCCAGTCGGCGCCGGGCAGGGCGACGCTGAAGCCGTACGGGTCCTTCTTGCGCACCCAGCCGGCCGGCAGGCCGCCCGGCGCGGTCTTCGCGGTGCGGGAGGGCGCGGGCGTGGTCGCGCCGGAGCGGTGGGCGGCCGAGCCGTCGCCCTGCCCCCGGCGCGCGTCCCACTTCAGCAGCGCCAGCGCGGTGCCGCCGCCGACGAGGACGGCGAGGACCACCACGAGGGCCAGGTTGCGCAGCCGGCGGCGCCGGGTGGGCGCCGTGCCGCCCGGGACGGCGTGCGCGGGTCCGACGGCCGTCGGCACGGCCGTCGGGTGGTGTGGCGTCGCACTCTGGACGTGGGTGGCGCCGGTGCCGCCGTGGCCCGGCCCGGCGGCGAGGCCGGTGGCCGTGCTCCCGCTCACCGCCTCCGGCCCCGGCAGGCCGTGGCCGCCGACCGTCCGCGTCGGCACGTACATCTGCGCATCCCGGGGCGTGCGCCCCTCCGCGGCCTCCGCGAGCAGCTGCTCGGCCGCCGTGGCGTCCGGGCGGTGGGCGGGGTCCTTGCGCAGCAGCGCGGTGATCACCGGGGCGAGCGGACCCGCGTACTCCGTCTCGCGGGGCTCCTCGTCGACGACCGCCTGCATGGTGGTCAGCGGCGAGGTGCGGCGGAACGGCGAGAGCCCCTCCACCGCCGTGTAGAGCGTCGCGCCGAGCGCCCACAGGTCGGAGGCGGGGCCGGGGTCGTGGCCGCGCACCCGCTCGGGGGCCAGGTAGTCGACGGAGCCGACGACCTCGCCGGTGCGGGTGATGGTGGTGTCGCCCTCGATCTGGGCGATGCCGAAGTCGGTGAGCAGGACCCGGCCGTCCCGGCCGAGCAGGACGTTGCCTGGCTTGACGTCGCGGTGCAGCACCCCGGCGGTGTGCGCGGCGCGCAGCGCGCGCAGCACCCACAGGCCGATCCGGGCGGCCTCGGCCGGCTCCACCCGGCCCTCTTCCTTGACCTCGTCGGCCAGCGAGCGGCCCTCGACCAGCTCCATCACGATCCACGGACGGCCGTCGTGTTCGAGCACGTCGTGCACGGTGACGACGGCGGAGTGGTTGATCCGGGCGGCCGCGCGCGCCTCCGCCCTGGTGCGCGCGAGGAGGACGGACTGGTCGCTCTCGGAGACGTAGAGCGCGGCGGTCAGCTCCTTTATGGCGACCGTCCGGTTCAGCACCTCGTCGTGCGCGCGCCACACCCGCCCCATGCCGCCCCGGCCGATGGAGTCGGCGAGCCGGTAGCGGCCCGCGAGGAGCTGGCCCTGCATCTGATTCACGTTTCCCCGCAATGCTCTTGTCAGGGCCAGACTAAGGACCGGCT
The DNA here is from genome assembly GCF_039543625.1 of Streptomyces similanensis. Lineage (NCBI taxonomy): Bacteria > Bacillati > Actinomycetota > Actinomycetes > Kitasatosporales > Streptomycetaceae > Streptomyces > Streptomyces similanensis. The sequence continues at coordinate 1,778 of NZ_BAABKC010000144.1, read as the reverse complement.
CCCCGGCAGGGAACCGGCGGGGTGGCACGGGAACAGCACTGTGACAGTTGTCGCTTCCGACAAGTCCCACAAGTCCCACAAGCGGCGGGATGCGGCGCGGTTTCAGCCGGTGTACCGGTAACTGGCCGACGCCTGCTCGTACACCTGGTCGACCTTGTCGCGCTGCGCCGCGGGGCCGCGCACCTGGAGCACGTGGTAACGGCCGTTCAGGAGGATGGCGACGTTGCGCACGAACAGCTCGCGCCCGCCCGCGTCGTTCCAGGTGAACTGCCCCTCCGCCATGGTCCGTCCGCCCACCTGGATGGTGCGCAGCCCGGAGGAGGTGGCCCAGCTGGAGGAGCGATAGGCCTGCAACTCCCCTTCGCGCTCACGCTGGTAGGCCATCGGGTCGCTGCCGAACTCGGCGGCGCTGTCCCGGCCGGGAACCACGATCAGCTCGAAGCCGCCCTTGGCGTACGTCACTTGGCCCTGGGTGTTCTTCGGGGTGCGGCTCCAGCCGTCGGGGACGGCGAGCTGGAAGCCGGCGGCGTCCTTGCGCAGCGCGAAGCCGCGGGCGGCGCCGGTGCCGGTGGTCTGCGGTGCGGCCGAACCGGGCGTCTCGCCACCGCCGTCGGTCGCGCTCGGCGCGGGCGCGTCACCGGCGTCGCCGCCCTCGGAGGGCGCCGGACTCGACTGCCCGGCCGATCCCGTGCGGTCGCCGCCGGGCGTCGCGCCGCGGTCGCTCTGCCCGGCCTTCGGCAGGAACAGCATCGCGTACGCCACCGCGCCGGCCAGCAGGAGCAGCACCAGCAGGAGCAGCACGCGGCCGAGGCTGCGCGGTGAACCGGTCCGGCCGCGGGAGCGCTTGTGCCGTCCGTGGTGGGCGGGCAGCCCGGCGCGGCGCCGGCGCACCAGCTCACCGCGGCGGCGTATGACGGGCAGCCGGGCGGGGTCGGCGGGCGGCGCGGCCACCACGTGCGCGCCGGCCTCCGGTTCGGGCGCGGAGCGCACCAGCGAGCGCAGCCAGCCGCCCAGTTCCTCGAAGTCGAGTCGGTCGGTGGGGTCCTGACGCAGCAGCGACTCCACGACCGGGCGCAGCGCCCCGCACTCCTCGGCGAAGGCGGGCGGCTCCGCGCACACCAGCTGCACCAGTTCGGCGGTCGAGTCCTCCGGGTAGGGCGCGTGCCCCTGCACGGCCCGGAACAGCAGCGCGCCCAGCGCCCACAGGTCGGTGGCGGGGCCGATCGGCGCGGCCAGCTGCCAGTTCTCGTGCACCGGCCCGGCCTGTTCGGGCGCCCACCGCTCGGTCACCGGCCCGACCACGGTCATCCGCGCCTGCCGCGCTCGCTCGGCCGCCAGCGCGGTCCCGGGGCCGCGCCGGGCGGTCGCCGCCCCGGCGGGTTCGTCCCAGCGCGCGGGCGGCGGCACGGCGGCGGCCGCCTCGGCGGCGCCGCCCGGCGGGGCGGGGGCGGGATGTTCGCCGGGGGCGGGGAGGCGGGCGGGGGGCAGCGCGCGGTCCGGCAGGACGCCCTCGGACGCGGCGGGCAGGGCGGCCGTACGTCCCTGGTCCGGCGGGGCGTCGTCGGTGCCGGGCGGAGCCGTCGCGCCGGTGTTCCAGGGGGTGGGGCGGACGCCGTACGGGTCGGCTATCCGGCCCGGCGGCGTGCCGTGGTGCTCGTCCTCGCCGGGCAGCCGGGCGCCGCCCCGCGCGGCGTCCGCGCCCTGCTGCGCCTCCTGCACCCGCGCGGCCGCCCGCGCGCCCGCGCGGTACGCGGCGATCGCTCCGGCGCGCGCGGCCC
>NZ_BAABKC010000143.1:0-16642 GCF_039543625.1 Streptomyces similanensis | reverse complement strand
TCAACGCGGCCGCCGCCGCGTACGCCGCCCCGTCCGCCGTCGTGGGGTTCGCGCCGCTCCCGGCGCGCGGACTCGCGCCGGACCCGCCGTGCGGCCGGCCGCCCCGCGCTCATGGGGTCGGCGTCTCCAGCGCGTAGCCCACGCCGTGCACCGTGCGGATCCGCTCGGCGCCGATCTTCCGGCGCAGCGCCTTGATGTGGCTGTCGACGGTCCGGGTGCCGGAGGCGTCCGCCCAGTCCCACACCTCGGCCAGCAGCTGCTCGCGGGAGAGCACCGCGCGCGGGGTGTTCGCCAGGCACACCAGCAGGTCGAACTCGGTGGGCGTGAGGTGCACGTCCTCGCTGCGCACCCGCACCCTGCGCTGCGCGTGGTCGATCTCCAGCTCGCCCAGGCGCAGGATGCCGCTGCGCGGCGTCGCGGCGGCCAGCGCGGCCCGCTCCATGCGGCGCAGCAGCACGTGCACCCGCGCCGCCAGCTCGCGCATCGAGAACGGCTTGGTCATGTAGTCGTCGGCGCCGACCCCGAGCCCGACCAGCATGTCGGTCTCGTCGTCGCGCGCGGTGAGCATCATCACCGGCACCGGCCGCTGCGCCTGCACCCGGCGGCAGACCTCCAGGCCGTCGAAGCCGGGCAGCATGATGTCGAGGATGAGCAGGTCGGGTTGCCATGCCTCGGCGGTGTCCACCGCGGCGGGACCGTCGGCCGCGGTCTGGACCAGGAATCCCTCGGCCCGCAGGCGGGTGGCGATGGCGTCCAGGATGGTCTGGTCGTCCTCGACCACCAGGACCCGGCGCTGTGCGCCCGGGCCCGCCGTCGTGCCGTTGTGCGCGGTGTGTGTCTGCTCCATCGCCCGCCCCTGAGGTGTGCTTCCGGAATCCGTGGGGTGATTCCTCGACTGCGCATGGTTGCGATTGACGCTTGAATGATCGGCGCCAGGGAAGCAGCGTACGGGGAGTCACCGTCGCATTGCTATCCAGGTCTTACGGCGAGATGCACGACGTCGGGAACGCCCCGGGCAACCGGGATCTCTTCGGTGCGCACCTGCTGGAATCCGACATTCCACAAGGTTCCTTCAAATTCCGGAGACGGCTGCGCGGACCATACGGCGAGCACTCCGCCGGGCCTCAACACCCGTACGCAGTCGGCGAGTCCGGAAGGGCGGTAGAGGTCCTGATTGCCCTCCGTGACGGTCCAGTCGGGGCCGTTGTCGATGTCGAGGCAGAGCGCGTCGAACGTGTCCGATGTCTCATTGACGTACGTGAGCAGATCGGCTCCGACGACGGCGGTGCGCGGGTCGGCGAGCGCCCGCGCGGTCAGTTCCGACAGCGGGCCGGCGCGGTGCCAGTCGACGATCGCGCGCTCCCGTTCGACCACGGTGATCGGGCCCCAGCGCGGGTCGGCCGTGGCGTGCGCGAGCGAGAAGCCGACGCCGAGGCCGCCGATCAGCAGGCGCGGCGCCGGGCGGTCGTCCAGGGCGGCGAGGGCGGCGTCGATCAGCAGCCGCTCGGAGCGGCCGTCGGAGGTGTCCATCAGGAAGCAGCCGTTGGCGATGATCTGCAGCAGCGCTCCGTGCCGGCGCAGCACGACCTCGCCGTAGGGGCCCTCGCGGCGGTCCAGCACCACAGGAGTCTCGTACGAGGCGGTCATGGGGCTCATCCTGCCCCAACGCGGGCGGGCCGCGGCATGAATTACGGGTGACGCTGGGTGAGTTCCGCTGCGCGGGCCGGTGGTTCGGCGACCGGCCGCGTCCGTTCGGGCCGCGCGCGGCGATGAGGTTCCTGTGAATCGGCCCCCGGGTGGCGCGGGTCACAGACAGGGGTGCGTACGGTGCGAAGGGTTGGGGTCTTGACGGAAGGAGCCCCACCGTGGAGCGGACCGCCCCGGACGAGGCCGCGACCTCGCCTGGCCTGAACGGCGTGCCGCGGCAGCGGCCCGGGCGGGAGCACACCGGTGCCGTACCGGAGGCCGCGTCCGTCGTCGCCGTACCGGACGCCGCGTCCCTCGTCGCCGTACCGGACGAGGCGCCCGCCGTCGTCGCCGTGCCGGACGGCGCGTTCGTCGGCGCCGGCCGGGCGGGGGTCCGTGCGGTGCTCCGAGGCGCGCGCCGCTGGAGGCCGCGGCTCTCGCGGTTGCTGCCCACCCCCGCCGCGACCCCCTTCACCTTCGTCTACGGAGCGGTGCTCGTCCTCACCTCGCTCGCCGCCCGGTACGCGAGCCCCGCCGTGATGGACGCCGTGTACCGGAGCTCCAGCACGGACGTCGCCCATCTCGTGAAGACGCCGGTGCCGGTGCTGGCGGGCAGCGCGCTGTGGATAGCGGGCGGGATCGCCTCGCCGTACTCCCTGTGCTTCCTGCTGGTCCTCACCGGTCTGGAGCGGCGGGCGGGGACGCTGCGCGCGGCCGGTGTCTTCCTGGCCGGGCACGTGCTGGCCACCCTCGCCACCGAGGTGCCCGTCGGGCTCGCGGTGCTGGCGGGCGACCTGCCCGACAGTTCGCTGCACCGGCTCGACTACGGCATCAGCTTCGGCGTCGCCGCCAGTCTCGGCGCCCTCGCGGGGCTGCTGCGGCCCTGGCCGCGCTGGATCCTGCTCGCGGGGTTCGCCGGGGCGGCGCTGTCGGACCTGCTCACCTTCGCCGATCCGATGACGAGCGCGGGGCACCTCGTCGCCGTGACGCTCGGCGTCGCGAGCTGGCCGGTGGTACGCGGTCGGCGCGGAGGCGGGGCGGACGGCTGAGGGTGCGCGCGGGGGAGGGCGGGGCGGCTGACGGAGCGTCGTCCCCGCGCCCGTCGCGCCCCCCTCCCACCTGCTGTTTCCGCTCCGTCCCTGCCTGATCGCTCACAGCGAACAAGCGGCCGGGAACAATCGAGGCCGCCCCGGGCATTGAGTCGGCATAACTCAACTTGACTGCCTAAGGGGAGATCATGGCTGCTGAGTCCATGCCGTTCACGCCGATCGTCCTGCCCGTGCTGCCCCTCGACGACGAGGTCGTGCTGCCGGGGATGGTGGTCCCGCTGGATCTGAGCGACCCGGAGGTGCGCGCCGCGGTCGAGGCCGCGCAGGCCGCCGCCCGGGACGAGCCCGGCAAGCCGCGGGTGCTGCTGGTGCCCCGGATCGAGGGGACGTACGCGAAGACCGGCGTGCTGGGCACCGTCGAGCAGGTCGGACGGCTCGCCGACGGCGACCCCGGCGCGCTGATCCGCGGTCGCGGCCGGGTCAGGATCGGCGCCGGGACCACCGGGCCGGGCGCGGCCCTGTGGGTCGAGGGCACGCGGATCGACGAGAACGCGCCCGAGCCCCCGTCGGGGCAGGTCGCCGAACTCATGAAGGAGTACAAGGCCCTCGCCACCGCCTGGCTGCGCAAGCGCGGCGCCTGGCAGGTGGTCGACCGGGTCCAGGCCATCGACGACGTCTCCGCGCTCGCCGACAACTCCGGCTACTCGCCGTTCCTGACCACCGACCAGAAGGTCGAGCTGCTGGAGACCGCGGACCCGGTGGCCCGGCTGCGGCTCGCCACCCGCCACCTGCGCGACCACCTCGCCGAGCAGGACGTCGCCGAGACCATCGCCAAGGACGTCCAGGAGGGCGTCGACAAGCAGCAGCGCGAGTTCCTGCTGCGCCGCCAGCTCGAAGCCGTCCGCAAGGAGCTGCGCGACCTGAACGGCGAGAGCGAGGGCGAGGAGTCCGACGACTACCGCGCCCGCGTCGAGGCCGCCGACCTGCCCGAGAAGGTCCGCGAGGCCGCCCTCAAGGAGGTCGACAAGCTGGAGCGCGCCTCCGAGCAGTCGCCCGAGGGCTCCTGGATCCGCACCTGGCTCGACACCGTCCTGGAGCTGCCGTGGAACGAGCGCACCGAGGACGCCTACGACATCCAGGGCGCCAAGGCGGTGCTGGACGCCGAGCACTCCGGTCTTGAGGACGTGAAGGAGCGCATCACCGAGTACCTGGCGGTGCGCAAGCGGCGCGGTGAGCGCGGCCTCGGCGTGATCGGCGGCCGCCGCGGCGGCGCGGTGCTCGCCCTGGTCGGCCCGCCCGGCGTCGGAAAGACGTCGCTCGGCGAGTCCGTCGCCCACGCCATGGGCCGCAAGTTCGTCCGGGTCGCCCTCGGCGGCGTCCGCGACGAGGCCGAGGTGCGCGGCCACCGGCGCACGTACGTCGGCGCGCTGCCCGGCCGGATCGTGCGGGCCGTCAAGGAGGCCGGGTCGATGAACCCGGTGGTCCTGCTGGACGAGATCGACAAGGTGGGCTCCGACTTCCGCGGCGACCCGGCCGCGGCCCTGCTCGAAGTCCTCGACCCGGCGCAGAACCACACCTTCCGCGACCACTACCTGGAAGTCGAGCTGGACCTGTCCGACGTGGTCTTCCTGGCCACCGCCAACGTCCTGGAGGCCATCCCGGAGGCGCTGGCGGACCGGATGGAGATCGTGCGGCTCGACGGCTACACCGAGGACGAGAAGGTCGTCATCGCCCGCGACCACCTGCTGCCGCGCCAGCTGGAGCGGGCCGGTCTGCGCGCGGACGAGGTCGCTCTCGACGAGGGCGCGCTGCGCCGGCTGGCGGGCGAGTACACCCGGGAAGCGGGCGTACGCACCCTGGAGCGCTCCATCGCGCGGCTGCTGCGCAAGATCGCGGCCCAGCACGAGCTGGGGGAGCGGGAGCTGCCGTTCACCGTCACCGACGGCGATCTGCGCGCGCTGATCGGCCGCCCGCACCACGTGCCGGAGTCCGCGCAGGACCCGGCCGAGCGCCGCACGGCCGTGCCCGGCGTGGCGACCGGCCTGGCGGTCACCGGGGCCGGCGGCGACGTGCTCTACGTCGAGGCGTCGCTGGCCGATCCGGAGACCGGCGCCGCGGGTCTGACGCTGACCGGTCAGCTGGGCGACGTGATGAAGGAGTCCGCGCGGATCGCGCTGAGCTTCCTGCGCAGTCACGGCGCCGAACTGGAGCTGCCGGTGGGCGATCTGAAGGACCGGGGCGTGCACATCCACTTCCCGGCGGGCGCGGTCCCCAAGGACGGCCCGAGCGCGGGCGTGACGATGACGACCGCGCTGGCCTCGCTGCTGTCCGGGCGGCTGGTGCGCACGGACGTGGCGATGACCGGCGAGGTGTCGCTCACCGGGCGGGTGCTGCCCATCGGCGGCGTCAAGCAGAAGCTGCTGGCCGCCCATCGCGCCGGGGTGCGCACCGTGATCATCCCCAAGCGCAACGAGGCCGACCTGGACGACGTCCCGGCTCAGGTGCTGGACAAGCTCGACGTCCACGCCGTCACCGACGTCCGCCAGGTCCTGGAACTGGCCCTCGCGCCGGCCGTGAACGGTGCGGAGACCGGGGTTCCGGCGGCGGCGTGACGGACGCCGCCGGAGAACGAAGGCCCGGGTCCCCCGAAGGGGCCCGGGCCCTCACCGCGCGCGGCGGCTGCGCGGAGTCGAAGAACCACGGCTAGCCGTTGGCGAGTGCCTGCACCCGGTCCAGGGCTCCGTTGAACTTGTCGTGGTCGCCGACGGTCGGGCCGGACGAGGTGTACTGCCACATCGTCTGGTAGCCCCAGCCGGCCGGCAGCGTGCCCACGGTGGAGTCGTAGCGGGCGATCCACAGCGGGTTGTTGGCGGCGAAGCCGCCGTAGTTGCCGGTGCACTGGGTCCACCAGCTGGTGGCCGTGTAGATGACGGCGTCGCGGCCGGTGCGGGCCTTGTAGGTGTTCAGGAAGTCGGCGATCCAGCTGACCATCGCGCTCGCGGACTTGCCGTAGCAGGCGGCGCCGTAGGGGTTCCACTCGATGTCGAGGGCCCCCGGCAGGGTCTTGCCGTCCTTGGACCAGCCGCCGCCGTGGTCCACGAAGTAGTTGGCCTGGGTGGCGCCGCTGGTGGTGTCCGGGGTCGCGAAGTGGTACGAGCCGCGGATCATGCCGACGTTGTACGAGCCGTTGTACTGCTGCGTGAAGTAGGGGTTCGTGTAGTACGTCCCCTCGCTCGCCTTGGTGTAGGCCCACCTCACGCCGCTGCTCCAGAGGGTGGACCAGGCGACGTTGCCCTGGTAGCCGGCGACGTCGACGCCCTCGGTCTGGGCGGCCTTGTCGGTCGTGGGCGTGCCCTTCTGACCGTCGTGGGCGAGGACGCCCATGCCCATGTAGGCGGAGCCGCGGGCGGGCGTCGTGGTGGCCGAGGAAGGCGCCGTGAGGAGGAAGGAGAACGCTGCGAGCAGGACTCCCGCCGCGGTCAGCCGCCGGGCGCGGGCCGTTCCGGATCTGTGCACGGGCATGACGTGCCTCCGAAAGTTCGGTGGTGCTCGGTGGGGGAAAACGCGGGCATCGCCCACGGTCGCACGGGGGGAGAGCGGATCAGGGGAGACCCGCCGACAGTGTGCTGGCGTGAGCATGCCATTTATGTTCTGGAGAAGAAGCTACGCACGTAGACCCATGGCTGGGAAGGGGGTCCGGGGGCCGCCGTTGGTCTACGCCTGCGGAATACTGACGGAGCTGCGGCGATGGCGGCGGTTGGCGGAAACTTTCAGGACCGGGAAACTTCAGGCAGGGGCTGACGTGCACGAAGACGCGAACAGCGAAGTACACGCGGATGAACCGGGCTCGTCGCCCAGTGGTGCAGACCTGCCGTTCCTCGCCCTGGAGCGGGAACTGACCCTGCTGCTGCGCCGGGCGCGGGCCAGCCAGGGCGAGATGGCCCGCGAGGTCCACCCCGAACTGGAGTCCTCCGCGTACGGGCTGCTGGCCCGGCTGGACGAGTGCGGCGGCCAGCGCGCCACGGCGCTCGCCGCGTACATCGGCGTCGGCAAGGCCACCATGTCCCGCCAGCTGCGCGCCCTGGAGGAGCTGGGGCTCGTCGCCCGCGAGCCCGACCCCGCCGACGGGCGCGCCTGGCTGGTCGCCCTCACCGCCGACGGCCGCCGCCGGGTCGGCCAGGTGCGCGAGGCGCGCCGCGCCCGCTACGTCCGCCAGCTCACCCACTGGGACCGCCGCGAGGTGGCCGAACTGGCCCGCCTGCTGCACGAGTTGAACGGCGTCATGGACAAGTAACCGCACGTGCGGGGGGACGGGCGGGGCGAGGGTGGAGCAGCGCCCGGCCGTCCCTCGCTCGTCCCTCGCCGCCCGCCGGCGTCGGCGGCCCCGCGCTCACAGTTCCGCGAAGACCACCGTCGCGTCGTCGTGCGTCTTGCTCCGGCCGAGGTGCGTCCGGGTCTCCCGGTCGGCCTCCTCCATCGCCCGGACGCGGTCCACCAGGCCCCGCGCCCCCTCCTTGCGGACCAGGCCCAGGCACTGCGCCCAGTCGCCCTCGCCGAACGTCTCCACCCAGCGCGCCGCCCCGTCGGTCAGCGCGGCCAGGGCGCGCACCCGCTCGCGCGGCGCCGAGCCGGTCACCGCCCGGTCCGCGACCGAGGGGTCCGCCGCCGCGGTGAAGAAGCCGCCCTCCTTGTTGCGCAGGGTGGCGTCGATCAGCTCGTCGGTGGCGAGCAGGGTGCGGGGCAGCCGGGCCAGCCGGTCGTCCAGGACGGGCAGGACCGAGCCGTCGGCGGTCTCCAGCAGGAGCGCCGAGTCGGACAGGACCAGATGGTCGACCGCGTCGGCGGACCAGCGGACGAGCACTGCGGTTGCCTGCGGCGTGCGCGGGTGAGAAAGGTCACAGGTGATCGCGTGCGCCCCGGCGGTCCGGGCGATCGCCTTCGAAAGAATCTCCGCCAGCGTCAGATCTGGGCAGGAAACGGTCAGTTCGGTCAGCGCGCCACCGAGCCGGGCGGTGAACCAGGAGACCGAATGCAGACACCCGGTCTCCCGCGGCGGCGTCACCCCGTCCAGGACGACGAGACAGCCGCCCCGCCCGGAGGCGGGCAGCGCGACGGCGGCGAAGTCCTCGTTGGGCCGCTCCCGGCGGCCGGGCTCGGAAACAACCTCAGTACGCATCCGGCCAGTCTGCACCAGCCCTTCACATGGCCCGCCAAAAGCTGGCAACCACCTGGGAAACAACGCGGCACTGCAGGTCAGACGCCCTTTTTGAGAGGTATTGCCAGACTCTGGGGAGGCGTGGCGGCGAATCCTGCCAAAGCCTGTCGCAGACGTCCAACCGGCCCACCGGAAAGGCCCCCGGCACGGGCCGGAGGAACTTGCCCGCCAACTCCCCTCCGATGTTCACTCCTTCGGGTGGCCGGTCGGACGATGCGGGCCCACTGCCCACCGGCACTGGGAGGGTCGGAAACCGACGCAGGTCCCCCGCACGCGCGACAGCGCAGGCCGGGGAGGGTGCCGCGCACCCGTCGCACCAGCTGACGGAGCGCCACCCGGGCCCTTGAGTACACGAGTACAGGAATGCGAGCACCGGTGCAGAAGAAGCGGCCTCGGCGCCCAGGCAAGCAGACGGCCACCGCCGGCGGACCCGCGCAGCCGCCCGGCACGCCCCCCGCGGCCGTTGCGCCCGCCGCCGTCCCCACGCCCGCCGCCGTCCCCGCGCCCCCCGCCGTCCCGGTCGGCAAGGGCCGCCCCACCCACGTGCGCAACCGCCTCATCGCCGCGGTCGCCGTCGTGACCGCCGCCGTCGCCGCGGCCGGCGCGCCCTCCGTGATCACCGCCTCCGGACAGCTGAGCGACTCCCAGGACCTGGTCGCCCTCGCCGAGCGGACCCAGGACGCCCTGGCCCTGGCCCACTCGCTCGCCGACGAACGCGACGAGGTCACCTCCTACGTCGCCGCCGGCCGCCCCCGGTCCAAGGCGCCCTCCGAGCAGCGCAGCACCCGCGTGGACCGCCAGGTCGACGAGGCGCGCGGCGACGCCGACACCCCCGCCTGGCTGCGCGCCGACCTCGACGGCATCGCCACCGTGCGCCGCTCGGCGCTCACCGGGCAGAGCAGCGCCCTCCAGGTCCACCAGGCGTACTCCGCCACCATCGCCGAACTGCACCGGCTGGCCGAACAGCTGGCCGAGCGGATGCCCTCGCGGGCCGGTTCCGGGGCGCACGCGCTCGCCGAACTCGACACCGCCGTCCAGCAGGCCGCCGCCGCCCGCGGACTGCTGCTGGCCGCCCTGAACGTGCCGTACTCCTCGCGCACCGTCTACGACCCCCTCACCGGACAGAACACGCGGGAGAACACCTCCTCGGAGGCCGACGCCAAGCAGCGCGACGCCCTCAGCGCCGCCGCCCAGCAGGCCCGCTTCCGCTCGGACGCGGCCCTCGCCGAGTTCCGCGGCACCGCCCCCGACGCGGCCCGTGACTCCTACGACTCCACGGTCACCGGCGCCGAGGCGAAGACCGCCGACGACTACCTCAAGAAGCTCACCGCGCAGCCGGCGCTCTCCGACGACGACCTGAACACCAGCGTCAAGAAGGCGGACGCCGCGCTCAGCGCCCGCGTCGACCTGATGCGCGGCGCGGAGTCCTCCCTCTACGACCACCGCACCAAGGACCTCGCGGCCCTGCGCGACGACGACGTCACCGCGCTGGAGATCCGCGTCGCCCTGCTCGGCGCGCTGCTGCTGCTCACCCTCGGCATCGCCACCGGCCTCGCCCGCACCCTCACCCGGCCGCTCGCCGTGCTCCGGCTCGGCTCGGCCCGGCTGGCCGGCGCCGAGGACGCGGGCGCCGAGGAGGCGATCCGCTTCACCGGCCGCGACGACGAGTTCGCCCAGGTCGTCCGCTCCGTCAACACCCTGCACGCCCGGGCCGCCGCCGTCGCCGAACGGCTCGCCACCCTGGAGACCGACCGCAAGCACCTGATCGGCCAGCGGCAGAAGATGGCCGACGCCCGCGAGGAGCTGCGCGCCGAACTCGACGCCGCCACCACCCAGCTGGAGCGGCTGCGCACCGGCATCGGCTCCACCTTCGTCAACCTCGCGCTGCGCACCCTCGCCCTGGTGGAGCGCCAGCTCGCCGTCATCGAGGGCCTGGAGGACCGCGAGCAGGACCCCGACCGGCTCGCCACCCTCTTCAAGCTCGACCACTTCGCCACGGTCATGCGCCGGCACAGCGAGAACCTGCTGGTGCTGGCCGGCGCCGAGCACGTCCAGCAGCACGCCGGACCGGTGCCGCTGGTGGACGTGGTGCGGGCCGCGGTCAGCGACATCGAGCGCTACGAGCGGGTGCGCATCGCGGCGCTGCCGCCGCACGCGCACGTGGCCGGGTTCGCCGCCGACGACCTCTCCCACCTGCTGGCCGAACTCATGGAGAACGCCACCTCGTTCTCCCCGCCCGACCAGCCGGTCGAGGTCTGCGGCTGGCTCCTGGAGAACGGCGAGATCATGCTCTCCGTCCAGGACGAGGGCATCGGCATGGCCGCGGAGCGGCTCACCCGCCTCAACGCCCGCCTCGCCGACTTCGACCCCGCGGCCGCCCACGACCACGAGGGCGAGGACGGCCTCGGCCTCGGCCTGTACGTGGTGGCCCGCCTCGCCCACCGGCACGGCGCCCGGGTGCGGCTGCGCGAGCAGAAGCAGGGCGGGATCGCGGCGGTCGTCGTCGTGCCCCAGCCGCTGCTGGTCGCCGCGCTGGCCGCCGAGGCCGCGGCCGCCGGCCCGGCCGCCGCCGGCGCCACCGGGACGGTCTCGCTGCCCGGCGCGGACGCCGAGGCCAACTCCAACGTGCTGCCCGTCCGCGCCGCGGCCGGCGACCCGCTCGTCCGCCAGGCCGAACAGGCGGTACGGCGCTCGGAGGCGGCGGCGAACGCGCCGGCCCCGGCGGCCCCCGCCGCCGACCCTCCCGCACCCGGGTCAGAGTCCCCGGCCGGCGCCCCCGCGCCCGGGAAGGCACCGGCCCCCGCGCCCGCGAAGTCCCCGGCCGGCGTGCCCGCGGAGTCCCCCGCGGAGACGACGATGGAACTCTTCCTCCCGTCGCCGTCGCCGTCGCCGTCGCCGCAGCCGTCTCCGTCCCCGGCCTCCTCCCCGCAGCCGTCCCCGTCTCCCGCCCCGGAGCCGGACGGCACCGGACCCCGGCCCGCCGCCGAGGCGTTCCCCGCGCAGCCGCACCCCGTGGACGACCACGCCGGGTCCGGGACGGGCCCGACGGCCGGCGCGGCCCCCGGGCGGACGGAGGGAGACCCCGCGACGGCCTCCCCGCAGGCGCGCCCCGCGCCCGAGGCGTTGCCCGCGAGGCCGCGCCCCGCGGGCGACGGCACCGCGACCGGGCCGCACCCCGAGGGCGACCAGAGCGGGTCCCGGACGGACCCCGCGCCCGACGGCGGCGTATCCGCACCGCACCCTGCACCGCACCCCGCGCCGCACGCCGCCGCGCACAGGCTTTCGGCCGACGGCGGAGCCGACGCCGCCGACGTGCACGAACGCGCCGAGGACGACCAGCTCACCGCCAAGGGTCTGCCCAAGCGCACCCCCAGAATCAGCACCCCCACCCAGGCGCCGCGCCAGCGCACCGGCTCCGTGGACGCCGACGCGCTGCGCCGCCGCCTGGGCGGATTCCGCAAGGGCGCGCAGGCCGGCCACCGGGACGTACAGGCGGAGATCGCCGAACGGACGGGCCAGAACCGGCGGCCGGACCCGGCAGCCACCCGCGCACACGCCGAGGAATCCACGGGGGGCACCGTCGAGGAGGCAAGCAGTTGACCGCTCCCAGCACCTTCGGACTGAGCCGAGAGGCCCGCAACCTGCACTGGCTGCTGACCAACCTCGTCGAGGAGGTCCCCGGCATCGCATCGGTCGCCGTGGTCTCCTCCGACGGCCTCCTGCTGCTCTCCTCCGACCAGGACCGCAACGAGGCGGCCCGCACGGCCCCCGGCGCGCCCCGGGGCCCGCGCGGCTCCGCCGCCGACCTCGCCACCGTCGTCTCCGGCATCGGCAGCCTCACCGTGGGCGCGGCCCGGCTGATGGACGGCGGCGCGGTCCGGCACACGATGGTCGCGATGGACGAGGGCAGCCTGTTCGTCATGTCGATCAGCGACGGTTCGCTGCTCGGCGTGCACGGCTCGGCGGAGTGCGACATGAGCGTGGTGGCGTACCACATGGCGCTCTTCGTCGGCCGCGCCGGACACGTCCTGACGCCCGAACTCCGCAGCGAGCTGCGGAAGTCACTGGAGTCCGAGTCGGCCGGGAGCCTTCGATGAGCCATGCCATGAGCGGTCCGCTGGGCGGCGTGCCCAAACAGCAGCTCCCGGTGCGCGGCGGCGACCGCAGGCCCGCCCGGGTCCGCCCCTACTCCCTCACCGGCGGCCGCACCCGCTTCGGCCACGTCCTCCTGGTGGAGACGTTCGTGGCGAGCACGGCCGCGCTGGAGGCCGGGGAGGAGCGCCGGGAGCTGGACAACGGTTCGCTCACCACCCGGGTGATGCCCGAGATGCGGGCCATCGTCGAACTGTGCCGCCGGATGCGGACGGTGGCCGAGATCGCCGCGCTGCTGAAGATGCCGCTCGGTGTGGTCCGCGTGCTCCTGAGCGACCTCGCGGACCAGGGAAAGATCCGTGTGTACGGAACCGGAACCGGTCACGGCACCGGCCGTCCGGACCGCGCTCTGCTGGAAAGGGTGCTGAGTGGACTCCGCCGTCTCTGACGCCGCCGCCTTCGCGACCGGCGTCTCCCCGCTCGACGAAACCGACGAGACGCTGCGGCCCTGGCAGACGGACCGCACCCGCGCCCCGATCGCCACGAAGATAGTGGTGGCGGGCGGCTTCGGCGTGGGCAAGACCACGCTGGTCACCACCGTCTCGGAGATCACGCCCCTCCAGACGGAGGCGCTGATGACCGAGGCCAGCGCCGACACCGACGACCTCACCGCCACCCCCGGCAAGGTCACCACCACCGTCGCCATGGACTTCGGGCGGATCACGCTCGACGACGACCTGGTGCTGTACCTGTTCGGCACGCCCGGCCAGCAGCGGTTCTGGTTCATGTGGGACGACCTGGTGCGCGGCGCGATAGGCGCCGTCGTCCTGGCCGACACCCGCCGGCTGAAGGACTGCTTCCCGGCCCTGGACTACTTCGAGAGCTGCGGACTGCCGTACGTCGTCGCGGTCAACCACTTCGACGACACCGAGCTGTTCGAGCCGGACGACGTCCGGGAGGCGCTCACGATCCCGGCCCACATACCTGTCATGATCATGGACGCGCGGCACCGGATCTCGGCCATCGAGACGCTGCTGGCCCTGGTGGCCCACGCGCTCGAAGAGACCCCCGAGTAGTCCGCGGTCCCCGAGCCGTCCCGGCCCCGAGCCGTCCCGGCCCCCGAGTAGTCGCCGGCCCCCCGGCAGTCCGTTCCGGTGCGCGCGCCGTTCCCAAGCCGTAGGAGATACCACCCGCATGCGCAAGATACTCGTCGTGGGGGCCGGCCAGTCCGGTCTCCAGCTCGCCCTCGGCCTCCAGTCGCACGGCTACGAGGTCACCCTGATGTCCAACCGGACCGCCGACGAGATCCGCTCCGGCCGGGTCATGTCGACGCAGTGCATGTTCCACACCGCGCTCCAGCACGAGCGGGACCTCCAGATCAACTTCTGGGAGTCCCAGGCCCCGAGGATCGAGGGACTCGGCGTCTCCGTCGCCGCCCCCGGCTCCTTCGACCCGGGCCCCTCACAGCGCGCGATCGACTGGGTGGGCCGGCTCGACGGGTACGCGCAGTCGGTCGACCAGCGGGTCAAGATGGCCGGCTGGACGGAGACGTTCGCGCAGCGCGGCGGCCAGCTCGTCGTGCACGGCGCGGCCGTCGGCGACCTCGACTACTTCTCCCGCGCCTACGACCTCGTCCTGGTCTCGGCCGGCAAGGGCGAACTCGTCTCGATGTTCGAGCGGGACGCCGAGCGCTCCCCGTACAGCGAGCCGCAGCGCGCGCTGGCGGTGGCGTACGTGCACGGTCTCGGCCCGCGCCCCGAGCACCCGGAGTTCGACGCGGTCCGCTGCAACATCGTGCCCGGCGTCGGCGAGCTGTTCGTCATGCCGACGTACACGCTCTCCGGCCGCGCCGACATCCTGTTCTGGGAGGGCGTGCCCGGCGGTCCGCTCGACGCCTTCCAGGGCGTCAAGGACCCGGCCGAGCACCTGGCGCTCACGCTCGACCTGATGAAGACCTTCCTGCCGTGGGAGTACGCGCGGGCCACGCGCGTCGAGCTGACGGACGCCGGCGGCACGCTCGCCGGCCGTTACGCCCCGACCGTGCGCAAGCCGATCGGCCGGCTGCCCGGCGGCGGCCTCGTCCTGGGCGTCGCGGACGTCGTCGTCGCCAACGACCCGATCACCGGCCAGGGTTCCAACTCGGCGGCCAAGTGCGCCGCCGCCTACCTCGCCTCGATCCTGGAGCGCGGCGACCAGCCGTTCGACGAGGAGTGGATGGGGCAGACGTTCGACCGCTACTGGAACACCGCGCGGCACGTCACCAAGTGGACGAACGCCATGCTCGCGCCGCCGCCGGAGCACGTGCTCAACCTGCTCGGCGCCGCCGGCCAGTTGCAGCCGGTCGCCGACCGCTTCGCCAACGGCTTCGACGACCCGGCCGACTTCGAGAACTTCTTCTTCGACCCGGCGAAGTCCGAGGCCTACCTCGGCGAGGTCGCCGCCGCCGGCTCCGCCGCGTAGAGCCCCGCGTCCGGCCCGTCCAGGGCGCCGGCGGGCAGCGCCGGCGGCACGTACCGCGGCAGGGGCCGCCCGCCCGGGTCGGGCCGTACGGCGCCCAGCACCGGGTTGGCGGCCAGCGGCGACACCTTCACCGTGGCGCCGGGCCGGGGCGCCTGCACGACCATGCCGTCGCCGAGGTAGAGCGCCACGTGCGTGGCCTCGGGGAAGTAGACCACCAGGTCGCCCGGGCGCAGCTCGCTGAGCGGCACCCGCTTCAGGTGCGCCCACTGCTCCTGGCTGGTGCGCGGGATCGCGGTCCCGGCCCGCGCCCACGCCTGCGAGGTCAGCCCCGAGCAGTCGTACGCCTGCGGGCCCGCGGCGCCCCACTGGTACGGCTTGCCGAGCTGGCGCACCGCGTAGCGCACGGCCTCCTCGCCCTCGGCGGTGGGCGGCTGCCCGGCGCCGAGCGCGCCGGAGGCGAGGAACCCGCGCTGCGCCTCGACGATCCCGCCGCGCTCGAACGCGGCGAGCGCGGTCAGCTGCTGGGCGCTGAGCGAGGCCAGCAGCTTCTCCACCGCGGCCAGCCGCGCGCGTACGTCGTCCCGGGCGCGCTGCTGCCGCCGGGCGAGGGCGAGCCGGGCGTCGAGCGCCGCGTGCGCCTGGCGGGCGAGGGCGGCGGCGCGCCGCTCGTCGCCGGTCAGCCGGGTCACCGTTTCGGCCCGCTCGCGGGCGATCTGCCCGACGACGTGGCCCTGTTGCAGCGCGTGCTGCGGGTCGCGGGCCAGCAGCAGACGCAGGTACGGCGACAGGTCGTCGCCGTCCTGGTACTGCTGCCTCGCGAGCCGCCCGGCCGCCGCCCGGCTCGCGGCCACCGCCTCGCGCGCCCGCGCGAGCGCCGCGTCCACCCGCGCGACCTCGGCCCGCTGCCGCCCCAGCGCGACTCCGGCCGCGTCGTAACTCTCGGTGGCCCGCTCGGCCTCCCGGTACAACAGCCCCAGCCGCCCCAGCAACTCCGCCACGGACCCACTCGCCGGCCCAGCGGGCCCCCGCGCCTCGGGCTGCGCGCCCCGACGACCGGACGACAGCTCTCCGAGTCCACCCGGCCCGCCGGCGGGCCCCGCACCCACGACCAGCGGCCCCCGGGACGCGACCGACCCCGCCGAGGGCGAGGGTTGCCCGGCGAGCGCGCTCGGCGCGGAGGGCGGTCCCGTGGGGGTCGGCGCTTCGGCCCTGAGGGGCTGCTCGGAGGCGGTCGGCCGCGCGGGTGCGTGTCGGATATCCGGCGCGGTGGACTGTCTCGCGGGAGGCGGCGTCCCCACCTCGGGAGTCCGCCCGGCGGTGGTCGGCGTCCCCACCTCGGGAGTCCGCCCGGCGGTGGTCGGCGCCCCTGCCCCGGGAGTCCGCCCGGCGGTGGTCGGCGTCCCCACCTCGGGAGTCCGCCCGGCGGTGGTCGGCGTCCCTGCCCCGGGAGTCCGCTCGGCGGCGGTCGGCCGCACGGGCGTGTGTCGCGCGTTCGGCGCGGTGGGCTGCCCCGTCGGGGCCGGTGCCGCTGCCCCGGGGGGCCGTCCGGCAGCGCCCCGGCCCTGCGGCCCACCGGCGGCAGGCCCTACGGAGGCGGCGGGCCGCCCGGCGTCGGCCGGAGCCGGGGCGGACCGCGCACCAGGCGCGGGGGCCGGCGCGGCGGTACCCCGTGGCCTACGGGGGGCCTGCGTGCCGGCCGCTGGCGCCCCTGCCTGCGCGGAGAGCCTCGCGCCGCCGGAGGGCCGGCCGCTCGCCGGTGGCGCGGTGCCGGCCTGGCGCTCGGCCGCGGGCGGTGCCGAAGTGGCCACGCGCGGGCCGTCCGTGGTCTCCCGCCCGGCGGGCGACCGGCCGCCGTGCGAGGACTGCCTGCTTCCTGCGGTGACCGGCGGCGTCGGCGCGGACTGTGCCCCTGGCGTGGGGAACTTCTCGGCGAGGGAGTGTCGGCCGCTCACCGGTGGCGCGCCGGGGGCTCGGTGCCCGGCCGCAGGCAGTGCCCCGGCCGTCGGCGCCGGGCGCGCCTCCGGCGCGGAGGGCGGCCCGCCGGCGAGCGGGACGCCTGCCCGCGGCGGTGCGGCGGGGCGTTGTCCGGCCGGAGGCCGTGCCGCGACGGTCGCTCGTGGGGCGGCCGGGAGCCGCTGCC
>NZ_BAABKC010000142.1:0-9043 GCF_039543625.1 Streptomyces similanensis | reverse complement strand
CCGTGGCCGTGGCGGCCGCCGCGGGCGTGTGGCTCGGCGTGGCGCTGTGGCGCGGCGCGCCGGACACCTCCGGCGCCTCCGGCGCGGCGTCCGGCGTCCGGGTGGTGGACGCCACCGGCCGGGTCGCGGTGCGGGTGCCGGACGGCTGGGGACGGCAGCTGCGGGACTCGGGCTGGGACCCGGCGACGCTGGGGCTGCCCGCCGGGCACGAGCCGGGCCTCGCCGTCGCCGACGACCTGACGCACTGGCAGGACCTGGGGGCCGGCGTGGACGGGGTGTTCGTCGGGCTGAGCGAGCACGGCGACGTCACCGCCCGGGTGGCCGCCGTCGCGCACCCCGGCTGCCACGACGACGGCGGCCGCGCCTGGGCCGACGGGCGCTGGCACGGCCGGATCCGCTCCTGGAGCGGCTGCCCCGGCGGCGGTCTGCTCACCGAGGCCGCGCTGACCCCGGCCGGGGCCGGCGGACAGCCGCAGGTGTACGTGCAGGTCCGCCGGGAGGGCGGCGACGATCCGACCGACGGCATACTCCGCTCGCTGCGGGTCACCCAGACCCGGTAGGGGTGAACACGGGTACGGGTGGACACGCCGGGGCTCCGCGCGGGAAGAAGTCCGGGGAGGAAGTCCGGGGAAGAAACGCGCGGGAACCGCGAACTTTCCACCCGGACCGCGCATCGGACACTCATGTCGGCGCACGAGGCGCCGGACGCACGCGACGCGGCGTGCGAGGAACCTCCAGGAGCGTGGATCATGACGTACACCTTCCCGTCCCGCCGCCGTACGGCCCTGCTCGCCGGCGCCATCGCCGCGGTGGGCCTGCTGACCGGCTGCGGCAGCGACCACGGCACGGCGGGCGGACCGCAGAAGGTGCCGGGCACCGCCGCGCCCGCGACCGGCGACACGACGAGCGGCGTGGCGTCCGAGAGCACCGCCGCGGGCGGCGGCTCCAGCACCCCGGGCCGTACCGCCTCGCCCCCGGACTCCGCCGCCCCGGCGAACTCCGGCCGGGCCACCGGGTCCGGCAGCGGCGCGGACAAGGACACCGCAGCCGCCGCGAGCACCCGCTGCCACACCTCCGAGCTGCGCGCCGCGGTCGGCCGGATGGACCCCGGCGCGGGTCAGGAGAACTTCCCGCTCGTCCTCACCAACGTCTCCGGCCACACCTGCACGGTGCGCGGCTTCCCTGGCGCCGCGTTCCTGGACGCCTCCGGCCGGCAGCTCGGCCCCGACCCGAAGCGCTCGAGCGGCTCCCCGGCGACGATCACACTCAAGCCGGGCGCCAGCGCCTGGGCCGGCCTGACCTTCTCCAACCCGGGCGTGAGCGGGGCGCGGACCGCGAAGCCGGCCTCGCTGATCGTCACGCCGCCGGACGAGCGCGACCACCTCACGGTCAAGTGGACGGCCGGTCAGGTGCCGGTGGGCGGCAACTCCTCCTCGGTGTTCCTGACCGTGCTCAGCCCCGGCACCGCGCCGTGACGCGCCCCGGTGCCCGCACGTCCGCGCGAACGGGCGGCACGTGTTTGCTTTGATGTGCGGGCACCGTTGATCGCGTCCGGAGGACCGAGCCCTGAACACCCCGCTGGCGGAGACCCTGTCCGTCGTCCTGCTCGTCGCCGTGCTGGCCTGGGCGGTGGTACGCCCCTTCGGTCTGCCCGAGGCGGTCATGGCGGTGCCCGCCGCCGCGGTCGCCGTCGCCACGGGCGCGATCGGCCTGGACCACGCCCGCGCCGAGGTGGCCCGGCTCGGACCGGTGGTCGGGTTCCTCGCCGCGGTGCTGGTCCTCGCCCACTTCTGCGATGTGGAGGGGCTGTTCACGGCGTGCGGGGCGTGGATGGCCCGGTGGGCGCGGGGCCGTCCGGTGCGGCTGCTGACGGCGGTGTTCGCGCTGGCGTCGGCGATCACGGCCGTGCTCAGCCTGGACGCGACCATCGTCCTGCTGACCCCGGTGGTGTTCGCCACCGCCGCCCGCACCGGCGTACGCCCCAAACCGCACGTCTACGCCTGTACGCACCTGTCCAACACGGCGTCGCTGCTGCTGCCGGTCTCCAATCTGACCAACCTGCTGGCGTTCGCGGCGAGCGGGGTGAGCTTCACCCGGTTCGCCGCGCTGATGGCGCTGCCGTGGCTGGCGGCGATCGGCGCGGAGTACCTGGTCTTCCGCCGCTTCTTCGCCCGCGACCTGGCCGCCTCCGCGCCCTCGCCCGGCGTGGGCGAGCCGCCCGCGCTGCCGCTGTTCGCACTGGTGACCGTGGGCTGCACGCTGGCCGGTTTCGTCGTGACCTCCGCGTTCGGCGTCGAACCGGCGTGGGCGGCGCTGGCCGGGGCGCTGGTGCTGGCCGGGCGGGCGCTGGCGCGGCGCGAGGCGAGCGCGCTGAGCGTGGTGCGGGCCGCGGCGCCCGCCTTCCTCGCGTTCGTGCTGGCGCTCGGCGTCGTGGTCCGCGCGGTGGTCGACAACGGGCTCGCCGACGCGCTCGGGCACGTCCTGCCCGGCGGCACCGGACTGCTCGCACTGCTCGGCACGGCCGCGGTGGCCGCCGTGCTGGCCAACCTGATCAACAATCTGCCGGCGGTGCTGGTGCTGCTGCCGCTGACCGCTCCGGCCGGCCCGGGCGCCGTCCTGGCCGTGCTGCTCGGCGTCAACATCGGCCCCAACCTCACCTACGCCGGCTCGCTGGCGACGCTGCTGTGGCGGCGGATCGTGCACCAGCACGAACACGGGGTGGATCTCAAGGAGTTCACCCGGCTGGGGCTGCTCGCGGTGCCTGCGGCGCTGGTGCCCGCGGTGGTGGCACTGTGGGGGGCGCTGCACGTCGTGTGAGTCGCGGGGCGCGGCCGGGGAAGACCGAAGGCTGAGGGAGGCCGCCGTATGCGCGTGATCGCCTGGCTCGTCGAGGGCACCTGGCCCGCCTGTGTGGACGCCGTGCGCGCCCACGCGCCCGAGGACGCCGAGGTGGTGCTGCTGCATGTCAGCGGGGCGGAGGTGTCCGGGGTGGCGCACGGGGCGTTCGCCGGGCTGCTGGGGCGGGCGCACCGCGGCGGGCGGAGCCCCGGCGACGGCTGGGGGCGGGACCCGGGCGACCGGCTCACCGCTCTCGGCGACGCCTCGGCGGCCGCGCTGCTGGAGGCGGCGGCGGCCCGGCTGGGGCGGCCGTGCGCGCTGGTGGAGCGGGCGGGGCGGGTCGAGCGCGAGGTGGTGGAGGCGGCCGACGACGCCGATCTGCTGGTGCTGGCCCGGGACGGCGACCGCGACCGGCTCGGTCCGCACAGCCTGGGGCCCGCCGTGCGGTTCGCCGTCGACCACGCGCCCTGTCCGGTGCTGCTGGTGTGGCCGGAGGCGGCCCCGGACCTCGCGACGCTGCCGCCGCCTCCTCCCCGGGAGCCGCCGCCTCCCCCGCACGGGCCGCCGCCGCGTCCCTGAGACCGGCCGCGTCGTCGGGTCACGGCGGCGGGGAGCCGTGCGCCGCCCAGTTCGCCGCCCGCATCCGCAGGTCGGCCGAGACCTCGTCGATCGTCCAGCGCTGGGTGTCGGTCCTGGACCGCGTCTTGAGGACGAGCGCGCCCGCGCCGTCGGTGGCGGCCGGGGTCAGCGCCAGGTCCTGGTCGAAACGGGGGACGAGAGTGCCCTGAAGGGTGAAGTCGTAGCGGATGTCCCGGCCGCCCGGCGCGGCGGCGGCGACGCACGGGGCGAGCCGCACGGAGTAGGCGAGGTGCGAGTCGAGGCACAGTCCGGGCGCGGCGCCGCTGCGCAGCAGTCCGTCGGTCTCGTACGCCCACTGCTGGCCGGGGCGCGCCGAGCAGGTCGCCAGCTCGGTCTCCGCGCCGGGCACGGCCTTCTCGCCGACGATGCCGACGCACAGCCCGGAGGCCGCGTTGTGCAGTCGCCCGCGCAGGGTCGTCCTTCCCGCGTCGCCCGCGCCGGCCTGGGTGGGCGCGGGAGCGGGGGCCGACGCGCCGGAGGGCGTGGCCGCGCCGCCGCTGGGGCGACCGCCGGCGGCGGGCGCGGCGCCGTCGCCCGGCGCGACGGCCGCCCAGACGGCGAGCGGGAGGACGACCAGTCCGCTCACCGTCGCCGCGGCGACGGCCAGGTTCCGGTTCCGCGCGGCCCGCCGCGCCGACCGCCGAGCGGACCGCCGCCCGCGCCCCGCCACCCCACTGACCGCGCCCGCGTCCCGAACGCCGGCAGAAGTCGCTGACGTGTCAGCGGCGCGGTCTTCGGCGGCCACGCCCGGCTCAGCTGTGACTCCTCGGCCTTCGGCCGGCCGGGCGCCGTTCGGAGCGCCGGTGCGCGACTCTTCGCGTCCGGGGCCTACGACCGGTTCGCCGGACGCCCGCGAATCGTCGGTGGAAGGCGCCGCCGGGGCGTCGGTCGCCGTGTGGGGCAGGTGGCCGGTGGGGTTCCAGGGCGGTGCGCTCGGCGGTGCGGAGGGTGACTCGGCGGGGCGTGGCGGTACTTGGGGGGCGGGAGCCGGACCCGGCGGCGAGGCTGCGGGCGCGGTCGGCGCGTCGGGCACCGTACTCGTTGCTGACGGGCCGCCCCCGGCAGGTGCGGTGGACGGTGGGCCGTCGTCACCGGCGGCCGCCTCGGCCGCGGGCGCCGCGGCGGCCAGGCGCAGCACCCGGTACTCCCGGGCGCGCCAGCCGAGCACCCCCTCGGCGAGCGCGGTCCCGAGACCGGCGTCGAACGGGGCCAGTTGGCCGGCGGTGTGCCGGCAGTGCGTGCAGCCGGCCAGGTGCTGCCGCAGATCGGGGTCGACGTCGACACCACCGCGCCGGCAGGTCACGTCGAGCAGCCTGAAGTACCGCAAGCACTCCTGTTCGGGCGCGAGTTCGCGGTGGGCCTGGAGGCACTCCTCGCGCAGCCGTTCGCGGGCCCGCCCGAGTTCCACGCGCGCGCCCGCCTCGTCGAGCCCGATCAGCCGGGCGGGCGCGGCCGCCGGTTCGCCCTCGGCCTCGGCATGCCAGAGCAGGGCGGCGGCGGTCTGGGGCAGCCGCTGGAACGCGCGGGACAGCAGCCGCCGCTCGACCGGCGGCAGCAGCAGCGCGGCGACCGGCTCACCCGCGCCGGCCGCGGCGCTCAGTTCCGGGTGCAGGGTCTCCCGCCGGTGGTCGGTGCTCCACTCCCCCGCGATCCGGCGCACTGTTACCAGCAGTCGGGGCCGCCACGCGGCGGTGGGCCCGGAGCGGCGCAGCGACTGTCCGAACAGGCGGGTGAAGGCCTGGGTGGTGAGTATGCCCGCGCTGTTCGGGCCGTCGGTGCACAGCCGTGCGTAGGCGAAGGCCGCTTCCCAGTGCCGGTCGAGGAGTTCGGCGACCGGATGCGTCGCGGGGGTGACGCCGGTCCACTTCCGCAGTTCCGCGCTCAGTTCCTGGTCCGTGCTGCCGAACGGGCCGTGCGGCTCGGGCGACGGGGACGGGGACGGGTCCGGGTATTTCACGGCTGCATTCCTCCGTACTCACCGCGGATCAAGTCCGTACCAAGAGAAGGGACTTCGGCCTTTCCGGCCACACCTTTCCACAGGCGAACGGGAGGCAACAAGGGATCACACGGTTTTCCGCATATCCCGGGGAAAAGCGAGCTGTTGACGAATTGTCAATTGTTCGTGGCCGATGGATTCCGGACCGGATTTCCTCCGCGGAGCCGGAGACCGGCCCTTTCGCGACCCCATACGGAGCGGGCCCGTACGGCGTGCGCGCCGTACGGGCCTCGGGTGCGGCGGGCGGGCTCAGTGGCCGCTGACCTCGTGTGGGGTGTAGGGCCGCTCCAGCTCCTCGATCTCCTTCTCGCTCAGCTCCAGTTCGACGGCGGCCACGGCATCCGCCAGGTGCTGCGGCTTGGCGGCGCCGATGATGGGCGCGGTGACCGTGTTCCGGTGCAGCAGCCAGGCGAGGGCCACTTGGGCGCGCGGGACGCCGCGCTCCTCGGCGATGCGGGTGACGGTCTCGACGACGGCGCGGTCGCCCTCCGCGTAGAGGGTGCTGCCGAAGTTGTCGGTGTCGCTGCGGTGGGTGGCGGTGCCCCAGTCCCGGGTGAGGCGGCCCCGGGCGAGCGGGCTCCAGGGCAGCACGCCGACGCCCTGGTCCGCGCAGAGCGGCAGCATCTCGCGCTCCTCCTCGCGGTAGAGCAGGTTGTAGTGGTTCTGCATGGAGACGAAGCGGGTCCAGCCGTTGAGCCGCGCGGTGTACTGGGCCTTGGAGAACTGCCACGCGTACATCGAACTGGCCCCGATGTAGCGGGCCTTGCCCGCCTTGACCACGTCGTGCAGCGCCTCCATGGTCTCCTCGACGGGCGTGTGCGGGTCCCAGCGGTGGATCTGGTAGAGGTCGACGTAGTCGGTGCCGAGGCGGCGCAGGCTGGCGTCGATCTCGGTCATGATCGCCTTGCGGGACAGACCGGCGCCGTTGGGGCCGGGCCGCATCCGGCCGTGCACCTTGGTGGCGAGGACGACGTCCTCGCGGCGGGCGAAGTCGCGCAGCGCGCGGCCGACGATCTCCTCGCTGGTGCCGTCGGAGTAGACGTTGGCCGTGTCGAAGAAGGTGATCCCGGCCTCCAGGGCCTGCTGGATCAGGGGCCGCGAGGTCTCCTCGTCGAGGGTCCACTCGTGTGCGCCCCGGTCGGGCACGCCGTAGGTCATGCAGCCCAGACAGATCCGTGACACGTCCAGGCCCGTCGAGCCGAGCTTCACGTACCGCATCGTTGCCGCTCCTGTCTTCGGGTGGTTACCGGCATATCTCCGGGTTACCGGAAAGAGCCTAGGCGGTCGGCGATCATGACGGCCGGTCGTACCGGATGACGGACGCGGGGCGGGGGCGGGGGCCGGGCGGGAAGGCGTCGAGCAGGTCCAGGGCGCGTTCCCAGGCGAAGGCGGGCCGGCCGCCGTCCTGGGGCTGATCGCCGGTGTGCGGGTCGCCGAAGCGGACGCCCATCGCGCGCAGGCGGGCCAGGCTGTCGCGGTAGGCCGGGTGGACGGCCAGCGCGTCGGCCACGCACGGCAGGGCGACGACCGGAACGCCGAGGCCGTGGGCCTCGCACAGGGTGGCCGCGGCGAGGGTGTCGGCGATGCCGGCGGCCCACTTGTTGATCGTGTTGAAGGTGGCGGGCGCGACGGCCACGGCGTCCGGCGGCGGGAAGGGGCGCGGGTCCGCGGGGGTGCGCCAGGCGGAGCGGACGGGGCGGCCGGTGAGCGTCTGGACGGCGGCGCTGTCGAAGAAGCCGTTCATGGCGAGGGGGGTCGCGATGACGCCGACCTCCCAGCCCCGTTCCCGCGCGGCGGCGATCAGCGCGCCGACGCCCTCGGCGACGCCGGCGGCGCAGACGACGACGTAGAGGAAGGGCCTCACGGCGGACGCCCGGGCGGACACTTCGGCGGACTCTTGGCCGGGCGCCCCGGCGGACTCCTGAGCGGACACCCCGGCGGACTCCTGAGCGGACACCCCGGCGGACGTCCGGCCGGGTGCTCCGGCACGCTTCTGAGCGGACGTCTCGCCGAACCTTTGAGCGGGTGTCTCGGCGGACTTCTCGGCTGGTTCCGGGGCCTGTTCGGTCATCCCGGCACCCTACTGGCACCCGGCGGGCGGCCCGGCGGGAGCGGTTCCCGGGCGGGCCGGAGGCTCAGGCGGCGGACCGTGCCAGTTCCGTCAGCGCGTCCTCGGCCGCGGCGAGCGAGTCCGCGGCCAGGTGTTCGAGGCCGGCGAGCCGCGGGAGGACGTCGACGCGGGTCAGTTCGGCCGCGATCAGGTGCAGCCGGCCGGGGTCGACGCCCAGGTTGCCGAACCAGGCCCGCAGGTAGGGCGTCTGGAAGTCGAAGGCCGCGCGCGGAGTGCCCGGGCCGTATCCGCCGCCGCGGGCCATGACCGCGATCACGCGGGTGCCGCCCAGCAGGCTCGCGCCCGTGTCCGGGTCGGTGAACGCGCCCGGGAAGGTCACCCGGTCGATCCACGCCTTGAGGGCGGCGGGCACGGAGAAGTTGTACATCGGGACGCCCAGCAGCACCGTGTGCGCGCGGCGCAACTCGGTGACCAGGGGCAGGGTCAGCTCCCACTCGCGCCGCTCGGCCGGGCCCCCGATCAGCGCGGACACCTCGGCCGGCGGTACGAAGCCCGCGTGCTCCACGCGGCGGCCGAGGGCGGTGTAGGCCGCGGTGAGCGGCGCGACGGGCGTCGCGGACAGGTCACGGTGGCGGTAGCCCGCCGTACCGTGCCGCTCGCGCCAGGCACGGACGAAGCGGGCGGTCAGCCGGCGGCTCACCGAGTCGGCGGTCGGGTCGGCGCTGGAGTCGATGTGCAGCAGCGTGTCAGTCACCGGAAGGTCACCTCGATCGGGTCGGATACGTCAGTGGGGTGACGGAGCACGACGCGGAAAGGTGACCGACCCATGGACCCCAGGGCGGGCGACGAGGAACTGGCGCGACGGTTCGAGCTGCGGCGCGGGCGCCTGCACGCGGTGGCGTACCGGATGCTGGGCTCGGCGAGCGAGGCGGAGGACGCCGTGCAGGAGACCTGGCTGCGGCTGGTCAGGACCGGCGCGGAGGGCATCGACAACCTGCCGGGCTGGCTGACCACGGTCGTCTCCCGGGTCTGTCTGGACCTGCTGCGCGCGCGGACGGCACGGCGGGAGGACCCCTACGGGCACGACGCGCCGGAGGTGAGCGGTGGCGGCGACGGCGCGCCCGAGGAGGAGGCGGTGCTCGCCGACTCGGTGGGCGTGGCGCTGCTGGCCGTCCTCGACACGTTGAGCCCGCCGGAGCGGGTGGCGTTCGTTCTGCACGACGTGTTCGCGGTGCCCTTCGCGCAGGTCGCCGCCGTGGTGGACCGTTCGCAGCCGGCCGCGAAGAAGCTGGCCAGCCGGGCCCGGCACAAGGTCCGGGGCGTGCCCTCGGTGTCCGCCGCCGAGCTGGAGCGGCACCGCGTGGTCGTCGAACGGTTCCTGGCCGCCGCTCGGGGCGGCGACCTCGGCGCGCTGCTGGACGTGCTCGCCCCGGACGTCGTGCGCCGGGCCGACCCCGCCGCGCTGCGCGGGCGGGCGCCGGCCGAGCTGCGCGGGGCGC
>NZ_BAABKC010000141.1:0-113879 GCF_039543625.1 Streptomyces similanensis | reverse complement strand
GCCGCGGCGGCGCCGGCCGCCGGAGTCTGGCCGGCGGAGCCTTCGGCGGCCGTACGGGTGCGGCGTACCGGACGGTCGGCGGCCGCGCGGGCCGGGCGGTCGGCGGCGGCGCGGGCCGGGCGGGCCGGGGCGGCCGGGACCCGGCCCTTCATGGGGCCCCACTCGTTGGGGTCGGGCACGCCCGGCGGCAGCATCTGGCGGCGCTTGGGTCCGCCGTGCTCGGACTCGCCCGGCTCCTTCGCGCCCGGCCAGGCCTTGGCGACCCGGGCGGCCAGGACGAAGTCCTTGCGCAGGGGGTGGCCCTCGAAGTTCTCCGGGAGGAGCAGGTGGTCGAGCCCCGGGTGGTCGGTGAAGCCGACGCCGAACATCTCGTGGGTCTCGCGCTCGTGCCAGCCGGCGCCCGCGTACACCTCCACCGCGGTGGGCAGGACGGGCGCGTCGTGCGGGACCGTGGTGCGCACCAGCAGCCGCCGCACCGGGGCGAGGGCGACGACGTGGGCCGAGACGCGGAAGCCCGTGCCGGGCTCGTCGACCGCGCTCAGCCAGTCGAAGTAGGTGCAGCCCAGCTCGTCGCGGGCGGTCAGCAGCGCGGACAGCCACGCCTGCGGCGGTACGTCGACCGTCAGGACCTCGTAGGACTCCTCCGCCGTGGCCGCCGCGCCGAACAGTTCCTCGGTGGGCGCGGGCAGCCAGCCGACACCGGTCATCGCGCGTCCCCTTCGGCCCCGGCGCCGGGGTTCCCAGCGGCCGGCGGCTCGACCAGACCGCTCTGCAGCGCCGCCGTGGAGGGACGCGCCGTGCCGGTCCCGTACCGCTCCCCCAGCGACTCGCGGGCGATCTTCTCCTGGAGCTTCAGGATGCCCTGGAGCAGCGCCTCCGGGCGGGGCGGGCAGCCGGGGACGTAGACGTCCACCGGGATGATCTGGTCGACGCCCTTGGTGACGGAGTACGAGTCCCAGTAGGGGCCGCCGCAGTTGGAGCAGGCGCCGAAGGAGATGACGTACTTCGGCTCGGGCATCTGTTCGTACAGGCGTTTGACCGCCGGAGCCATCTTGTCCGTGACCGTGCCGGAGACCACCATCAGGTCGGCCTGGCGCGGGCCGGGCGCGAACGGGATCACGCCCAGGCGGATGAAGTCGTGGCGGGCCATCGACGCGGCGATGAACTCGATCGCGCAGCAGGCGAGGCCGAAGTTGAAGACCCAGAGCGAGTAGCGGCGGCCCCAGTTCAGGACGACCTTCATCGGCTCGGGGGCCAGCCGGGAGAGCACGCCCAGCCGCTTCGGCTCGGGCAGCGCGACGGGCTCCGTACGGCTCGCGTCCGTCCGGTTCGCGTCCGTGGGGTTCACGTCCGTGGGGTTCACGTCCATGCCAGGACGCCCTTCTTGTATGCGTACAGCAGGCCCACGGTCAGAAAGCCCAGGAAGACGAACATCTCCACGAGCGTCGCCGCGCCGTAGCCGGGGTCGGCGAAGACCGTCGCCCAGGGGAACAGGAAGATCGAGTCGACGGCGAAGATCACGTACAGGAACGCGTAGACGTAGTAGCGGACCTGGGTGTGGGCCCAGCCCTCGCCCACCGGGTCGACGCCGCACTCGTAGGTCAGGAGCTTCTCGGGCGTGGGCACCACCGGCCGCAGCAGCCGCCCCGCGCCGAACGCCACGGCGACGAACAGCACACCGACGACGGCGAGCAGCCCGGCGACCGAGTAGGAGTGGAAGTAGTCCGCCGCGACGACGGCCGACCCCCGCACCGTCTCCGGCATCGTCTCAGGCACCGTCAGTCCCTCGCTCCCTGGCCTCGTGATGTCCGTGATGTGCATGTCGCGCGTTCCGTGATCCGTACGCACGGGAGTCTAGGCCCTGATAAAGAGCGGGTAAGCAGCCCGTCACAGGGTGGGACGCGGGGTGGGGTTATCCCCCGCCGGACCAGGGCGGCCGACCTCATGGCGCGGGGGCGCGCCGCGCGGCACGCTAGCCCGTATGACCGCACCTATCTCCTCCGCCGCCGGCCCGGCGGCGTCCGGCGCAGGGGCCCGGGGCCTGGGCCGGCCCGACCGGGACCAGGGCCAGGACCGGCTGCCGCCGGTCCGCTTCGCCTACGACCTGCCCACCTGGAAGGAGATCACGCATCTCCTGGCGAACCTGCCGGTGTCGCTGTTCGGCTTCCTGTACGTGATGTGCGTGCTGTTCACCGGCGGTCTGCTGACCGTGACCGTGATCGGTTTCCCGCTGCTGGCGACCGGGCTCGCGGGGGCGCGGCAGCTGGGCCGGATGGAGCGGGCGCGGGCGCGCAAGCTGCTCGGGCTGCGGATCGAGGAGCCGAGCCGGCTGCCGCCGGCCCGTACGCAGGGCCGGCTCAACCGGCTGTGGCTGATGCTGAAGGACCCGGTGGGCTGGCGCACGGTCCTGTACGACTTCATCCGGCTGCCCTGGGGCATCCTCACCTTCTGCGTCACCCTGACGTCCCTGTTCGTGCTGTGGCCGGTGCTGCCCTTCATCGCGCGCGGGCTGACGAACGTGGACCGGGCGATGGTGCGCGCCCTGCTGTCGCCCTCCGACGAGCTGGAGCGGCGGATCGCGGAGCTGGAGTCGGACCGCGGGGTGGTGGTGGACACGGCCGCCGCCGACCTGCGGCGCATCGAGCGGGACCTGCACGACGGCGCGCAGGCCCGGCTGGTCAATCTGGCCATGGGGCTGGGGCTGGCCAAGGAGAAGCTGCTGGAGGGGCAGTCCGACGAGCTGGTGGCCGCGATGGTCGCCGAGGCGCACGGCGAGGTGAAGCTGGCCCTCCAGGAGCTGCGCGACCTGGCCCGCGGGATCCACCCGGCGGTGCTGACCGACCGCGGTCTGGACGCCGCCCTGTCGTCGGTGGCCTCGCGCTGCACGGTGCCGGTGAAGGTGACGGCGGACCTGTCCGAGCGCCCGGCCGAGGCCATCGAGGGCATCGCCTACTTCACGGTCTCCGAGCTGTTGCAGAACGTCAGCAAGCACAGCGGGGCGAAGTCGGCGTCGGTGGAGGTGTGGCGGTCGGGCGACCGGCTGCTGGTCCAGGTGCGGGACGACGGCCAGGGCGGTGCGCGGCTGGACGGCGGGTCGGGCATGCGGGGTCTCGCGGAGCGGCTGGGCGCGGTCGACGGGCTGTTCCTCGTCGACTCGCCCGAGGGCGGTCCGACCGCCGTCACGGCGGAGCTGCCGTGGCGGGACCGCTCGGCCGGCCCCGGCGCCGAGCCGGGCTCCGCCCGCAGGGGGTAGGGAAAACCCCCCGGCCAAGACGCCGACGCGCTCCATGGCCCCGCGACCTGCGGCCGAGGAGGCTGGAGGTAGAGCGGGACGACCACCGCCGCGACGCACCACGCACGCGGCACACCAGGCGCACGCAGCACACCAGGCGCACGCGGCACACCAGGCGCACGCGGCTCACAGGACACATACGGCTCACGCGGCACACGCGGCTCATGAGGGGAACGGACGACGTCGATGGCCACCCAGTACGGAACGCAGTTCGGGCAGGGAGAGGGGCACGGACCCGGGTCCGGGTACGAGCCCTTCGGCGGGCCCGGCCTCCACGGCCGGGGCGACGACCGGGGCGACCACCGGGGCGACGACCGCCGCCGGCATCTGCTGCCCGCGGGGCTGCGGGCGCCGGTCGAGGCGCGCAGCTGGCGGGAGCTGGGCTATGTGCTGCTGAGCCTGCCGATCGGCATCATGCTGTTCACCTACGCCGTCACCATGGTGTCGCTGGGCGCCGGCCTGCTGGTGACGTTCCTCGGCATCCCGGTCCTGGCGGCGGCGCTGGCCGGCTGCCGGCTCTTCGGCTCGCTGGAGCGGGCGCGGGCGCGCGCGCTGCTGGGCCTGGACGTGCGGGAGCCGGAGCCGCTGCGGACGACCGGCGGGGGCGTGCTGGCCTGGACGGGGTCGGTGCTCAGGAGCGGCGCGTCCTGGCGGGCCGTGCTCTACGCGCTGGTGCAGTTCCCGTGGGCGGTGTTCTCCTTCGTGGTCGCCGTGGTCTTCTGGACGGTGGGGTGGTCGTTCCTGACGTACCCGCTGTGGTTCTGGGTCTTCCCGACGTGGGCCGGGCGCGGCGGCATCCAGCTCTACGGCGACGCCCACCACAGCGTCTACCTCGACAACCCGTTCGAGATCACGATGACCGCGCTGGTGGGGCTGCTGCTGACGCTGGCCACGCCGTGGATCGTGCGGGCGCTGACGACGGTGGACCGGGTGCTGGTGTACGGGCTGCTGGGGCCGTCGCGGCTGTCGGCGCGGGTGGTGGAGCTGGAGTCGGACCGGGGGGTCGTGGTGGACACGGCCGCGGCCGATCTGCGGCGCATCGAACGGGACCTGCACGACGGCGCGCAGGCGCGGCTGGTGGCGCTGGCGATGGATCTCGGGCTGGCGAAGGAGAAGCTGGCCGAGGACCCGCGGGCGGCGGCGCGGATGGTGGACGAGGCGCACGGCGAGGTGAAGACGGCGCTCCAGGAGCTGCGCGACCTGGCCCGCGGGATCCACCCGGCGGTGCTGACCGACCGCGGTCTGGACGCGGCGCTGTCGGCGGTGGCCTCGCGGTGCACGGTGCCGGTGCGGGTGGAGGTGGATCTCGCCCAGCGGCCGGCTCCGGCGATCGAGGGCATCGCGTACTTCACGGTCTCCGAGCTGTTGCAGAACATCAGCAAGCACAGCGGGGCCCGGTCCGCGACGGTGGACGTGTGGCGCTCCGAGGACCGGCTGATGCTCCAGGTCGCCGACGACGGGATCGGGGGCGCGGACGCCGCCGCCGGGTCGGGGCTCGCGGGGCTGGCCGAGCGGCTGGACGCGGTGGACGGGATCCTGCTGGTGGACTCGCCGGCCGGCGGCCCCACCCGGGTGACGGCGGAGCTGCCCTGGCGGCGCTGAACCCCTACGGGTTCCCGGGAGCGGTACGCGGCGCGGGCGGCGGGAGCGGTACGCGGCGCGGGCAACGGGACGAAGACATGGGGCGCACCGGATCGGATCCGGTGCGCCCCTGAGGCGTGACCCTCTCAAGCCCCCGAGAGGTTGAGCCCCGCGTCCCGGACAAAGCCCTCGACTTCCCTGCTCCGGGCGTGCCGCGGCCCGGAGGCTGGAATGCTGGACCCTGTGCCGCCGTCCGTGCGGACGGCCGTGCGCCCGGGCTGTACGGGGCGGTACGGGCCGGTAAAGGGCTGGACGAGGTTGTACGAAGTTGTACGAGGCAGTACGAGGCTGTGGGGGGCCGAAGATCGTGGAGGACAGGGTGCGGGTGGTCATCGCCGAGGACTCGGTGCTGCTGAGGGAGGGGCTGACCCGGTTGCTGACCGACCGGGGGCATGATGTCGTGGCCGGTGTGGGTGACGCCGAGGCGCTGATCAAGACCGTCACCGAGCTGCACGACGCGGGCGAGCTGCCCGACGTCGTCGTCGCGGACGTGCGGATGCCGCCGACGCACACCGACGAGGGCGTGCGGGCGGCGGTGCGGCTGCGCAAGGCCCACCCGGAGCTGGGCGTGCTGGTGCTCTCGCAGTACGTCGAGGAGCGGTACGCCACCGAGCTGCTGGCCGGCTCCAGCCGCGGGGTGGGCTACCTGCTCAAGGACCGGGTCGCCGAGGTGCGGGAGTTCGTGGACGCGGTGGTCCGGGTGGCCCGCGGCGGCACCGCGCTGGACCCGGAGGTGGTCGCCCAGCTGCTCGGACGCAGCCGCAAGCAGGACGTGCTGGCCAATCTGACGCCGCGCGAGCGCGAGGTGCTCGGGCTGATGGCCGAGGGGCGGACCAACTCGGCGATCGCCCGGCAGCTGGTGGTGAGCGACGGCGCGGTGGAGAAGCACGTCAGCAACATCTTCCTGAAACTGGGCCTGTCGCCGAGTGACGGGGATCACCGGCGTGTTCTCGCCGTCCTCACCTATCTGAACTCGTGACCGGTTGACACTGTGTCAGTAACGGGTGGTGTCGAGCCGTGCGCGAGCGCGGCGGGAGGGCGGGCACGGAGCATGGCGAAGGAGGTCCGGCGGGCCGGCACGGAGTGACACGGCAGGGCATCGGGACGGCCCCCGCGGGCGCGTCCAGCATGCGAACCGTGCCGGGAAGGCGCAACAGACGGTCGTAGGGTTGACACCGGGAACGGTCTTCGCGAAGGCCGGTTCCACAGCCGCCTCGAAGGAGGTCCAGTTCAGTGACCAGCCAGGTCAGCAGTCCAACGGAGCAG
Organism: Streptomyces similanensis; assembly: GCF_039543625.1. NCBI lineage: Bacteria > Bacillati > Actinomycetota > Actinomycetes > Kitasatosporales > Streptomycetaceae > Streptomyces > Streptomyces similanensis. The sequence continues at coordinate 107,680 of NZ_BAABKC010000141.1, read as the reverse complement.
GCCGACGGAGCCGTCCTAGGAGAGCAGCGCGGGGCGGCCGGAGCGAAGGACGTCCGCCGACTGGAGCGGGTGATCATCCGCTTCGCGGGTGACTCGGGTGACGGCATGCAGCTCACGGGCGACCGGTTCACCTCGGAGACGGCGTCCTTCGGCAACGACCTGTCGACGCTGCCGAACTTCCCGGCCGAGATCCGCGCCCCCGCCGGCACCCTGCCGGGCGTCTCCTCCTTCCAGCTGCACTTCGCCGACCACGACATCCTGACCCCCGGCGACGCGCCCAACGTGCTGGTCGCGATGAACCCGGCCGCCCTGAAGGCGAACATCGGCGACCTGCCGCGCGGTGCGGAGATCATCGTCAACACCGACGAGTTCACCAAGCGCGCCATGCAGAAGGTCGGCTACGCGGCGTCCCCGCTGGAGGACGGCTCGCTGGACGGCTACCAGCTGCACCCGGTGCCGCTGACCACGCTGACCGTCGAGGCGCTCAAGGAGTTCGACCTCTCCCGCAAGGAGGCCGAGCGCAGCAAGAACATGTTCGCCCTGGGGCTGCTGTCGTGGATGTACCACCGGCCGACCGAGGGCACCGAGAAGTTCCTGAGGAGCAAGTTCGCCAAGAAGCCGGAGATCGCGGCGGCGAACATCGCCGCGTTCCGGGCGGGCTGGAACTTCGGCGAGACGACCGAGGACTTCGCCGTCTCCTACGAGGTGGCCCCGGCCGCGCAGGCCTTCCCGGTCGGCACCTACCGCAACATCTCCGGCAACCTCGCCCTGTCCTACGGCCTGGTGGCGGCCTCCCGGCAGGCGGACCTGCCGCTGTACCTGGGCTCGTACCCGATCACGCCGGCCTCGGACATCCTGCACGAGCTGTCCAAGCACAAGAACTTCGGCGTGCGCACCTTCCAGGCCGAGGACGAGATCGCCGGGATCGGCGCGGCGCTGGGGGCCGCCTTCGGCGGTTCGCTGGCGGTGACGACGACGAGCGGCCCGGGCGTGGCGCTGAAGTCGGAGACCATCGGCCTGGCCGTGTCGCTGGAACTGCCGCTGCTGATCGTCGACATCCAGCGCGGCGGCCCCTCCACCGGGCTGCCGACCAAGACCGAGCAGGCCGACCTGCTCCAGGCGATGTTCGGCCGCAACGGCGAGGCGCCGGTGCCGGTGGTCGCGCCGCGCACCCCCGCCGACTGCTTCGACGCGGCCCTGGAGGCGGCCCGGATCGCGCTGACCTACCGCACGCCGGTCTTCCTGCTGTCCGACGGCTACCTGGCCAACGGCTCCGAGCCCTGGCGGATCCCGGAGCCGGCCGAACTGCCCGACCTGACCGTGCGGTTCGCGGCCGGCCCCAATCACACCCTCGCCGACGGCACCGAGGTGTTCTGGCCCTACAAGCGGGACGCCAGGACGCTGGCCCGCCCGTGGGCGGTGCCGGGCACGCCGGGCCTGGAGCACCGCATCGGTGGCATCGAGAAGCAGGACGGCACGGGCAACATCTCCTACGACCCGGCCAACCACGACTTCATGGTCCGCACCCGTCAGGCCAAGGTGGACGGCATCGAGGTCCCGGACGTCGAGGTGGACGACCCGGACGGCGCCCGCACGCTGGTGCTGGGCTGGGGATCGACGTACGGGCCGATCACGGCGGCGGTGCGCCGGCTGCGGGCGGGCGGCGAGGCGATCGCGCAGGCCCATCTGCGCCACCTCAACCCGTTCCCGAAGAACCTGGGCACGGTCCTCGAACGCTACGACAAGGTCGTCATCCCCGAGATGAACCTCGGGCAGCTCGCCACCCTGGTCCGGGCGAAGTACCTGGTGGACGCCCACTCCTACAACCAGGTCAACGGGATGCCGTTCAAGGCCGAACAGCTCGCCACGGCTCTCAAGGAGGCCATCGATGGCTGAGACGTCCACCCCATCCGCCCCGCCCGCCCCGTCCATCGCGTCCTCCCCCGGCGCGGACACCGTCCAGGCGCTCTCCCTGGTGCCCAAGGCCGAGGCCCGGCAGTCCATGAAGGACTTCAAGTCCGACCAGGAAGTGCGCTGGTGTCCGGGCTGCGGCGACTACGCCATCCTCGCCGCCGTGCAGGGCTTCATGCCGGAGCTGGGGCTGGCCCGGGAGAACATCGTCTTCGTCTCCGGCATCGGCTGCTCCTCCCGCTTCCCGTACTACCTGAACACCTATGGGATGCACTCCATCCACGGCCGGGCGCCGGCCATCGCGACGGGCCTGGCGACCTCGCGGCGCGATCTGAGCGTGTGGGTGGTCACCGGTGACGGCGACGCGCTGTCGATCGGCGGCAACCACCTCATCCACGCGCTGCGCCGCAACGTCAACCTCAAGATCCTGCTGTTCAACAACCGGATCTACGGCCTGACCAAGGGGCAGTACTCCCCGACCTCCGAGCTGGGCAAGGTCACCAAGTCGACGCCGATGGGCTCGCTGGACGCGCCGTTCAACCCGGTCTCCCTCGCGCTGGGCGCGGAGGCGTCCTTCGTGGCGCGGACCATCGACTCCGACCGCAAGCACCTGACCGAGGTGCTGCGCCAGGCCGCCGCCCATCCCGGCACCGCGCTCATCGAGATCTACCAGAACTGCAACATCTTCAACGACGGCGCCTTCGACGCCCTGAAGGACAAGCAGCGCGCCGAGGAGGCGCTGATCCGCCTCGAACACGGGCAGCCGATCCGGTTCGGGCCCGACGGCAGCCGCGGTGTCGTGCGCGACGTGCGCACCGGCGACCTGGAGGTCGTCACCGTGACGCCCGAGAACGAGGCCGACCTCCTCGTCCACGACGCCCACGCCGCCTCCCCGACCACCGCGTTCGCGCTGTCCCGGCTGGCCGACCCGGACACCCTGCACCAGACCCCGATCGGCGTCCTGCGCTCCGTCGAACGCCCGGTCTACGACACGCTGATGGCCGACCAGCTCGACACCGCGGTCGAGCAGCGCGGCAAGGGCGACCTGGCCGCCCTGCTGGCCGGCGGCGACACCTGGACGGTCGTCGGCTGACGGGACGTACGGCTCACCGCTGTGGACGTACGGCGCACCGCTGCGGGCGGGCGGTGCGCTGACGTGCGCCGGGTCCGCCGTGCGCGGTTCGTCAGGCCCGGGCGCTGTGCGCGGCCCGGGCCTCGTCGTACGCCTGGCGGGCCTGTTCGACGTCCGCCATGCGGTGCTCGGTCCACCGGGCGAGGGTGCGCACCTGTTCGGCGGCCTCGCGGCCGAGGCCGGTGAGGGAGTAGTCGACGCGCGGCGGGATCACCGGCTTGGCGTCCCGGTGCACCAGACCGTCGCGTTCCAGGGTCTGCAGCGTCTGGGTCAGCATCTTCTCGCTGACCTGCCGGCCGCTCGTCCGCCCGATCGCGCGGCGCAGCTCGCTGAAGCGGTGCGGGCGGTCGAGCAGTTCGATCAGGACGAGCACGCCCCAGCGGCTGGTGACGTGCTCCAGGACCAGCCGGTACGGGCACAGCGCCGGGTCGGCGCTCTTTCGCGCGGCTCCCGCCGCCTCCTCTGTGCTTACTGCCATGCCCGTACCTTACTTCAAAGTGGGTACTTACCAACAGTTAGTGCACCTCCTAAGGTGAGTGTCAGAAGCCACCCCTCAAGGAGATTCAGCCATGAGCATCGTCGTCACCGGAGCCACCGGACACCTCGGCCGCCTCGTCGTGGAACAGCTGCTGGAGAAGGTTCCGGCCGACCAGGTCACCGCCGTGGTCCGCACCCCCGAGAAGGCCGCCGACCTCGCCGAGCGCGGTGTGCGCATCGCGGTCGCCGACTACAACGCGCCCGAGAGCTACGCCGGCCTGTTCGCGGCCGGCGACAAGGTGCTGCTGGTCTCGGGCAACGAGTTCGACAAGGGCCGCGTCCAGCAGCACAAGGTGGTCATCGACGCCGCCAAGGCCGCCGGCGTCGCGCTGCTCGCCTACACCAGCGCCCCCGGCAGCCTGACCGCCGCCCTCGCCGACGACCACCGCGGCACCGAGGAGGTGCTGCTCGCCTCGGGGCTGCCGTACACGCTGCTGCGCAACGGCTGGTACCACGAGAACTACACCGAGAGCCTCGCCCCGGTGCTGGAGCACGGCGCCGTCGTGCACGCGGCGGGCGCGGGCCGGCTCTCCTCCGCCTCGCGCGCGGACTACGCCGCGGCGGCCGTCGCGGTGCTCACCGGCGAGGGGCACGAGAACCGGACGTACGAGCTGGGCGGGGACGAGGCGTGGGGCTTCGCCGAGTACGCCGCCGAGCTGAGCCGGCAGACCGGCCGGGAGATCGCCAACCGGCAGGTGAGCGTCGCGGAGTACCAGGGCGTGCTGACCGGCGCCGGGGTGCCCGAGCCGGTGGCCGCGATCATCGCGGCCGTGGACGCCTCCATCGAGAAGGGCGAGCTGGTGGTCGACAGCGGCGATCTGTCCCGGCTGACCGGCCGTCCCACCACTCCCCTCGCCGACGCGATCGCCGCCGGCCTCAAGGGCTGAGCCGCCCGGCGCGGCGCACGGACTCCACGGCCCGGTCCGCGGCCCCGTCTGATGCGCGACCCCCGCCTGTCATGACCGTATGGCGATACGGGCATGACAGGCGGGGGCGTCCGGCGTTACCTTCTTGCTTGCCGCAGGGGCGCAGCCGGGCGAGAGGGCCGGGCGAGAAGGAGGGGCCGTGACCGAGAAGTCGCGCGGCGAGAAGCGCACAGGACTGGTGAACGGCTTCGCGGCCTACGGGATGTGGGGCCTGGTGCCCCTGTTCTGGCCGCTGCTGAAGCCCGCGGGGGCGGCGGAGATCCTCGCGCACCGGATGGTGTGGTCGCTCGCCTTCGTGATCGTGGCCCTGCTCGCCGTACGGCGCTGGGCGTGGGCCGGGGAACTGCTGCGCCAACCACGCAAGCTCGGGCTGGTCGTGGTCGCCGCCGCGGTGATCACCGTCAACTGGGGCGTCTACATATGGGCCGTCAACAGCGGCCATGTGGTCGAGGCGTCCCTCGGCTACTTCATCAACCCGCTGGTCACCATCGCGATGGGCGTGCTCCTCCTGAAGGAGCGGCTGCGGCCCGTGCAGTGGGCGGCGGTCGCCACCGGCGCGGCCTCCGTGCTGGTGCTCGCCGTCGGCTACGGCCAGCCGCCGTGGATCTCGCTGTGCCTCGCCTTCTCCTTCGCCACGTACGGCCTGGTGAAGAAGAAGGTCAACCTGGGCGGTGTCGAGTCGCTGGCCGCCGAGACGGCGGTGCAGTTCCTGCCCGCGCTCGGCTATCTGCTGTGGCTGGGCGCGCACGGCGAGGCGACGTTCGCGACCGAGGGCGCCGGGCACGCGGCGCTGCTCGCCTCGACCGGCGTGGTCACCGCGCTGCCGCTGGTCTGCTTCGGCGCCGCCGCGATCCGGGTGCCGCTGTCCACGCTGGGCCTGTTGCAGTACCTCGCCCCGGTCTTCCAGTTCGTGCTGGGCGTCGTCTACTTCCACGAGTCGATGCCGCCCGCGCGGTGGGCGGGCTTCGCCCTGGTCTGGCTGGCCCTGTCGCTGCTGACCTGGGACGGCCTGCGCACGGCCCACCGCTCGGCCCGGCTCAGGGCGGAGGCGACGGCGCGGGCGCGGAGCGCCGCGGCCGGAGTCGGCGGGGCGGTCGGGGCCGCCGGGCCCGCCGAGACGGCGGTGGAGGCGGCCGGGGCGGTGGGCGCTCCCCGGTCCGGCACCGATTCCGTGGAGGCGTAGGCCGCCGGGGCCGGACTATAACCGGACTATAAAGGGTCACATGACACAGACGCCCGCGACGCCCGACGCCCCCGCGCCCGCACCGGTGCACTGGAAGCTCGTCATCGACGCCGCCGACCCGCACGCCCAGGCCGACTTCTGGGCCGCCGCGCTGCACTACGAGGTCGAGGACAACAGCGCGTTCATCGAGCGGCTGCTGGAACTCGGCACGCTGCCGGGCGCGGCCACCGTCGAGTTCCACGGCCGCCCGGCCTTCCGGGACCTGATCGGCGTACGGCATCCCGAGGACCCGTACGACCTGGAGCGGGGTACGGGGCTCGGGCGGCGGCTGCTGTTCCAGCGGGTGCCGGAGCCGAAGTCCGGCAAGAACCGGCTCCACCTCGACCTGCATCCCGGCGAGGAGCGGCGGGCCGGGGAACTGGAGCGGCTGGAGGGGCTCGGGGCGAGCGTGCTGCGGCGCGTGACGGAGCCGGCCGGGGAGTGGGTGGTGCTGGCGGACCCGGAGGGCAACGAGTTCTGCCTCCACTGAGGCGGGCGGCCGGCCGGTGTCCGCCGGTCCGGGTCAGTCCGTCGGCTCGGTCGCCTGTTTGCGGGCCCGTTCGGTGAGGCGGTCCATGCGGGCGCGGGCGGACTCCAGTTCGTCCGGGTCCTCGGTGGCCGGGCCGCCCGCCGCGAGGAGTTCGCTCCACAGTCCGATCAGTTCGCGGCCCAGGGCGAGGCCCTGCTCCGGATCGCGGACCGCGCGCCAGGCCGTGGCCGCGCTGCGTACGTTGCCGTAGGCGCCCTCGTCGTCGCCGGTGCGGCGGTGGACGCCGGCCAGGTCGAGCGAGAGCCGGAAGGCGTGCAGCGGGTCACCGGCCAGGTAGGCGATGTAGGCCGACAGTTCGCGCAGCCGCAGCACCTCGGGGTGGTCGGGGCCGAGCGTGCCGGAGGCTTCCGCGACGGCGTCGGCGGCGAGGGACGCCGCCTCCTCGATCCGGCCCGCCCGCACCGCCTCGTTGACCCGCTCCAGGGGTTCGGCGAGCAGGACGACGCCGCTCTCGCCCCCGGCGTCCCTCGGGTCCTCGCCGAGCACCGCCTCGGCCACGGCGTCGAAGCCGCGGGGCGGGGTGTACTTGGAGTCGGGGTCGAGGTCGAGGTAGGCCGCGGGGTCGACGAGGGCCTTGGCCGGGCGGGGTGAGCGCGCGGCAGGGAGGGCGGCCGGCTCGGGTGCGGCGGGAGCCTGCGGGGTTGCGGGGGCCTGCGGGGTGCCGGGGACTCCGGGGGCCTGCGGGGTTGCGGGGACACCGGGGGCCTCGGGTGAGGCGGGGGCCATCACCGGCGGCGGGCCGAACTGTCCCAGGGGAGCGGGCTCGGCGGCAGCGGGCGGGAACGCCGGCTCGGGGCCCCGCGCCGGCTGCGGCACCTTCCGCAGCACGTGCGTGGCCCGGTCCTCGGGCGACTGCCCGTCCCGGGGCGGCTTGCGCAGGCGGACGGCGCCGCTCGGGCGGGGCGCGGCCGGCAGCGCGGGGGCGGGGGCGGGCACGGGCGCGGGGACCGTGCGCAGGGGCTCGGCGGTGAAGGCGCTGGAGCCGTCGCCGCTGACCTGGAGGGGGACGACGTAGCCGATGCGTTCGTCGGTGACCGTGGCGAGGACGGGCCGGCCGGTGGCGAGGGCGATGCGGTGCAGGTGGTTCAGGACGGCCTGCTGGATCTCCTCGCCGGGGCCCGGCTGGATCCGTACGCCGTCGACCGAGGCCCAGGCCCGCGCGCCGGGCCCGGCCGCCTGCCCGGAGCCGATCCCGTCCGCGGACCCGGAGCCGGCTCCGTCCGCGGGCACGTGGACGGCGATCGGCGCCGCCACGGACACCGCCGCGCGTGCGGCGCGCTTGTCTTCCCGCTTCTTCTCGCGGCTCAGTCGAGACATCGTCTTCCTCACTCGGATGCGAGCCATCCGGCCCTGCGCGTACTGTCGAGTCTCTCCGCTCGCCTGCGCTTCCCAGGTCACCGCGACGTCACAGACTCGCACCAGGAACCGCGTCCCCGTGACCTGGGTAACGTTCCGAGCGCGACGATCATCGGGATGACGAGGGGGGAACGGGCGTGCGAAGTGGCGTGCGGCAAGGACCGGAGATATGGATCCGCGGGCCGGTGGCCGACGCCCACGCCCACCCGGGCGCCCGTCCCGGCACCGGGAACGCGACCGGCGCCGTCGCCGACGCCGTCACCGGCGCACCGGAACGAGTGCCCGCTCACGCCGCCGGCATGCCCGCGGGCGTGCCGTCCGCGCTGGCCCGGCGCTACTCCTGGGTGGCCACGCACGGCGGCGCCGGCGCGACCACGCTCGCGGCGGTGTACGGGGGCCACGACTGCGGGCGGGACTGGCCCGGGGCGGCCGCGCCGCGCTCGGTGCTGCTGGTCGCGCGGACGCACGCGGCCGGACTCGACGCGGCGGTACGGGCCGTCGAAACGTTCCGCCGGGGCGGGGCGCCGGCCGGACTGGACCTGGACGCCGTGGTGCTCGTGGCGGACGCGCCGGGGCGGCTGCCGCGGCAGCTCGCCCAGCGGGTGCGGCCGATCGAGGCCGTCATCGACGTCTACCGCGTCCCGTGGGTGCCCGACTGGCGTCTCGGCGACCTGAGCGGCCGCCCGCCGCGCGAGGCCGAACCGCTGGCCCGCCTCACCGGCGCGGCGGGCCGCCGCGGCTGACGCCCCGTCGCGGTTCCGCCGCCGCACGGGACTACGCCGTGATGTCCTTGGTCGTGAACCGGGCCCAGGCCGCCGAGCCGAACACCGCCGCGTACAGCGCCTGGAGTTCCAGGTTCTTCACCAGGCCGTCCCAGTAGACCGGCTCGCGCATGAGGTCGGCGAAGGACAGCCAGTAGTGCGGGAAGAGGTACGGCTGGATCGTGTGCAACTGCGGTACCTGTTCGAGGATCTGGGCGGTGATCAGCAGGCCCACGGTGGTCGCCATCGCCGCGACGCCGCTGCTGGTCAGCGTCGAGACGAACAGGCCGAGGGCGGCGAGGCCGGTCAGCGACGCGGCGACGACGAGGGCGATCAGCAGCGCCCGGCCCAGCCCCTCGGCGAAACCGATCCGCGTGCCGGAGATGGTGGTCAGGTCGCCGAGCGGGAAGAGCAGCGCGCCCATGGCGAGCGCCGAGACGGCGACGACGAGCGTGGCGACAAGGCAGAAGGCCAGCACCGTCGCGTACTTGGTGAGCAGCAGGCGGGTCCGGCCGGCCGGGGCGACGAGCAGGTAGCGCAGGGTGCCCGCGCTCGCCTCGCCGGCGATCGCGTCGCCCGCGACCACTCCGACGGCCAGCGGCAGGAACACCGGCAGGGTCGCGGCCAGCGCCGTGAACACGAGGAACAGCCCGTTGTTGGTGATCTGCGCGAGGAACGCCGGGCCCTGGCCGCCGCCGTCCCCGCCGCCGTGCGCCGCCGCCCCGCCCGTCTCGATCCGGACGGCCACCCCGATCAGGACCGGCACGGCGGCCAGCACCGCGAGCAGCGCGAGGGTGCGCCAGCGGCGCAGGGTGGTGAGCAGTTCGTTGCGCAGCAGCCCGAGGCTCCACAGCGGCCGCACGGCCCGTACGGGCGCTGCTTCCCCTGCGGCCCCTACGGCCCCTACGGCCCCTACGGGAGTCTGATCCCCGAGCGCCGCCGTCGTGTCAGCCCGCGACATCGAACCCCTCCCCCGTGAGCGCCACGAACGCGTCCTCCAGCGAGGCCCGTTCGATTACCAGGCCCCGGACCCGGACGCCCGCCGTCACCAGCGCCGCGGTCACCTCGGCGAGGTCGCGCTCCGGCGGCTCGCCGCTCACCCGGTCGCCGTCGGCCGTGACGTCGCCGGCGCCCTGTTCCTTCAGCACCCGGGCGGCCTCCGCCGGGTCGGGCGTGGTCACCACCAGCCGGCCGCGCGCCCCGGCGGCCAGGTCGGCGACCGGGCCCTGGACGACGAGCCGGCCCCGCGCCATGACCGCCGCGTGCGTGCACACCTGCTCGATCTCGTCCAGCAGGTGGGAGGAGAGGAAGACGGTGGTGCCGTCGGAGGCCAGCTCGCGCACCAGGGTGCGGATCTCGCGCATGCCCTGCGGGTCGAGGCCGTTGGTCGGCTCGTCCAGGACCAGCAGTCGGCGCGGCTGGAGCAGGGCGGCGGCCAGGCCAAGGCGCTGCTTCATGCCCAGGGAGTAGGCCCTGGCCTTCTTGCCCGCGGCGGCCGCCAGGCCCACCCGGTCCAGCGCGGCGGCCACCCTGGCCCGCCGGGTGCGGGGGTCGGCGGTCGGGTCGGCGGCGTCCTGGCGCAGCAGGTTGTCGCGGCCGGACAGGAAGCCGTAGAGGGCCGGTCCCTCGATGAGCGCGCCGACGTGCGGGAGCACGGTGCGGGCGTGGCGGGGCATGGGCCGGCCGAGCACCCGCGCCGTGCCGGAGGTGGGCTCGATGAGCCCCATCAGCATGCGGATGGTGGTGGTCTTGCCGGAGCCGTTCGGGCCGAGGAAGCCGAAGACGCTGCCCGCCGGGACGGTCAGGTCGAGACCGTCCACGGCGAGCTGTCCGCCGCGGTAGCGCTTGGTGAGCGCGCGGGTGCGGATGACGCAGTCCTCGCCCGCCTCCTGAGGAGACATCTCGCCCGCCGCCTGGGGAGACGGGGCGTCCTCCGGCGGCGGGGCGGCCTCCGGAGACGAGGCGGGCGGGGGCGTTTCCGTGGCGGCGGCCGCCTCGTCCATCGGCTTCCTCGATTCGGTCGGGCGGCGTCGGCCGGGTCAGTGTGCGGCGTCGGCCGCCTTCACCAGCGCGTCCTTGGTGACCGCGCCGACGTAGACCTTGCCGTCGTCCGTGATCAGGGCGTTGATCAGGCGGGTGGAGAAGACCGTGCCCTTGCCGAACGTGCCGGACACCTTGTCGCCGAACGAGCCGAGGAAGCCGCCGAGGTCACCGCCCGCGGAGGACGACGGGATGCCGCCCTTCTGGCCGGTGTCGTAAGTGGCGATGGAGTTCCAGCCCTTGCCGAGGACCTTCGCGCCGTCCGCGCCGCCGCCCCCGAGCAGACCCGCGCCCGGGCCGAACCCCTGCGGCACGTCGCCGGAGTGCTCCCGCGTCTTGCCGTCCTCGCCCTTCGCGCCCCCGGCGTCCTTGCCCTCGGTGATCTTCGCGCCCTTGGGCGGGGTGAAGTCGAAGGTGTCCGCGGCCGGCTTCGCGAAGCTGATCCGGGTGAAGCCGACGTCCAGGACGGCGGCCCCGCCGCTCGCCGGGGTGAGCGTGAACTTCAGCGGGAGTCCCGTCTTGGCGTCCACCGCGACGCTGATCACGCCGACCGTGGTGCCGGAGGCGTGCTGGGGCTTGACGACCAGCTTGTAGGCGTCCCGCCCGGCCACCTGGGCGGTGCCGTCGACCGTGACCGACGTGGTGTCGTCGACCGCCTTCAGGGCCTGCTCGGCGAAGTCCTTGGGCGTGGCGGGCGTCTGGCCGAGGCCCTGCCGCCCGTGCCGGGCGCCGTCCTGGGCGGCGGTGTCGGCGGTCTCGTGGTAGACCGCGTCGGACTTGCTGTCGTAGCCCCAGACGTCCTCGCCGTTGTGGATCAGGCTGTACTCGGCGGCGCTCTCGATCACCGAGACCTTCTGCCGGTCCGGCCCGTCGGCGGCCACGCGCAGGGTGTGCGTGCCGGAGGCCAGTTCGGTCAGCTTGGCGGACGGGTCGGCGGACGATCCGGAGCCGTCTCCGGCCGCGCCGGAGGTGAGCCCGCTCTCCAGTCCGCCGAGGTCCGGCAGGCCCAGGTCGGTGTTGATCCGCACGGTGCCGGACAGCTGCTCGACGTCCGACTCGGCGATTTTCTGGACGAGTTGCTGTGCGGTGATCTTCGGTAGGTCGGGGTCGCCGGAGTCGGCGAGCGCCGGGACGAGCCCGATGGTCGCCGCCGCCACCCCCACCACCGCGGCCGGTACGGCGTAGCGGGCGGCCTTGCGCCGCCGCGAGTGCGGGACGTCGGTCTCCTCGACGTCCCTGCTGCCGTCGGATTCGTACGGTGCCATGTCTGCCCTACCTCCGTGGTCGGCGGCGGCTGCCCGTCGGTACTGTCCCCACCCTGAGCCGCCATTCTCACCCGAATCGGTGAGGAGTGGTGTGGTCCGTACTTCCATCCGACCAAATCGGCGGCGAAGATACGTCAGCCCGCGGAGGCAACCGCGCATACGACTGGGGTATGACATCCAGGGGCCTCGCCGCCCTGTCCCCTAGGGGACCGGACGACGAGCACCGGGAGGCGGGGGGGTGCGGGCGGCGTCAGCCGGCCCGGTGCACCACCGCGTCGCACAGCTGGAGCAGCGCCGCCTTGGCGTCGCACTCCCGCAGCGGGGCCAGCGCCGCGCGCGCCTCCTCGGCGTAGCGCACGGTGTCCCGGCGGGCCTGTTCGAGGGCCGGGTGGGCGCGCAGCGCGGCCAGCGCCTCGGCGAGCCGGGCGTCGTCGGCGAGGTCGGAGGCGAGCAGTTCGCACAGGGCGACGTCCTCGGCCAGTCCCAGCCGCGCCGCGCGCTCGCGCAGCCGCAGCACGGGCAGGGTCGCGATGCCCTCGCGCAGGTCGGTGCCGGGCGTCTTGCCGGACTCGTGCGAGTCGGAGGCGATGTCCAGGACGTCGTCGGCGAGCTGGAAGGCGACGCCGAGCCGCTCGCCGTACTGCGTCAGCACGTCCACGACCGTCTCGTCGGCACCCGACATCATCGCGCCGAACCGGCAGGAGACGGCGACCAGCGAGCCCGTCTTGCCGGCCAGGACGTCCAAGTAGTGGTCGACCGGGTCCCGGCCGTCCTGGGGTCCCGCGGTCTCCAGGATCTGGCCGGTGACCAGCCGCTCGAACGCCAGGGCCTGTACCCGGACCGCCTCGGGACCGAGGTCGGCGAGGATCTGGGAGGCGCGGGCGAACAGGAAGTCGCCGGTCAGCACCGCGACCGAGTTGGCCCAGCGGGTGTTCGCGCTGGCCACCCCGCGGCGCACCGCGGCCTCGTCCATGACGTCGTCGTGGTAGAGCGTCGCCAGGTGGGTCAGCTCCACGACCACGGCCGAGGGCACGATCCCGGGCGCGTAGGGGTCGCCGAACTGCGCCGCGAGCATGACGAGCAGGGGCCGGAACCGCTTCCCGCCCGCCTTGACGAGGTGCTGCGCGGCCTCCGTGATGAAGGGGACCTCGCTCTTGGTGGCTTCGAGCAACCCTTCCTCGACAGCCGTCAACCCGGCCTGGACATCGGCTTCGACAGCCTGGTCCCGCACGCTCAGCCCGAATGGCCCGACGACGGTCACGAGGTGTCTCCTGTCTGCTGGTGTCTGCTGGCGATTACACGGTTTGTCGATAGGTCGCTGCCATCACTCAAGTCAGCGTATCCGGTCAGGTTTCGATCACCGCCAGTGCCCACCTCTACAGGCCAGGCGGTATCGGATCGCGCCCGATATACATCTCATCGCCAGGTATGAACAGATATATATCGACTCGCTCCTCCCGTACTGCGGTCGCCCTCCCTCGCACACATGCCCACAGGTACACACGTACGCCAGGGCCAGGACGTCACCAGAAGTGACGACCGTCACATACGTGAGTGCCATGGCCCGATTTAACCGTATTGGCATCCCAATTCCGCTTAGCCGTTATTGCCCTCCCGCCCGGCAAACCGTGACTTGAGTCACGCGGGGTCCCCTCACCCCGGCCCGTCGCGACACCCCGCTTTCCCGTTCCCGGCAAGCCAGTTGACTCTTGGCGAATGCAAAGGATCAAGCATCCCAAACGCCCCAGACCAAGGTCAATTAGGACGAGGTGTGGTTTCGGCACTTGTTCTGGACATGTGCTCTCGCATACGTTCCGGGCCAGTCGGGCGGAACGCCGAATCCTGCCGCCGCCCGAATCCAACGAACCGACACCCATGGCAGGAGCGGGGGACCCAGGTAAGTCGCCGGGCCGGAGCGCCGTACGTCGTCCTACGTCGTACGCCGCGCCGGAACGGCTCGGGGTGAAGCCGTGCCCTTCGGGGCGCGGCCGGGCACCTCCCCGCCCGAACCCGACAGCTCACCTCGCAGGCGACGGAGAGGAAGTCCCCCATGGCCGCAAACGGTCAGCGCCGTACCCGTACCGCCCGCATCCTGCGCACCCTCGCCGTCAGCGGCACCGGTGCCGCCGTCCTCGCCGTCCCGCTGATCGGCGCCACCAGCGCCTCCGCGGCCCCGGCCACCACCAAGGCCGTCAGCTCGGTCTCGTACCCGAACAACCTCGACGGCTGGATCCGCGAGTCCCTGGCGATCATGGCCGAGAAGGGCATCCCGGGCTCCTACAACGGCATCCACCGCAACATCATCCGCGAGTCCTCCGGCAACCCGCTGGCCATCAACCTCTGGGACTCCAACGCCGCCAAGGGCATCCCGTCCAAGGGCCTGCTCCAGGTGATCCAGCCGACGTTCAACACGTACCACGTGGCCGGCACGTCGTTCGACATCTACGACCCGGTCGCGAACATCACCGCCGCCTGCAACTACGCCGCGGCGCGCTACGGCTCGATCGACAACGTCTACAGCGCGTACTGACCGAGCCCGGCCGGGCCGCCCCCAGCGGCCCGGCCCGCCTCAGGCGAACAACCGGTCGAGGACGACGGCGATGCCGTCGTCCTCGTTCGACGTGGTGACCTCGTCGGCCACCGCCAGGAGTTCGGGGTGGGCGTTGGCCATGGCGACGCCCCGGGCCGCCCACCGGAACATCGGGATGTCGTTGGGCATGTCGCCGAAGGCGAGGGCGCTCTCCCGGCCGAGCCCGAGGTGCTCAGCGGCCAGCGCGAGACCGGTCGCCTTGGTGATGCCGCACGGCTGGAGCTCCACGGTCCCCGGCCCCGACATGGTGACCGTGGCCAGCGAGTCGACCACGCCCCGGGCCGCCGCCGCCAACTCGTCGTCGCTCAGGGCGGGATGGCGCAGCAGCACCTTGCTGATCGGCGCCCGCCACAGCTCGTCGCGCCGCTCGACCCGCCGGGCGGGCAGGGTCGGGTGCGGCATGCGGTACCCGGGCTCGATCAGGGTCAGCCCGTCCACGCCGTCCTGGTCGACCGCGGCGTACACCTCCCCCACCTCGGCCTCGATCTTGCCGAGCGCGGTCTCGGCCGTCTCCCGGTCCAGGGTGACCGACCACAGCAGCCGGTCCGCCACGGCGTCGTAGAGCTGGGCGCCCTGGCCGCACACCGCCAGCCCCGGCCCGCCGAGGGCCGCCAGCAGCGGCCGCACCCGCGGCGCGGGCCGTCCGGTCACCACGAGGTGCCGGGCGCCGACCGCCGCCGCCCGGGCGAGCGCGGCACGGGAGCGTTCGGACACGGTGTCGTCGCCGCGCAGCAGCGTTCCGTCCAGGTCGGTGGCGATGAGGGCGTACGCGGGGGGAGGGGGAGCGGCCATGATCAGAGAATACGGACCTCCGGCACCCTCGGAACCACCGCGAGCACGCACCCCGGGCGCCCCCGGAACCACCGCGCGCACGGACCCCCTCGCACCGGCCAGCCCCCGCGCGCACGGACCCCCGCGCACCGGCCAACCCCCGCTCGTCCCGGGCGAGATGACCGCATCCGCATAGGTCCGCTCAGGCGCCCGTGCCGGACGGGCCGCCGCCGCGTCGGCTGGTGCGCCACAGCTGGTACAGGTGCCGGGCTCCCGGCCGTACGAAGCGGGCGAGCATCGTGAGGAACGGCATCGGGTCGTCGCCCGCCAGCCAGGCCAGCTCGGTCCCGCTCGCCCGCGCCGGGGCGTGCGGGGTGGTGTAGCCGCTGCGCCGGTAGGCGAGCCAGGCGGGCAGGTCGATGTTCTCCACGACGTAGCGGTGGCCGGCCCGCTGCTCCCCCTCCGGGACGCGCCGCCCGGTCAGGTCGAGGTGCATGGCGCGCACCACGTCCACCCCCGCCTCGCTCTCGAACAGCCGGAACTGGGCGCCCACGCGCGGGTTGAAGTCCAGCAGCTTGTACCGCCCGTCGCGCCGGTCGAAGCGCAGGTCGAGGTCGGCGATCCCGGTGAAGCCGATCTGCTTGACGAACCGCGCGGCGAGGTCGGCGAGTTCGGGGTTGTCCACCACGTACGCGTTCGCCGTCATGCCCGCGTGCGGCGGCCAGGAGCGCACCTTGACGCCGGTGAACAGGGCGAGCGGGGTGGAGTCGCGGTCGAAGTAGGCGTGCACGATCCAGTCCTCGGCCTGCTCGCGCGGCAGGTACTCCTGGAGGATCACGCCGGGCCGCTCGCCCCAGTCGCGGGCGAGCGAGAGCAGCCCCGCACGGGTGGCGACCCGGGTGGTGCCGTGCACGGCCGGCCGGCTGCGCCGCACGAACGCCTCGCGGTTCTTGACCACCACCGGGAAGCGGGCCGTCTCGGCGAACGCCGCGATCTCGTCGTACGACCCCGGGAAGGCGGCCGCCGGACTCGGCACGCCGTGCTCCACGCACAGTTCGTGCAGCCCCTGCTTGCTGGCCAGGCGGCGCGGCAGGCCGGGCTCGACGGGCGGGAAGAGGAAGGGGCCGGCGAGCGCGCCCCGGTGCTCGGCGATCAGGACGGCGGCCTCCTCGTCGGTGGGCACCAGGACGGCCGGGCGGCCGATCCGGCGGGCGATCCGCAGCAGACCCTCCACCAGGCGGCCCGCGTCCTCCGTGCCGCTGGTCGGCCAGACGAACGCGCGTCGGAGGTACCGGGAGGCGGCCGCCGGGGTGTACGGGTCCTCGGTGACGGCGTACATGGGGACGCCGGCCCGGCCCAGGCTGCGGATCGCCCCCACCCCGCCGTGGTGCAGCGGGTAGTCGCCGAACTTGACGACGAGCCCCGGCACGTCCGGGTCGGCCTCGAACGGCACGCCGACGGTTCTCCTGGCCACGGGTCCCCCCACGTGTCCTGCGGAGCGGTTCAGCCCGTCCGCGCCCAAAGGACGCTAAGCCGGAATTAGGCGCTCCGACAAGGCCAATTGGGACATTGCAAACTCTTTAGACACTGCCGGAAACCGCCGGCGTCCCCGTAACGTGTGGCCCGACCACCCGAGTGCGGCCCGACCCGCACGGCACGCACGGCAGACGAAAGAGAGGCAGTACCGATGCCCCCCTTCGAGGTCCCCGAGGGCGACCCCTTCGGTCCGCACAACCTTCCCTACGGTGTCTTCTCCCGCGCCGGATCGCAGGAGAGGACCGTCGGCGTCCGGCTCGGCGACCACGTCCTGGACGCGGGCGCCGCGGCCCTGGCGCTCGGCTCGCCGTACGCCGCCCTGCTGGCCCGGCCGACCCTGAACCCGCTGCTGGCCGCCGGCCGCACCGCCTGGTCGGACGTGCGCCGCGCGCTGACCGCGTGGGTGACGGTGCCCGCGCACCAGGAGACCGTCGCGCCGTTCCTGCACCCGCTCGACTCGGTCACCCTGCACCTGCCCTTCGAGGTCGCCGACTACGTCGACTTCTACGCCTCCGAGAACCACGCCCGCAACGTCGGCCAGATCTTCCGCCCGGACGCCGCCGACTCCCTCACCCCCAACTGGAAGCACCTGCCGATCGGCTACCACGGCCGCTCGGGCACGGTGGTGGTCTCGGGCACCGACGTGGTGCGCCCGGCCGGCCAGCGCAAGGGCCCCGCCGACCCCGAGCCGGTGTTCGGACCTTCCGTGCGGCTGGACATCGAGGCCGAGGTCGGCTTCGTGGTGGGCGTGCCGTCGCGGACCGGGCGGCCGGTGTCGCTGGAGAGCTTCCGCGAGCACGTCTTCGGGCTCTGCCTGCTCAACGACTGGTCGGCGCGCGACGTCCAGGCCTGGGAGTACGTCCCGCTCGGCCCGTTCCTCGGCAAGTCGTTCGCCACGTCGGTGTCGGCGTGGATCACTCCGCTGGACGCGCTGGAGGACGCGCGGGTGGCCCCGCCGCGGCGCACGCATCCGCTGCTGCCCTACCTGGACGACGCCGCGGACGGGCCCGGCGGCTACGACCTGCGGATCTCCGTCGCGATCAACGGGCACACGGTGTCCGAGCCGCCGTTCTCCACCATGTACTGGACGGCCGCGCAGCAGCTCGCCCACATGACGGTCAACGGCGCCTCGCTGCGCACCGGAGACCTGTACGGCTCGGGCACGGTGAGCGGACCCGAGCCGGCGCAGCGCGGCTCGCTGCTGGAGCTGACCTGGAACGGCCGGGAGCCGCTCGAACTGCCGGACGGCAAGCGGACGTTCCTGGAGGACGGCGACGTGGTGACGCTGTCGGCCTGGGCGCCGGGCCCGGACGGCACGCGGGTGGGGCTCGGCGAGGTGACGGGCCGGATCGTCACGGCGTGATCGTCACGGCGTGAGCGTCACGGCTCCACCGTGACGGGGTCGGCGGCCCGGGGGCGCGATTCGGCCGCCCTCGGGTCCTGACTCGCGGCGTCCGGCACCGTCATACTGACGGCAGGCCGCACGCGGGGCCGGCCCCGGGCCGGTCCCGGGGCCGGACGCCCCTCCGCGGCACCTCTCAGCACCGCTCAACACCTCTCAGCACCGCCTCACACAGCACCACCCGACATCCGCCCCCTCCGATCAGGACCGGAGTCCGTGGCATGACCGTCTGTCTGCTCCTGCTGTGCGCCGTCGCACTGACGACGGCCGTGCCGGTCCCCCGCGCGCTGACCCGGGCCGGCTGGCCCGAACGGGAGCCCGTGGTCGCGCTGTGGGTGTGGCAGTGCCTGGTCGCCACCGTGCTGCTGTGCGCGCTGGCCGCCCTGGTGCTCGGCGCGGCGGCCGTCTTCCACACCGTGCGCGACCAGGTGTTCGCGCCCGCGCCGCCCGCCGTGACCGCCGCCTACGACCTGTCGGCCGCCCCGGTGTGGGCCGCCGTCCTCACGCTGCTGCTGGCCTGCGGCGCGGCCTGGACCACGGCGATGCTCGGCCGGGAGGCCGCCGAGGCCCACCGGCGCCGCGGCCTGGCCCGCGCCCACCTGCGCGAGCGCGCCCCCGACCTGCCCGCCGGGCTCCCCGCGGCCCGCGGCCCGATGCTGGTGCTGGAGGACGAGTACCCGGACGCCTGGTGGCTGCCGGGCCACCCGCCGCAGCTCGTCGTCACCACCGGCGCCCTGCACCGCCTCACCGGTCACCAGCTCGACGCCGTCCTCGCCCATGAACGCGGCCACGCCCGCGCCCACCACGACTGGCTGCTGCACCTGTCGACCGCGCTGGCGACCGGTTTCCCGCGCGTCCCGCTCTTCGCGCACTTCTGCGACCAGACCCACCGCCTGGTCGAGCTGGCCGCCGACGACACCGCCTCCCGCCGGCACGGCCACCTCACCACGGCCCTGGCCCTGATCGAGCTGAACCAGCACCGCGGGGTGCTGTCCTGCGCCTCCAGCCACCGGCTGCTCGGCGAGCGGGTGGACCGGCTGCTGGAGCCGCCGCCCCGGCTGGACCGCGGGCGCAGGGCCCTGACGACGACCGTCGCCGCGCTGGTGCCGCTGCTGCCCCTGCTGATCACCTTCGCACCCGGCCTGACCGCCCTGAGCTGACCGCGCCGGGCGGCTTGGGCGGCTACGGCGGCTACGGCGGCTACGTCCAGTCCGGCTCCGGCTCCGGTTCGGGCTCCGTGTCGGGCCACAGGTCCGCCGGGTCCGCGTCCAAGGCGGACGACGCCGCCCCCTGGCCGGACGGCGCCGGGTTCGGGGCGTCCGGGCCGGGCGGGGCGTTCAGGGAGTCCAGTACTCCGAGGACGCCCTCGCCGTAGGTGTTCAGCTTCTTCTCGCCGACGCCGCCCACCGTGCCCAGCTCGGCCACCGAGGCGGGCCAGAGCGTGACGATCTCGCGCAGCGTGGCGTCGTGGAAGATGACGTACGCCGGGACGCCCTGCTCGCGGGCCTGTTCGGCGCGCCAGGCGCGCAGCGCCTCGAAGGCGGGCAGCAGCGCCTCGGGCAGCTCGGCCACCGCGGCCTTGGCGCCCTTGGCCCGCCCCGAGCCGGACGAGGCGCCCGACTTGGCGGCGGCCGGCCGCTTCGGCTCCTTGCGCAGCGGCACCTCCCGCTCCCGCCGCAGCACAGAGCCGCTCGCCTCGGTCAGCGTCAGCGTGCCGTACTCGCCCTCGACCGTGAGCAGGCCCTGTGCCAGCAGCTGCCGTACGACGCCCCGCCACTCGCCCTCGGTCAGGTCCTCGCCGATGCCGAAGACGGACAGCTGGTCGTGGTCGAACTGGATCACCTTGGCGGTGCGCTTGCCGAGCAGGATGTCGATGATCTGCACCGCGCCGAACTTCTGCCCGCGCTCGCGCTGCAACCGGACCACCGTCGAGAGCACCTTCTGGGCGGCGACCGTGCCGTCCCAGGTCTCGGGCGGGGTCAGACAGGTGTCGCAGTTGCCGCAGCCGGCCGCCCCCGGCTCCTGGCCGAAGTAGACGAGGAGCTGTCCGCGCCGGCACTGGGCGGTCTCGCACAGCGCGAGCATCGAGTCGAGGTGGGCGGCGGCCCGGCGGCGGAACGCCTCGTCACCCTCGCCGGACTGGATCAGCTTGCGCTGCTGGATGACGTCGTTGAGGCCGTAGGCCATCCAGGCCGTGGACGGCAGGCCGTCGCGTCCTGCGCGGCCGGTCTCCTGGTAGTAGCCCTCGACCGACTTGGGCAGGTCCAGATGGGCGACGAAGCGCACGTCCGGCTTGTCGATGCCCATGCCGAAGGCGATCGTGGCGACCACGACGAGACCGTCCTCGCGCAGGAACCGGGACTGGTGCGCGGCGCGCGTCCTGGCGTCCAGACCGGCGTGGTACGGCACCGCGTCGACGCCGTTGGCCGACAGGAACTCCGCCGTCTTCTCCACCGAGTTGCGCGACAGGCAGTACACGATGCCCGCGTCGCCCGGGTGCTCCGCGCGCAGGAAGGCCAGCAGCTGCTTCTTGGGGTCGGCCTTGGGCACGATCCGGTACTGGATGTTGGGCCGGTCGAAGCTGGCCACGAAGTGCCGGGCCTCCGGCATGCCCAGCCGGTGGGTGATCTCCTGGTGGGTGGCGTGCGTGGCGGTCGCGGTGAGGGCGATCCGCGGCACGTCCGGCCAGCGCTCGCCCAGCAGCGACAGGGCGAGGTAGTCAGGGCGGAAGTCGTGGCCCCACTGGGAGACGCAGTGCGCCTCGTCGATGGCGAAGACGGAGATCTTGCCCCGGGAGAGCAGGTCGAGCGTGCCCTCCAGGCGCAGTCGCTCGGGCGCCAGGTAGAGCAGGTCCAGCTCGCCCGCGAGGAACTCGGCCTCCACCACGCGCCGCTCGTCGAAGTCCTGGGTGGAGTTGACGAAGCCGGCCCGCACGCCGAGCGCGCGCAGGGCGTCCACCTGGTCCTGCATCAGGGCGATCAGCGGCGAGACCACGATGCCCGTGCCGGGTCTGACCAGGGCCGGGATCTGGTAGCACAGCGACTTGCCGCCACCGGTGGGCATGAGGACGACGGCGTCGCCGCCGGCCACCACATGCTCGATGACCGCTTCCTGTTCGCCCCGGAATGCCTCGTATCCGAAGACCCGGTGCAGCGTGGCCAGCGCCTCGCTGTCCGTCACTGGCATCTCGGTGCCACCACCCGTCCCGCTCATCGTCCCGTCCCCCGTGCGTCGTCCCTCGACCACTGCCTCCACGATAGGGGTCCGCACCGACAGCCCCCGGAGTTATCCACAGACCGCCGGTACGAGAATCGCCACACGCGGCGCACCCGGCCGGCCGCGCGGAACGGCTGGAAGGGCCAGAAGGGCCGGACGTACGACGGCCCGGCCCTCCCGCAGGGGAGGAACCGGGCCGTCGCGCGCGCCGAGGGACGGACTCAGCGCACGAACACTCCCGCCTGGTTCGCCAGGTCCAGGAAGTACTGCGGGGCCACGCCGAGCACCACCGTGACCGCCACGCCGACGCCGATCGCGGTCATGGTCAGCGGCGAGGGCACCGCCACCGTCGGGCCGTCCGGGCGCGGCTCGCTGAAGAACATCAGCACGATCACCCGGATGTAGAAGAAGGCGGCGATCGCCGAGGAGAGCACACCGATCACCACCAGCGGCGCGGCGCCGCCCTCCGCAGCCGCCTTGAACACGGCGAACTTCCCGGCGAAGCCGCTGGTCAGCGGGATGCCCGCGAAGGCCAGCAGGAACACCGCGAAGACGGCCGCCACCAGCGGCGAGCGCCGGCCGAGACCGGCCCACTTCGACAGGTGCGTCGCCTCGCCGCCCGCGTCGCGCACCAGCGTGACCACGGCGAACGCGCCGATCGTCACGAAGGAGTAGGCGGCCAGGTAGAAGAGGACGGAGGAGACGCCGTCCTTCGAGGTCGCGATGACGCCCGCGAGGATGAACCCGGCGTGCGCGACGGACGAGTACGCCAGCAGCCGCTTGATGTCGGTCTGGGTGATCGCGACGATCGCGCCGACCAGCATGGTGACGATCGCCACGCCCCACATCACCGGCCGCCAGTCCCAGCGCAGCCCCGGCAGCACGACGTACAGCAGCCGCAGCAGCGCGCCGAAGGCCGCCACCTTGGTCGCCGCCGCCATGAACCCGGTCACCGGGGTCGGCGCGCCCTGGTAGACGTCCGGCGTCCACATGTGGAACGGCACCGCGCCCACCTTGAACAGCAGGCCCATGACCACCATCGCGGCGCCGATCAGCAGCAGCGCGTCGTTGCCCATGGTGTCGGCGAGCGCCGGGTCGACGTTGGTGACGTTGCCCTCGACGACGCGGCCGATCGCGGCGTAGGACACCGAGCCCGCGTAGCCGTACAGCAGGGCGATGCCGAACAGGGTGAAGGCGGAGGCGAACGCGCCGAGCAGGAAGTACTTGACCGCGGCTTCCTGCGACATGAGCCGCTTGCGGCGGGCCAGCGCGCACAGCAGGTAGAGCGGCAGGGAGAAGATCTCCAGGGCCACGAACAGGGTCAGCAGGTCGTTCGCCGAGGGGAAGACCAGCATGCCGGCGACGGCGAACAGGAGCAGCGGGAAGACCTCGGTGGTGGTGAACCCGGCCCGCACCGCGGCCTTCTCGGCGTCGCTGCCGGGCACCGAGGATGCCTGTGCGGCGAAGGAGTCGACGCGGTTGCCGTGCGCCTCGGGGTCCAGGCGCCGTTCGGCGAAGGTGAACAGGCCGACCAGTCCGGCGAGCAGAATGGTGCCCTGGAGGAACAGCGACGGACCGTCGACGGCGATGGCGCCCATCGCCGCGATGTGCGCCTTGGTGGTGCCGTATCCGTCGGCGGCCAGCGCGACCACCGCGGCGAAGCCGGCGCAGAGCGCGACGGCGGAGACGAACACCTGTGCGTAGTAACGGGACTTGCGCGGGACGAACGCCTCGATGAGCACCCCGACGATCGCCGCGCCGACGACGATCAGGGTGGGCGAGAGCTGCCCGTACTCGATCTTCGGCGCCTCGATCTTCGAGATCGGGTCGGCCGCGGTTGTCCACAGGCTGTGGACGGCTGCTGCGCTCACTTGGCCGCCTCCACCTCGGGCTTGGGATCGGTCTGGTGTACGTCCGACATGGTCTGCTTGACCGCCGGGTTGACGATGTCCGTCACGGGCTTGGGATAGACGCCCAGGAAGATCAGCAGCACGATCAGCGGCGCCACCACCACCAGCTCCCGCACCTTGAGGTCCGGCATCGCGGAGACCTCCGGCTTGACCGGTCCGGTCATCGTGCGCTGGTAGAGCACGAGGGTGTACAGCGCGGCCAGCACGATGCCGAAGGTGGCGATGATGCCGATGGCCGGGTGCCGGGTGAACGTGCCGACCAGGACCAGGAACTCGCTGACGAACGGCGCGAGGCCCGGCAGCGACAGCGTCGCCAGACCGCCGATCAGGAATGTGCCGGCCAGCACCGGCGCGACCTTCTGGACGCCGCCGTAGTCGGCGATGAGCCGGGAGCCGCGCCGGGAGATCAGGAAGCCGGCGACCAGCAGGAGCGCGGCCGTCGAGATGCCGTGGTTGACCATGTAGAGCGTCGCGCCGGACTGGCCCTGGCTGGTCATCGCGAAGATGCCCATGATGATGAAGCCGAAGTGCGAGATCGACGCGTAGGCGATCAGGCGCTTGATGTCCCGCTGGCCGACCGCCAGCAGCGCCCCGTAGATGATGCTGATCAGGGCGAGGACCAGGATCACGGGCGTGGCCCACTTGCTGGCCTCGGGGAAGAGCTGGAGGCAGAAGCGGAGCATCGCGAAGGTGCCCACCTTGTCCACGACCGCCGTGATCAGGACGGCGACCGGGGCGGTGGACTCGCCCATCGCGTTGGGCAGCCAGGTGTGCAGCGGCCACAGCGGGGCCTTGACCGCGAAGGCGAAGAAGAAGCCGAGGAACAGCCAGCGTTCGGTGTTGGTCGCCATGTGCAGCGAGCCGCTGGCGCGGGCCTGGGCGATCTCGGCGAGCGAGAAGTTCCCGGCGACCACGTACAGCCCGATCACCGCGGCCAGCATGATCAGACCGCCGGCCAGGTTGTAGAGCAGGAACTTCACCGCCGCGTAGGACCGCTGGGTGGCCGCCGTCTCCTCGCCGTGCTCGTGGGCGCGGTCGCCGAAGCCGCCGATGAGGAAGTACATCGGGATCAGCATGGCTTCGAAGAAGATGTAGAAGAGGAAGACGTCGGTGGCCTCGAAGGAGATGATCACCATCGCCTCGACGGCCAGGATCAGCGCGAAGAAGCCCTGGGTCGGCCGCCAGCGGCGGCTGCCGGTCTCCAGGGGGTCGGCGTCGTTCCAGCCGGCCAGGATCACGAACGGCATCAGCAGCGCCGTCAGCGCGACGAGCGCCACGCCGATGCCGTCCACGCCCAGTTCGTAGCGGACCCCGAAGGCCGCGATCCAGGAGTGCGACTCGGTGAGCTGGAAGCGGGCGCCGTCCGGGTCGAAGCGGACCAGGACGGTGACCGCCAGGGCGAGCGTGGCCAGCGAGACGAGCAGCGCGAGCCACTTGGCGGCGGTGCGTCGGGCGGCCGGTACGGCGGCCGTGGCGACGGCCCCGAGGGCCGGGAGCACCGCCGTCGCTGTCAGCAGGGGAAAGGACATCGGTATCAGACCGCCCTCATCAGCAGGGTCGCGGCGACCAGGAGTGCCGCGCCGCCGAACATCGAGACCGCGTAGGAGCGCGCGAAGCCGTTCTGGAGCCGGCGCATCCGCCCGGACAGGCCGCCCATGGAGGCCGCGGTGCCGTTGACGACGCCGTCGACCAGGGTGTGGTCGACGTAGACCAGCGACCGCGTCAGGTGTTCGCCGCCGCGGACCAGGACGACGTGGTTGAAGTCGTCCTGGAGCAGGTCGCGCCGGGCGGCCCGGGTGAGCAGCGAGCCGCGCGGGGCGACGGCCGGGACGGGCTTGCGGCCGTACTGGAACCAGGCGAGGGCGACGCCGACCACCAGGCAGACCATGGTGGCGCCGGTGACGGTCGCGGCGCTGAGCGGCGAGTCGCCCTCGCTGTGCCCGGTGACCGGCTCCAGCCAGTGCAGGAAGCGGTCGCCGATGCTGAAGAACGCGCCGCCGAAGACCGATCCGACGGCCAGCACGATCATCGGGATCGTCATGACCTTGGGCGACTCGTGCGGGTGCGGCTCACTGTGCGCGCCGCGCTCCTCGGCGGCCGGCTCCACGTCGGGCTCGGCCGGGGAGGCGGTGGGCCGGTCGCGCCAGCGCTCCTCGCCGAAGAACGTCATCAGCATCACGCGCGTCATGTAGAACGCCGTGATGGCCGCGCCGAGCAGGGCCGTGCCGCCGAGGATCCAGCCCTGGGTGCCGCCCTTGGCGAAGGCCGCCTCGATGATCTTGTCCTTGGAGAAGAAGCCGGACAGGCCCGGGAAGCCGATGATGGCGAGGTAGCCGAGGCCGAAGGTGATGAAGGTGACCGGCATGTACTTGCGCAGGCCGCCGTACTTGCGCATGTCGACCTCGTCGTTCATGCCGTGCATGACCGAGCCCGCGCCGAGGAACAGCCCGGCCTTGAAGAAGCCGTGCGTCACCAGGTGCATGATCGCGAAGACGTAGCCGATCGGGCCGAGTCCGGCGGCCAGCACCATGTAGCCGATCTGCGACATGGTCGAGCCGGCCAGCGCCTTCTTGATGTCGTCCTTGGCGCAACCGACGATGGCGCCGAACAGGAGGGTGACCGCGCCGACCACGGTGACGACGAGCTGCGCGTCGGGCGCCGCGTTGAAGATCGCCGCGGAGCGGACGATGAGGTAGACGCCCGCGGTGACCATGGTGGCGGCGTGGATGAGGGCGGAGACCGGGGTCGGGCCCTCCATCGCGTCGCCGAGCCAGGACTGGAGCGGCACCTGGGCGGACTTGCCGCAGGCGGCGAGCAGCAGCATCAGGGCGATGGCGGTGAGCTTGCCCTCGCCGGTGTCGCCGGTGTGGGCGAGGACCGGGCCGAAGGCGAAGGTGCCGAACGTGGTGAACATCAGCATGATCGCGATCGACAGGCCCATGTCGCCGACGCGGTTGACCAGGAACGCCTTCTTCGCGGCGGTGGCGGCGCTGGGCTTGTGCTGCCAGAAGCCGATCAGCAGGTAGGAGGCGAGACCGACGCCCTCCCAGCCGACGTACAGCAGCAGGTAGTTGTCGGCGAGGACCAGCAGCAGCATCGCCGCGAGGAACAGGTTGAGGTAGCCGAAGAAGCGGCGGCGCCGCTCGTCGTGCGCCATGTACCCGATGGAGTACAGGTGGATCAGCGAGCCGACGCCGGTGATCAGCAGTACGAACGTCATCGA
The DNA here is from genome assembly GCF_039543625.1 of Streptomyces similanensis. Lineage (NCBI taxonomy): Bacteria > Bacillati > Actinomycetota > Actinomycetes > Kitasatosporales > Streptomycetaceae > Streptomyces > Streptomyces similanensis. Next base: position 81,332 of record NZ_BAABKC010000141.1, on the reverse strand, counting down.
CAGCTGGTCGAGCCGGAAGGTGACGTCGGCCTGGAAGCCGGCCACCGGGATCCAGCTGAACAGGTGCTGGACGAGCGTGCGGTGTTCGGCGCCCTTGCCGAGCAGGTCGGCGAAGAGGACCAGGCCGATCCCGAAGGAGGCGGCCGCGAGCAGGGTGCCGAGCCAGTGGCCGACGGCGTCCAGGCGCCGGCCGCCGACCAGGAGGACGGCCGCTCCGAGCAGGGGCGCCGCGATCAGCAGCGCAATCAGGTTCTCCACGATGGATCCGACCCCTTACAGCTTCATCAGGCTGGCGTCGTCGACCGAGGCCGAGTGGCGGGAACGGAACAGCGACACGATGATCGCGAGTCCGACCACGACCTCCGCTGCGGCGACGACCATCGTGAAGAAGGCGATGATCTGCCCGTCGAGGTTGCCGTGCATGCGGGAGAAGACGACGAACGCGAGGTTGCAGGCGTTCAGCATCAGCTCGACGCACATGAACACCACGATGGCGTTGCGCCGGATCAGCACGCCGGTGGCGCCGATCGTGAACAGCAGGGCGGCGAGGTAGAGGTAGTTGACGGGGTTCACTTCGACGCCTCCTCGGTCCGCCGGGAGCGGGCCGGTTCGTTCCCGGTGCGCTCCAGGCGCTCTTCGGCGCGCTGCTCGATGGCCTTCAGGTCGCTCAGCGCCTCGGCCGAGACGTCCCGGATCTGGCCGCGCTCGCGCAGCGTCCTGCTGACGGTCAGCTCCGAGGGCGTGCCGTCGGGCAGCAGGCCGGCGACGTCCACGGCGTTGTGCCGGGCGTAGACGCCGGGGGCGGGCAGCGGCGGCAGGTGCTTGCCCTCGCGCACGCGCTGCTCGGCCAGCTCGCGCTGGCTCTTGGCACGCTCGGTGCGCTCGCGGTGGGTGAGCACCATCGCGCCGATGGTGGCCGTGATCAGCAGGGCGCCGGTGAGTTCGAACGCGTAGACGTAGCGGGTGAAGATGAGGGTCGCCAGGCCCTCCACGTTGCCGTTCGCGTTGGCCTTGCCGGCGCCGGCGAAGTCCTTCAGGGAGGCGTTGGCGATGCCCGCGAAGAGCAGGACGCCGAAGCCGAGACCGCACAGCAGGGCCAGCCAGCGCTGCCCCTTGATGGTCTCCTTCAGGGAGTCCGCCGCGGTCACGCCGACGAGCATCACCACGAACAGGAACAGCATCATGATCGCGCCGGTGTAGACGACGATCTGCACGATGCCGAGGAAGTAGGCGCCGTTGGCCAGGTAGAACACCGCGAGGACGATCATGGTGCCAGCCAGGCACAGGGCGCTGTGCACGGCCTTGCGCATCAGGACGGTGCCCAGGGCGCCGAGCACCGCCACGGTGCCCAGCACCCAGAACTGGAACGCCTCCCCGGTGGAGGTGGCGTAGGCGGCGAGCTGCGCGCTCATGCGTCCACCCCCTCGTCCGCGGGCGTCTCGCCCTTGGAGACGGCGGTCTGCCGCTCGGTGCCCGGCGCGGCCTCGGTCACCAGGCCCCGGTAGTAGTCCTGTTCGTCGGTGCCGGGGTAGAGGGCGTGCGGCGAGTCGACCATGCCCTCCTCCAGACCGGCGAGCAGCTGCTCCTTGGTGTAGATGAGGTTGGCGCGGCTGGAGTCGGCCAGCTCGAAGTCGTTGGTCATCGTCAGCGCGCGCGTGGGACACGCCTCGATGCACAGGCCGCACAGGATGCAGCGGGCGTAGTTGATCTGGTAGACGCGGCCGTAGCGCTCGCCCGGCGAGTAGCGCTCCTCGTCGGTGTTGTCGGCGCCCTCGACGTAGATGGCGTCGGCGGGACAGGCCCAGGCGCACAGCTCGCAGCCGACGCACTTCTCCAGGCCGTCCGGATGGCGGTTGAGCTGGTGCCGTCCGTGGAACCGCGGAGCGGTGGTCTTCTTCTGCTCCGGGTACTGCTCGGTCAGCCGCTTCTTGAACATGGCCTTGAAGGTCACGCCGAAGCCGGCCACCGGGTTCTGGAAACCGGGCTTGGTCTCCTGGGGTTCCTCAGCCATCGGACGCCTCCTTTCCCTCCAGAGTTCCGTCACTGACAGTGTCCGGCCCACCACTGACAATCAGCTCCCGCTCCCGGTGCGAGCGGCGCCGGGGCACCGGCGGCAGCTCCTGTCCGGGCAGCGGCGGCACGGGGAATCCGCCGGCCATCGGGTCGAATCCGGCGGCCCCGGCGGGCTCGGACACGTCCCGCTCGTCCGTCTTCGCCTTCTCGCGGAACATGTCGGCGACGAAGGACAGCACCAGCAGGGCCAGGACGCCGCCGCCGACGTAGAGGGCGATGTCGGCGAAGTCGTAGTGCTGGTTGCGCAGGGTCCGCACCGTGGCGACGAGCATCAGCCAGACCACGGAGACCGGGATGAGCACCTTCCAGCCGAGCTTCATCAGCTGGTCGTAGCGCACCCGCGGGAGCGTGCCGCGCAGCCAGATGAAGAAGAACAGCAGCAGCTGCACCTTGATCACGAACCAGAGCAGCGGCCACCAGCCGTGGTTGGCGCCCTCCCAGAAGGTGCTGATCGGCCAGGGCGCCCGCCAGCCGCCCAGGAAGAGCGTGGTGGAGACGGCCGAGACGGTCACCATGTTGACGTACTCGGCGAGCATGAACATCGCGAACTTGATCGAGGAGTACTCGGTGTTGAAGCCGCCGACCAGGTCGCCCTCGGACTCCGGCATGTCGAAGGGGGCGCGGTTGGTCTCGCCGACCATGGTGACGATGTAGAGCACGAAGGAGACCGGCAGCAGCAGGATGTACCAGCGGTCGTGCTGCTGTTCGACGATCGTGGACGTCGACATGGAGCCCGAGTACAGGAACACCGAGGCGAACGCGGCGCCCATCGCGATCTCGTAGGAGATCATCTGCGCGCAGGAGCGCAGACCGCCCAGGAGCGGATAGGTGGAGCCGGAGCTCCAGCCGGCCAGGACGATGCCGTAGATGCCGACCGAGGCGACCGCGAGGATGTAGAGCATCGCGATCGGCAGGTCGGTCAGCTGCATCGCCGTGCGGTGCCCGAAGACGGAGACCTCGTTGTCCGCGGGCCCGAAGGGGATGACCGCGATCGCCATGAAGGCCGGGATGGCCGCGACGACCGGCGCGAGGACGTAGACGACCTTGTCCGCGCGCTTGACGACCAGGTCCTCCTTCAGCATCAGCTTGATGCCGTCGGCGAGCGACTGGAGCATGCCCCAGGGGCCGTGCCGGTTGGGGCCGACGCGCAGCTGCATCCAGGCGACGACCTTGCGCTCCCAGACGATGGAGAACAGCACCGTCACCATCAGGAAGGCGAAGCAGAACACCGCCTTGACGACGACCAGCCACCAGGGATCGGTGCCGAACATCGAGAGGTTCTCCGCGGCGAGGGACGACCTCATGCCTCCACCTCCTTGTGGACCCCGGCCGCGCGCGGCGCCGGGCCGATGCGGACGAGGGAGCCGGGCCGCGCCCCGGTGTCGGAGGCGACGCCGGAGCCGACGGAGTTCAGCGGGAGCCACACCACCCGGTCGGGCATGTCAGTGATCTCCAGCGGGAGTTCGATCGCCCCGGCGGGGCCGGTCACGGCGAGCGGCTCGCCGTCGGCGACACCCGCCTCGGCGGCGGTGGCGGCCGAGACGCGCGCGCGTGCGGCGTGCCGGGTGCCGGCCAGCGCCTCGTCGCCCTCCTGGAGGAGGCCGTGGTCCAGCAGCAGCCGGTGCCCGGCGAGCACGGCCTCCCCGGCGGCCGGGCGGGGCAGCGCGCCCGCGCTCTCGGCCGGGTCGTCGGCGCGCGGCCCGCGCCAGGCGCCGAGCCGGTCCAGTTCGGCGTGCGCGGTCCTGAGGTCCGGCAGCCCCAGGTGCACGTCCATGGTGTCGGCCAGCATCTGGAGCACCCTGAGGTCGCCGGGGGCGAGCCTGCGGGTCATCTGGTCGGGCTTGAGGGCGGCCTCGAAGAAGCGCACCCTGCCCTCCCAGTTGAGGAAGCTGCCGGCCTTCTCGGCGACGGCGGCCACCGGCAGGACCACGTCGGCGTGCTCGCTGACCTCGCTGGGCCGCAGCTCCAGGGAGACCAGGAAGCCCACCTCGGCCAGCGCGGCCCGCGCGCGGGCCGGGTCGGGCAGGTCGGCGACCTCCACGCCGGCCACCAGCAGCGCCTGGAGCTCGCCGTCGGCGGCGGCCTGGACGATCTGGCCGGTGTCGCGGCCGTAGCGGTGCGGGAGGTCGGCCACGCCCCAGACGGCGGCGACCTCCTCCCGCGCGCGCGGGTCGGTGGCCGGGCGGCCGCCCGGCAGCAGCGACGGCAGCGCGCCCGCCTCGATCGCGCCCCGCTCGCCCGCCCGGCGCGGGATCCACACCAGGTGCGCGCCGGTGGCGGCCGCGGTCCGCACGGCGGCGGTCAGGCCGCCCGCCACGGAGGCGAGCCGTTCGCCGACGACGAGGACGGCGCCCTCGGCGCGCAGCGCCCGCGCGGCCTGGCTGCCGGCGTCCTCCAGGCCGGCGTCGTCGGCCAGCGCGTCCAGCCATTCGGTCTCGGTGCCGGGCGCGGCCGGCAGCAGCGTGCCGCCGGCCTTCTCCAGGCCCCGGGTGGCGTGCGTGGCCAGTGCGAACACCCGCTGTCCGTGCTTGCGCCACGCCTTGCGCAGCCTCAGGAAGACGCCGGGCGCCTCCTCCTCGGACTCGAATCCGACAAGCAGCACGGCGGGCGCCTGCTCCAGCGCCGTGTAGGTGACGCCCGTGCCGTCGACGTCCTTGCCGCGCCCGGCGACGCGGGCGGCCAGGAAGTCGGCCTCCTCGCCGCTGTGCACGCGCGCCCGGAAGTCGATGTCGTTGGTGTCGAGCGCCACCCGCGCGAACTTGCTGTACGCGTAGGCGTCCTCGACGGTGAGCCGGCCGCCGGTGAGGACGCCGGTGCGGCCGCGCGAGGCGAGCAGCCCCTGAGCGGCGATCTCCAGCGCCTCCGGCCAGGAGGCCGGCACGAGTTCGCCCTCGGGGCTGCGCACCAGCGGGGTGGTCAGCCGGTCCTTGGTCTGCGCGTAGCGGAACGCGAAGCGTCCCTTGTCGCAGATCCACTCCTCGTTGACCTCGGGGTCGTTGGCGGCGAGCCGCCGCATGACCTTGCCGCGCCGGTGGTCGGTGCGGGTCGCGCAGCCGCCGGAGCAGTGCTCGCACACGGTCGGCGAGGAGACCAGGTCGAAGGGGCGCGAGCGGAACCGGTAGGCGGCGGAGGTGAGCGCGCCGACCGGGCAGATCTGGATGGTGTTGCCGGAGAAGTACGACTCGAACGGGTCGCCCTCGCCGGTGCCGACCTGCTGGAGCGCGCCCCGTTCGATCAGTTCGATCATCGGGTCGCCGGCGACCTGGTTGGAGAAGCGGGTGCAGCGCGCGCACAGCACGCACCGCTCGCGGTCCAGCAGCACCTGCGTGGAGATCGGCACCGGCTTCTCGTACGTCCGCTTCCTGCCCTCGAAGCGGGACTCGGCGTTGCCGTGCGACATGGCCTGGTTCTGGAGCGGGCACTCGCCGCCCTTGTCGCAGACCGGGCAGTCCAGCGGGTGGTTGATGAGCAGCAGCTCCATCACGCCGTGCTGGGCCTTCTCGGCGGCCGGCGAGGTGAGGTGGGTCTTGACCACCATCCCGTCGGTGCAGGTGATGGTGCACGACGCCATCGGCTTGCGCTGGCCCTCGACCTCGACGATGCACTGGCGGCAGGCGCCGGCCGGGTCGAGCAGCGGGTGGTCGCAGAACCGGGGGATCTCGATGCCGAGCTGTTCGGCGGCCCGGATGACCAGGGTGCCCTTGGGCACGCTGATCTCCGTTCCGTCGATCGTCAGCGTGACGAGGTCTTCCGGCGGGGGCGCCGCCGCGCCGCCCGAGGAGGGGGCGTTGGTGGTCACGGTCATGCGCGCACCTCCGTGTGCTGGTCCGCCCAGGCCGTCGACCTGGCCGGGTCGAAGGGGCAGCCGCGGCCCGTGATGTGCTCCTCGTACTCCGCCCGGAAGTACTTGAGGGAGGAGAAGATCGGCGAGGCGGCGCCGTCGCCGAGGGCGCAGAAGGACTTGCCGTTGATGTTGTCGGCGATGTCGGCGAGCTTGTCGAGGTCGCTGGTGCGGCCCTTGCCGGCCTCGATGTCCCGCAGCAGCTGCACCAGCCAGTACGTGCCCTCACGGCACGGGGTGCACTTGCCGCACGACTCGTGGGCGTAGAACTCGGTCCACCGGGTGACGGCCCGCACCACGCAGGTGGTCTCGTCGAAGCACTGGAGGGCCTTGGTGCCGAGCATGGAGCCGGCCGCGCCGACGCCCTCGTAGTCCAGGGGCACGTCGAGGTGCTCCTCGGTGAACATCGGGGTGGAGGAGCCGCCCGGCGTCCAGAACTTCAGCCGGTGGCCGGGCCGCATGCCGCCGCTCATGTCGAGCAGCTGGCGCAGGGTGATGCCGAGCGGGGCCTCGTACTGGCCGGGGCTCGCGACGTGGCCACTGAGCGAGTACAGCGTGAAGCCCGGGGACTTCTCGCTGCCCATGGACCTGAACCAGTCCTTGCCGTTTTTGAGGATGGCGGGAACCGACGCGATCGACTCGACGTTGTTCACCACAGTCGGGCACGCGTAGAGGCCCGCGACGGCGGGGAAGGGGGGACGCAGCCGCGGTTGTCCGCGGCGGCCTTCGAGCGAGTCCAGCAGCGCGGTCTCCTCGCCGCAGATGTACGCCCCGGCGCCGGCGTGCACGGTGATGTCGAGGTTCAGTCCGCTGCCCAGGACGTTCTCGCCGAGGTAGCCGGCCGCGTAGGCCTCGCGCACGGCCGAGTGCAGCCGCCGCAGCACGGGGACGACTTCGCCGCGCAGATAGATGAAGGCGTGCGACGACCTGATGGCGTAGCACGCGATCACGATGCCCTCGATGAGGCTGTGCGGGTTCGCGAGGAGGAGCGGGATGTCCTTGCAGGTGCCCGGCTCCGACTCGTCGGCGTTGACCACCAGATAGTGCGGTTTGCCGTCGCCCTGCGGGATGAACTGCCACTTCATGCCGGTCGGGAAGCCCGCGCCGCCGCGGCCGCGCAGTCCGGAGTCCTTCACGTACGCGATCAGGTCGTCCGGCGACATGGCGAGCGCCTTGCGCAGGCCCTCGTAGCCGTCGTGCGCGCGGTACACGTCAAGCGTCCAGGAGCGGTCCTCGTCCCAGAAGGCCGACAGCACGGGCGCCAGCAGCTTCTCGGGGCTCGATCCTCCCCCGGCCTCGGGCTGGGAGGCGCCCTCGTAGTTGGTGGACACCGTCATCACTCCCCCTCCTCGGCGGCGGGTCCGGCCGGGTGGGCCGGGTCGGAGGCCGATGTGTCCTGTGGCGCGTCGTGCGAGCTGAGGTGCTCCGCCGGCGACGGCCGGTGTCCGGCGGCGTCCCGCGGTGCGTCCCGCGGCGTGTCGTGCGGGCCGCCCTCGCGGGGGTGGACCACGCGCGCGGGGGCGGTCTCGCCGCGGGCCAGGCGCAGGCCGGCCAGGGAGGCGTGGCCCGCGCTGCCGCCGGCGTCGGCGGCGCCTTCGCGCTCGTCGGGGAAGCCGGCCAGGATGCGGGCGGTCTCCTTGAAGGTGCACAGCGGGGCGCCGCGGGTCGGCGTCACCGGGCGGCCGGCGCGCAGGTCGTCGACGAGGTGTTTGGCGCCGGCCGGGGTCTGGTTGTCGAAGAACTCCCAGTTGACCATCACGACCGGCGCGAAGTCGCAGGCCGCGTTGCACTCGATGTGCTCCAGGGTGACCTTGCCGTCGTCGGTGGTCTCGCCGTTGCCGACGCCCAGGTGCTCCTGGAGGGCCTCGAAGATGGCGTCGCCGCCCATCACCGCGCACAGGGTGTTGGTGCACACCCCGACCTGGTAGTCGCCGGACGGCTTGCGCCGGTACATGGTGTAGAAGGTGGCGACCGCGGTGACCTCGGCCGTGGTCAGGCCGAGCACGTCGGCGCAGAACGCCATGCCGGTGCGCGTGACGTGTCCCTCCTCGGCCTGCACGAGGTGCAGCAGCGGCAGGAGGGCGGAGCGGGAGTCGGGGTAGCGGGCGATGATCTCGCGCGCGTCGCGCTCCAGCCGGTCGCGGACGTCGTCCGGGTAGCCGGGCGCGGGCAGTTCGGGCATGCCCAGGCTGACGCCCTGCCCGGCCCGCGGGGAAGAAGAGGTGGTCACCGGTCGACGCCTCCCATCACGGGGTCGATGGAGGCGACGGCGACGATGACGTCGGCGACCTGGCCGCCCTCGCACATCGCCGCCATGGCCTGAAGGTTGGTGAAGGACGGGTCGCGGAAGTGGACCCGGAAGGGGCGGGTGCCGCCGTCGGAGACGGCGTGCACGCCGAGTTCGCCCTTGGGCGACTCGACCGCCGTGTACGCCTGGCCGGGCGGGACGCGGAAGCCCTCGGTGACCAGCTTGAAGTGGTGGATCAGGGCCTCCATGGAGGTGCCCATGATCTTCTTGATGTGGTCGAGGGAGTTGCCGAGCCCGTCGGGGCCCAGGGCGAGCTGGGCGGGCCAGGCGATCTTCTTGTCGGCGACCATGACCGGGCCGGGCTGGAGCCGGTCCAGGCACTGCTCGACGATCCGCAGCGACTGGTGCATCTCCTCCAGCCGGATCAGGAAGCGGCCGTAGGCGTCGCAGGTGTCGGTGGTGGGGACGTCGAAGTCGTACGTCTCGTAGTCGCAGTACGGCTGTGTCTTGCGCAGGTCGTGCGGCAGGCCGGTGGAGCGCAGGATCGGGCCGGTGGCGCCGAGGGCCATGCAGCCGGCCAGGTCGAGGTAGCCGACGTCCTGCATGCGGGCCTTGAAGATGGGGTTCCCGGTGGCGAGCTTGTCGTACTCCGGGAGGTTCTTCTGCATCTTCTTCACGAACTCGCGGATCCGGTCCACCGCGCCGGGCGGCAGGTCCTGGGCGAGTCCGCCGGGCCGGATGTAGGCGTGGTTCATCCGCAGGCCCGTGACCAGCTCGTAGATGTCGAGGATCATCTCCCGGTCGCGGAAGCCGTAGATCATGATCGTGGTGGCGCCGAGCTCCATGCCGCCGGTGGCGATGCACACCAGGTGGGAGGAGAGCCGGTTCAGCTCCATCAGGAGCACCCGGATGATCTTGGCGCGCTCGGTGATCTGGTCCTCGACGCCGAGGAGCTTCTCGACGGCGAGGCAGTAGGCGGTCTCGTTGAAGAAGGACGTCAGGTAGTCCATGCGCGTCACGAACGTGGTGCCCTGCGTCCACGTGCGGAACTCGAGGTTCTTCTCGATGCCGGTGTGCAGGTAGCCGATGCCGCAGCGGGCCTCGGTGACGGTCTCGCCCTCGATCTCCAGGATCAGCCGCAGCACTCCGTGGGTGGAGGGGTGCTGGGGGCCCATGTTGACGACGATGCGCTCGTCGTCGGCGCGGGCGGCGGACTGGACGACCTCGTCCCAGTCGCCGCCGGTGACCGTGTAGACGGTGCCTTCCGTGGTCTCCCTCGGGGAGGCGTGCGATGTGCTCACGAGTACGACCTCCGCTGGTCCGGAGCCGGGATCTGGGCGCCCTTGTACTCGACGGGGATGCCGCCGAGGGGGTAGTCCTTGCGCTGCGGGTGACCCTGCCAGTCGTCCGGCATCATGATCCGGGTCAGCGCCGGGTGGCCGTCGAAGACGATCCCGAAGAAGTCCCAGGTCTCGCGCTCGTGCCAGTCGTTGGTCGGGTAGACGGGGACCAGCGAGGGGATGTGCCGGTCGCCGTCGGGGGCGCTGACCTCCAGCCGGATCAGCCGGTTGTGGGTGATCGAGCGCAGGTGGTAGACGGCGTGCAGCTCGCGGCCCTTGTCGTGCGGGTAGTGGACGCCGCTGACGCCGGTGCACAGTTCGAACCGCAGGGCGGGGTCGTCGCGCAGGGTGCGGGCGACGCGCGGCAGGTGCTCGCGTTCGATGTGGAAGGTGAGTTCGCCGCGGTCGACGACCGTCTTCTCGATGGCGTTGCCGGGCAGCAGGCCCTGTTCCTCCAGGGCGCCTTCGAGTTCGTCGGCGACCTCGTCGAACCAGCCGCCGTAGGGCCGGGCGGCCGGTCCGGGCAGCCGGATCGAGCGGACCAGGCCGCCGTAGCCGGAGGTGTCGCCGCCGTTGTTCGCGCCGAACATGCCGCGCTGGACGCGGACCTCCTCGCCGCCCTGGCCGCGCCGGCCGGGCAGGTTGTCGGCGGACAGGTCCTTCTCGGGGTTGGCCCCGTTGGCGGAGCCGTTCCCGCCGCCCGCACCCTGGGTGCCGTTCGCGTCGCTCACCGCAGCAGCCCCTTCATCTCGATCGTGGGCAGGGCCTTGAGCGCCGCCTCCTCCGCCTCGCGGGCCGCTTCCTCCGCGTTCACGCCGAGCTTGGTGGACTGGATCTTCTGGTGGAGCTTGAGGATCGCGTCCATCAGCATCTCCGGGCGCGGCGGGCAGCCGGGCAGGTAGATGTCGACGGGGACGATGTGGTCGACGCCCTGGACGATCGCGTAGTTGTTGAACATGCCGCCCGAGGAGGCGCAGACGCCCATGGAGATCACCCACTTGGGGTTGGGCATCTGGTCGTAGACCTGCCGCAGTACGGGCGCCATCTTCTGGCTGACCCGGCCGGCCACGATCATCAGGTCGGCCTGGCGGGGCGAGCCGCGGAAGACCTCCATGCCGAAGCGGGCCAGGTCATAGCGGCCGGCGCCGGTGGTCATCATCTCGATCGCGCAGCAGGCCAGGCCGAAGGTGGCCGGGAAGACGGACGCCTTGCGCACCCAGCCCGCGGCCTGCTCGACGGTGGTGAGCAGGAATCCGCTCGGCAGCTTTTCTTCGAGTCCCATGTCTCTATGGCCCCTCAGTCCCATTCCAGGCCGCCGCGCCGCCATACGTACGCGTAGGCGACGAAGACGGTGAGCACGAAGAGCAGCATCTCCACGAGCCCGAAAACACCCAGGGCGTCGAAGGTGACGGCCCAGGGGTAGAGGAAGACGATCTCGATGTCGAAGACGATGAAGAGCATCGCCGTCAGGTAGTACTTGATGGGGAAGCGCCCGCCGCCGGCCGGCGTGGGGGTCGGCTCGATACCGCACTCGTAGGCTTCGAGTTTGGCGCGGTTGTACCGCTTCGGTCCGATCAGCGTGGCCATGACCACGGAGAAGATCGCAAAGCCTGCCCCGAGGGCTCCCAGTACGAGGATGGGCGCATAAGCGTTCACCGCTCCTCGCTCCTCTCAGTCGGCACTGACTGCTGGCGGTGTGGACTCCCTGGCCGTCTCACGCGTCCACCGCCCCCGCCCGTCCCGGCGAAGATCGAGAACATGTGAAGCAGGTCACAAGCCCAACTGCAGGGCATCCTATGCCTGCGACTCTGTGATCTGCGACACGGGGTATTCCACAAGCTTTGTGATCTCCACCACCTGACGAAGGATCATGAAGTCGGATGAGCTTCGATCTTCACACTGGAAGCACACGAGCGATCACCAAAGGTGACATTTGACCTCGTCTTTGCAGGTCGGACGGGGTGTGCACTATCAGATGACCGGCGTCCGGCGCAAAGTGGCAGTCGGCGTCAAGACCTTGATATAGGGCCGCTTTTCACACCTCGGAGGGACGCCGGAACGGAAAGTGGACACGTTCGCGGCTTCACAAGCTCGCGGGACCGGTGTGGCGGGTGCGACGGAAGTGGCAAATGGGTTTTTAGTCATCCGATCGGACAAGTCGCCCGCAGTGGCCGTCAGTCGGCAGGAGCGCGCGCGACGCGCGGACGCAGGACGGTGCGGTGACCGTTCCGTGACCTCCGCCACACCCATGAGAGGACTCTGAGAACCGGGCTTGGCCAACGGTCTCAACCAATGGTAGGCGCGGGGCAATTCGGACGTAACAGCGAAAGACCATGATCACAGGCATGATCACGAGTGCCCCGTTTGTCCGTTACGGCGTCAATAAAGGGCGACACGCCCGGCGTTCGCACCCCTGATTGAGCAAATGTGGCGCAGCACACGTTTCTTGAAGATATGAAGGAGCCCCTGGTACCCGTTGTTCCCATGTCCCACACCGCTCACATACGCAGCCACCGGAAGCCCCGCCGTAGCGCGTCGAAAATCGCGATGCGGGCCGGAGTCGCCGGTGGCGTCCTGGGCACGCTGGCCGTGGCCGGTGCGTCGGCCTCCTCGGCCAACGCGGCCGAGCCGGTCACCCAGACCCTCGAACTGCCCACGCTGACGGCCGACCTGGCCGCTCAGGTCGCCCAGTCGGCGGACGCCACGCAGCAGGCCGCCGCGAACTACCAGCTCCAGGCGGAGCGTGACACCGCCTCCGCGAACGCCGCGAAGCAGGCCAAGTCGGACCTCGCCGAGGCGAAGAAGAAGGCGGCGGCCGCCAAGAAGAAGGCCGAGGCCGCCGCCCGCAAGGCCGCCGCCGAGCGCGCCTCGCGCGACACGCAGCGCATGACCCTCACCGCCTACTCGACCGGCGGCGGCAGCGACGACTCCGGCTCCGGCTCCGGCACGGGTTCCGACGCCGGTACCGGCACCAGCGGCGACACCGTCACCGGCGGCTCGTCGGCGACCGGTTCGGCCGCCGCGATCGTCTCGTTCGTGAAGTCGCAGATCGGCAAGGCGTACGTCTCCGGCGCCACCGGCCCGTCCGCGTACGACTGCTCCGGCCTGGTCCAGACCGCCTTCAAGCAGGTGGGCATCAGCCTGCCGCGCGTCTCCCAGGACCAGTCGACGGCCGGCACCCAGGTGGGGCTGTCCAACCTCCAGCCGGGCGACATCCTCTACTGGGGCGGCGCGGGCAGCGCGTACCACGTGGCGGTCTACGTCGGCGACGGTATGTTCGTCGGCGCGCAGAACCCCTCCAGCGGCGTCGTGGAGAAGCCGCTGTCGTACGACCCGCCGACCGGCGCGGTGCGGGTGCTCTGAGGGCGCCGCAGAGCCGTACGGGGTGAAGGGCCGCAGCCGCTCGGGGGCAGCGGCCCTTCCGGCGTTGCCGGTTCGGGCGGTTTGGGTGGTTTGAGCAGTTGAGCCGATCGGACCGGTTGGCGTGTTTCACCCGGTTGCACCGGTTGTGCCGGTCGGAGCGGGCCGCGTAGGCGGAGGCCCCGGCCTCCTGCGGATCAGCCGAGGTCGTGCGACCAGGTGCCGCGGGCGCTCTCCGCGCTGAACCGCGCGGCATCCGAGAGCGCGGAGATCCTGCTCGCGCTGAGCGAGATGCCTTCGCCCCACGCCTTCACCAGCACAGGCCCCTGTCCCCGCAACCGCGTGACGAGACCACCGTCGCCGACCGATGCCAGACCCTTCTGCCAGGCGACGACGATGTCCCGTTCACGGTCACTTCCGTACGGCGTGCCGCTCTCGGCAGTCTCCTGGGTCAGGCGGACGAAGACACCCTTGCGCCAGTCCGCCGCACGCTCCTTCGCGAGATCGCCGGTGACGTCATCGGCCACGGCGTCCAGGGCGCCCAGGACCCAGGCGTTCGCCTTCGGCGCCGAAGGTCCCTCGGCCCCCGAGTAGTCGGCGGCGTTCACCGCGCTCTCAGGTGTCGTGACGAGTGCGTGAGCAGCCGAGCGAGTAACACCCGTACGAAGTTCGGCATAGGCGGCCGGGGTGGCGGACACGCCCCGCAGGACGCGCATCAGGGACTTCTGGAGAACGGACACGTGCGCGCCGGACCCGTCCACCCACGGCGGGTCCGACGGCGCGTCATGCTTCGAGTAGTCGAGGCTGCCCGGCGCCAGGATCCCGTAGACGTCGTCGGAGTAGTCCGCGACCGTTTCGGCCAGCGGGACGGACAGCTTTTCGTCGAGGGACGTGGTACCGGACTTCCGCATACGGTCGTCGACGGCGAGCAACGCGTCCTTCATCGCCTGCGCCTGCCCGACCGAGTGCTTCTCGTGGCCTTCGCGCAGCGCCGCCTTCTTGAACGCGTCGCCCAGGGCCGCACAGTCCGTCCCGCTCTGGTGGGCCGCGGTCAGGAGCGACCGGACCCTGTCGTCCTTCGCGAGCCCGCGACAGAAGTCCGGCGAGTCGTCTCGCGACACGAACCACGCCGTGATGCCGCCGGCCACCAAAGCGCAGACGACGAGCACCACCGCCGGTATGACTCCTCGTGCGGCACGACGACCATCTGAGTGGGCGTTCACGCCTTGGGGGCGACCTTGCTCAGGCCGTTGATGATGCGGTCCATCGCGTCGCCGCCGGTCGGGTCGGTGAGGTTGGCGAGGAGTTTGAGGGTGAACTTCATCAGCACCGGGTGGGTCAGACCGCGCTGGGCGGCCATCTGCATGACCTTCGGGTTGCCGATGAGCTTCACGAAGGCGCGGCCGAGCGTGTAGTAGCCGCCGTAGGTGTCCTTCAGGACGCGCGGGTAGCGCTGGAGGGCCAGTTCGCGCTGGGCGGGCGTGGCGCGCGAGTGGGCCTGGACGATGACCTCGGCGGCGATCTGGCCGGACTCCATGGCGTAGGCGATGCCCTCGCCGTTGAAGGGGTTGACCAGGCCGCCGGCGTCGCCGACCAGGAGCAGGCCGCGCGTGTAGTGGGGCTGGCGGTTGAAGGCCATCGGCAGGGCCGCGCCGCGGATCGGGCCGGTCATGTTGTCCGGGGTGTAGCCCCAGTCCTCCGGCATGGACGCGCACCAGGCCTTCAGGATCTCGCGCCAGTCCAGTTCCTTGAAGGCGGCCGAGGTGTTGAGGACGCCCAGGCCGACGTTCGAGGTGCCGTCGCCCATGCCGAAGATCCAGCCGTAGCCGGGCAGCAGCCGGTCCTGGGCGCCGCGCCGGTCCCACAGCTCCAGCCAGGATTCCAGGTAGTCGTCCTCGTGGCGCGGCGAGGTGAAGTACGTCCGCACGGCGACGCCCATCGGGCGGTCCTCGCGGCGGTGCAAACCCATCGCCAGGGAGAGCCGGGTGGAGTTGCCGTCGGCGGCGACGACCAGCGGCGCGTGGAAGGTGACCTCGCGCTTCTCCTCGCCGAGCTTGGCCTTCACGCCGGTGATGCGGCCGGTGCGGTCGTCGACGATCGGCTCGCCCACGTTGCAGCGCTCGTAGAGCCGGGCGCCCGCCTTCTGGGCCTGCCGGGCGAGCTGGTCGTCGAAGTCGTCGCGCTTGCGGACGAGTCCGTAGTCGGGGAAGGAGGCGAGGTCCGGCCAGTCCAGCTGGAGCCGGGCGCCGCCGCCGATGATGCGCAGCCCCTTGTTGCGCAGCCAGCCCGCCTCTTCGGAGATGTCGATCCCCATCGCGACCAGCTGCTTGACGGCGCGCGGGGTGAGGCCGTCGCCGCAGACCTTCTCGCGCGGGAACGCGGTCTTCTCCAGCAGCAGCACGTCCAGGCCGGCCCGGGCGAGGTGGTACGCGGTGGTGGAGCCGGCCGGGCCCGCGCCGACCACGATCACGTCGGCGGTGTTTCCGGTGAGGGAGTCGGAGAGGGGCTCAGTCACGACGGTCACGGCGGGATCTCCCCAGGGTCGAAAAGTCTGCGTGCCGGCCGGCACTGGACACGGGCCAGTCTATTCAGCGGCCCCGCGCCTCCGGCTGACGGGCCGTCCCCCCGGCCCGCGACCGGAGTCCGGTCAGTCCTGCTTGAAGCCGCGGTGCAGCGTCACGATGCCGCCGCTGAGGTTGCGCCAGGCCACCTTCGACCAGCCGGCCCCGCGCAGCCGCTCGGCCAGCGCCGGCTGGTCGGGCCAGGCGCGGATGGACTCGGCGAGGTAGACGTACGCGTCCGGGTTCGAGGAGACCGCCCGCGCCACGGACGGCAGGGCCCGCATCAGGTACTCGGTGTAGACCGTGCGGAACGGCGCCCAGGTGGGGTGCGAGAACTCGCAGATCACCACGCGTCCGCCCGGCCGGGTCACCCGGTACATCTCGCTCAGCGCGGTGTCGAAGTCCTGTACGTTGCGCAGCCCGAAGGAGATCGTGACGGCGTCGAACACGTCGTCCTTGAACGGCAGCCGCGTCGCGTCCCCCGCCGTGAACGGCAGCCACGCGTGCTGCCGCTTGCCGACCTGGAGCATGCCCAGCGAGAAGTCGCACGGGACGACGTAGGCCCCGGCGCGGGTGAAGGGGAGGGACGAGGTGGCGGTACCGGCGGCGAGGTCCAGGATCTTCTGCGCCGGCCGCGCGTCGACCGCTCTGGCGACCTCCTTGCGCCAGCGGCGGTCCTGTCCGAGGGACAGGATGTCGTTGGTCAGGTCGTACCGTTCCGCCACGCCGTCGAACATCGAGGCGACTTCGTGCGGCTGCTTCTCCAGGGATGCGCGGGTCACCTGGTCATTCTTGCAGCAGCCCGCGCGGGGCCTACAGCGCGCCCCGCGCCGCCGCGCCGACGAACACCGCGAACGCCTCCGGCGCGATGGAGAAGTGGCCTCCGGCCGGGTTCTTGCTGTCGCGCAGGGCGACGTGCGCGGTGAGGTCGGCGTATTCGATGCAGTTGCCTCCGGTGTCACCGCTGTACGACGACTTACGCCAGGCCGCGCCGTTCAGCGGCGCGCACTCGATGCACTCGCCTCCGGTGTCGCCGCTGTAGGAGGACTTACGCCACTGCGAGTCCACCGGGATCGGCCTGCTGCCCATAACGCTCCTCCATCACGCTGGCGATCAGCTCCGCCGACTCCTTCACGGAGAGAGCGGCAGCCTGCATGAGATCGTAACGGAGCGAACCTTCCTTGACGGCCTCCGGATTGGCCGTCATATGACCCTGGACGAAGTCCTCGGTATAGACGATGTCCGGGTCGCTGTCGAAGCGCAGCATCGTGTACGAGCCCATCAGGCCCGTGTGAGCGCCAACCTCGAAGGGCAGGATCTGGACCCGCAGCCAATCACGGTCCTGCACCTCCAACAGATGAGCCAGTTGCCCGCGCATCACGTCGTGGCCACCGACCTCTTGATGCAGCACCGCCTCGGACAGCACCACCCACATCAGTGGCGCATCCTGTCTGTCGAGGATGCGCTGGCGATCCAGCCTCGCTTCGACCAGAGCTTCGAGGTCGTTGCCCTCCCGTACCCCCAGCACGGCGCGGGCGTACTCCGGTGTCTGCAACAGGCCATACACCAGCTGCGCTTGGTAGGTGGAGATGTACGTCGCCTTCGACTCCATCTCCGCGAACGGCTGGAACCACGTAGGCAACTGGCTCCGCAGAACCAGTCCCACCAGCCGCGAGAACATCCCGTCCGCGTTCAGCGCGGCGTCCACGCGGGCCGAGAAGTCTCGGGTCGGTACCTTCAGGGTCGTCTCGATCTGGCCGATCAACGAACCCGTGCAGAAGACGATGTCGCCCAGATCGGCGAGTCTCAGTCCCGCCGCCTCCCGCAGGCGGCGCAGCTCCGCGCCGTAGTAGTCCAACGGCGAAGCGCAGGGGTCGAGTTGTTTGGAGTTCACCATGCGGCAGCCGCTCCTCTCTCTCCGTAGCCGAGAGTAAGCGCACCGCACCTGTCCTGTGCGGCCAACCGCCAAAGTCGTACTTATGCCCGCCGGTAGACGAGCCGTCCGCCCACCACCGTCGCCAGACAGCTCCCGTCAACGGCGAGAACGGTGAAGTCGGCGCGGGCCTCCGGGACGAGGACGGCGGGGGCCGGTCCGACCAGGACGCCCGAGCGCTGGACGGCGGTCCGCACCGGCGGCCGGGTGAACGGCCCGGCGACCGCCGTCACCCCGCGCCCCAGCATCCGCTGGAGCCCGCGCCGGGCGCTGCCGCCCCACCGGGTGTCCGTCATCGAGACGGACGCGGCGGGCAGCGGCTCGGCGCCGAGCGCGTCGGCCTCGCGCGGGTCGGGCCAGTACAGGGTCTCCAGCAGGCGCACCGCTTCGGGCTCGTACCGGCCGGGCGCCACCGTGCCGTTCCACTCGCGGACGCGGGCGCGCTCGCCGTGGGCCGCGTGCAGCTCGGCGTACGGCCCGGCGGCCAGGATCCGGCCGCCGTCGACCAGCACCGAGCGGGCTTCGTCGGCGAGCGGCCGGTGCAGGGTCAGCACGGCGTCCGGCTCAGTTGGCGGAGAGCAGCTTCAGTTCCGGGTGGGCGGTGCCGCCCGCGATCGCGGTGGAGGAGATGTGCGACATCACGCGGTCGTCCACCGGGTCGTTCGCCGGGTCGTCGTGGACGACGAGGTGCTCGTACGTCGTGGCCCGCTGGGCGGGGACGCGGCCCGCGCTGCGGATCAGCTCGATGATCTCCATGCGGTTGGAGCGGTGCTTGGCGCCGGCCGAGGAGACGACGTTCTCCTCCAGCATGATCGAGCCGAGGTCGTCGGCGCCGTAGTGCAGGGTGAGCTGGCCGACGTCCTTGCCGGTGGTCAGCCAGGAGCCCTGGATGTGGCGGACGTTGTCGAGGAAGAGGCGGGCGACGGCGATCATCCGCAGGTACTCGAAGAGGGTCGCCTGCGTGCGGCCCTTCAGGTGGTTGTTCTCGGGCTGGTAGGTGTACGGGATGAAGGCGCGGAAGCCGCCCGTGCGATCCTGGACGTCGCGGATCATCCGCAGGTGCTCGATGCGCTCGGCGTTGGTCTCGCCGGTGCCCATCAGCATGGTGGAGGTGGACTCCACGCCCAGCCGGTGCGCGGTCTCCATGATCTCCAGCCAGCGTTCGCCGGACTCCTTGAGCGGCGCGATGGCCTTGCGCGGGCGCTCGGGCAGGAGTTCGGCGCCCGCTCCGGCGAAGGAGTCGAGACCGGCCTCGTGGATGCGGGTGATGGCCTCCTCCACGGAGACCTTGGAGATGCGGGCCATGTGCTCGACCTCGGAGGCGCCGAGGGAGTGGATGACCAGCTGCGGGAAGGCGTCCTTGATGGCCTTGAAGTGCTGCTCGTAGTACTCGACGCCGTAGTCCGGGTGGTGGCCGCCCTGGAACATGATCTGGGTGCCGCCGAGTTCGACGGTCTCGGCGCAGCGGCGCAGGATGTCGTCGAGGTCGCGGGTCCAGCCCTTGGCGGTGTCCTTGGGCGCGGCGTAGAAGGCGCAGAACTTGCACGCGGTGACGCACACGTTCGTGTAGTTGATGTTGCGCTCGATGATGTACGTCGCGATGTGCTCGGTGCCCGCGTACAGCCGGCGGCGCACGGCGTCGGCGGCGGCGCCCAGCGCGTGCAGGGGCGCGTCGCGGTAGAGGACGAGCGCTTCCTCGGGGGTGATGCGCCCGCCGGCGGCGGCCCGTTCGAGGACGGCTGTGACATCAACAGACGTGAGGTCGGCCTTCTCGGTCACCGGCGTCCCCTTCGCAAGGTTCGTAAAGGTCGTGAACGGACGGAACCCAGGCTACGCCAGGGGTGCGCGGCGCCCGACTCAGGGCCGTGTCCGCGCCGGTCGGTCCGTCTTCTCCAGCAGGGCCCTCGGGTTGCCGGCCTTGGGGTCGTCGGAGGTGAAGTGCAGGCCGCCGCCGGCGGCCGGGCGGAGGCGGACCACGTGCGGGTCGGGGACGCAGTGGCCGGGGTTGTCCGCGCTGCCCCGGCCGGTCGCCGTCAGCTCCTTGCCGGTGACGGACTTCAGGGTGAGGACGTCGACGCAGGAGCCGCCGAGCGCGTCGGTCTGGGTGACCGAGCCGACGACGCCGCCGGGCGCGGCCTGGCGGACGACGATCTCGAACGTGCCGTCGGGGAGGTCCACACCGGCCGCGGTGGCCGTGCCGTCGCCGCGCCAGGCGCCGAGGTAGCGCGCGGGCACCGTGCCGTGGGTGCTCGCCGCCGAGGGGCCGGCGCCGCTCGCGTCGTCGCCGTGCGAGCCGCGGTCGAACGGCTTCAGCAGGACCACGCTCAGCGTCGTCGCCACCGCCAGCGCGCCCGCGACCGCGAGCACCACGCTGCAACTCATCCGGCGGCCCCGGCCGTCCGTGCCCGGCGCGGCGCCGGCCGCCACGGTGACGGAGAACCGGCCGGGGGCGGAGCCGGGTGCGGGCTCGCCGGGCGGGGCGGTGCGCTGTCCGGGGAGGTGCGGGGGCGCGGTGGGCATCGCGGGCGTGACCGGCGGGACCGGCATGACCGGCGGGGGGCCGAACCGGCCCTGCGACGGCGGGTCCTCGGACGGCGGGGCGGGCCGCGCGTCCGCCGCCGTGACCGAGGGGGCGGTGAAGGCGAGCGGGCCCGAGGGCGGGTCGCCCGGCTCGGTCGCGTCCAGGTTCAGCAGGCCCACCGCGCCGCGGCTGACCTGTTCGACCAGGCGGCCGGGGAGCCAGCCGGCGGCGACCAGGCGGGCCGTGCCCTCGGGGGCGAGGCGGCGGGCGACCTCGCCGGGCGCGGGACGGGCCGCGGGGTCCTTGGCCAGGCACTCCCGCGCCAGTTCCCGCAGTTCGCCGTCGCGCAGCGCGTCCAGCTCCGGTTCCTCGTGGACGACCTTGTAGAGCAGGGCCGCCGAGGAGTCGCCCGGGAACGGGGCCCGGCCGGTCGCGCCGTACGCCAGCACCGCGCCGAGCGAGAAGACGTCGGCCGCTCCGGTGACGCCGTGGCCGAGGATCTGCTCGGGGGCCATGTAGCCGGGCGAGCCGACCGAGGCGCCGGTGGAGGTCAGGGAGGCGGTGCCGTCGGTGGCGCGGGCGATGCCGAAGTCGATCAGCAGCGGGCCGTCCAGGGTGAGCAGCACGTTGGACGGCTTCACGTCCCGGTGCACCAGGCCCAGTTCGTGGACGGCGGCGAGCGCCTCGGCGAGGCCGGCGGCCAGGACCCGTACCGAGTGCGCGGGCAGCGCCCCGGCGTCCGCGACCGCCGCGGTGAGGGAGGGTCCGGCGGCGTAGGCGGTGGCCACCCAGGGGACCGGGGCGTCCGGGTCGGCGTCCAGCACCGGCGCGGTCCAGGCGCCGCCGACCCGGCGCGCGGCGGCCACCTCGCGGCGGAACCGGGCGCGGAACTCCTCGTCCAGCGCGAAGTGCGGGTGCACGATCTTCACGGCGACCGTGCGGCCGCCGGTGGTGCGGCCCAGGTACACCCGGCCCATGCCGCCGGAGCCGAGCCGGCCGAGCAGCCGGTAGGGCCCCACGGCGGTGGGCTCGTCGTGCGCGAGCGGCTGCATGGCGTCCGCCTCTCCCCCGTGACCCGGTAACGCCGTACTTCCCAGCAGGGTAGTGCCGAGGGGGCGGCGGGGGTGTTACGGGCGCAGCAGGTCGACCTTCACGTCCGCCGGGAAGCCGGTGGTGGGGCCGACGCGGCGGGCGAACTCGGTGACCGCCGCGAGCTGCGGGGCGCCGAAGCTGAAGTCGAGCGTGGTGAAGTACTTCTCCAGGACCTGTTCGTCGAAGGACTCCCAGCGGGCGGCCTGCTCGGCGACCTTGGCGACCTCCTCCAGGGACAGGTCGCGGGAGGCGAGGAACGCCTCGTGCACCCGGCGGGTGATGCGCGGCTCGCGCTCCGCGTAGTCGCGGCGCGCCGCCCAGACGGCGAAGACGAACGGCAGGCCCGTCCACTCCTTCCAGAGCAGGCCGAGGTCGTGGACTTCGAGGCCGTAGCGCGGGCCGTCGTGCAGGTTGGCGCGCAGGGCGGCGTCGCCGATCAGGACCGCCGCGTCCGCCTCCTGCATCATCAGGCTCAGGTCGGGCGGGCAGGTGTAGTAGTCCGGGGTGACGCCGTAGCGCTCGGCCAGCAGCAGCTGGGCGAGGCGGACGGAGGTGCGGGAGGTCGAGCCGAGGGCGACCCGGGCGCCGTCGAGCCGGTCCAGCGGGACCTGGGAGACGATCACGCAGGACATCACCGGGCCGTCGCAGCCCACGGCGATGTCGGGGAAGGCGATCAGGTCGTCGGCGTTCTTGAGGAACTCGACCAGGGTGACCGGGCCGATGTCGAGGTCGCCCCGGACGAGCTGCTCGCTGAGCTTTTCCGGAGTGTCCTTGGTCAGTTCCAGATTGAGGAGCGTGCCGGTTCTCGCGAGCCCCCAGTACAGGGGCAGGCAGTTGAGGAACTGGATGTGGCCGACGCGCGGCCGGGTGCGAGAATTGTCCACATCGCGAGACTAGACCCCGGTCCGGCGGGGGTGGCCGCCGACCCCTGCGGCCCCTGCGCTCGCACCTCTGTACTACCTCTTGCTCACCCGTTCGGCCGCCGGGTCCCCCAGCTCTCCTGATCGCACTGCGTGATGCTCCCCGCAGAGCCTTCAAACATCCGGGTGACGTGATCTTGACCTCTATTGCACTCCGGGGGCTGCATGCTAGGGTCATCAGCAAGTTGCAGTTTTGGTTTCCCTTGCAGTACAGAGCCTGCGGAGCATGTAACCGCGGGCTCTGGTCGTTTTCAGACGGTGCAGTTGTGCGGCGATCTCGTTTTCACATTTGCAGGTTCTGGAGCAGGGCGACCCTTTGGGCCCAAGGAGGGCTTATGGCTACCGGAACCGTGAAGTGGTTCAACGCCGAAAAGGGCTTTGGCTTCATTGCCCAGGAAGGCGGCGGCCCCGACGTCTTCGTTCACTACTCCGCGATCAACGCCAGCGGTTTCCGCTCTCTCGAAGAGAACCAGCAGGTGTCCTTCGACGTGACCCAGGGCCCGAAGGGCCCGCAGGCGGAGAACGTCACCCCGGTCTGAGCGTCCCGCGCGCAGTAACCGTTCTGATTGCAGTACCCAAGGAGCCCCGTGCCGTCAGGCAACCGGGGCTCCTGCCCTTTTGTCCCTTACTTCTCGTACAGCCACTTCTTGTACAGCGCCTCCACCTCGGCCGTGAAGTCCCGCAGGACCGCCGCCCGGCGCAGCTTCATCGACGGGGTCAGATGGCCCGCCCGCTCGGTGAACTCGACCGGCAGGACGGCGAAGCGGCGGATCGACTCGGGCCGGGAGACCAGCTTGTTGGCCTCGTCCACCGCCCGTTGCAGCACCGCCCTCAGGTCGGCGTCGTCGGTGAGCAGTTCGGCCGGCACCGGGTGCTTGCCGTTCATCCGCCGCCAGTGCGTGATGCCGTCCAGGTCCAGGGTGATCAGGGCCGAGACGTAGGGGCGGCCGTCGCCCAGCACCAGGCACTGGGAGATCAGCGGGTGCTGGCGCAGCCAGTTCTCCAGCGGGGCCGGAGCCACGTTCTTGCCGCCCGCGGTGATCAGGATCTCCTTCTTGCGGCCGGTGATCGTCAGATAGCCCTCGTCGTCCAGGCGGCCGATGTCCCCGGTCGGGAACCAGCCCTCGTGGGTGGCCGGCACCACCCCGCCCGCGTGCGGGTCCCAGTAGCCGCGGAAGACCTGGCCGCCGCTCAGCAGCACCTCGCCGTCCGCGGCGATCCGCACCCGCGTGCCCGGCAGCGGCCAGCCGACCGTGCCCAGGCGCGGCCGGTGCGGCGGCGTCACGGTCGCCGCGCCGGTGGACTCGGTCAGGCCGTAGCCCTCGTAGACGTCGATGCCGGCGCCGGCGTAGAAGGCGGCCAGGCGGCGGCCCAGCGGGGAGCCGCCGCAGATGACGTGGCGCAGCCGGCCGCCCAGGGCGGCGCGGATCCGGCGGTAGACCAGCGGGTCGTACAGGGCGCGCGCCGCCTTCAGGCCCGCGCCGGGGCCGGGGCCCTCGCCGTGCTGGCGGGCCTCGACCGCCTCGCCGTAACGGCGGGCGGTGTCGGCGGCGCGGTCGAAGGAGGCCGCCCGGCCGCCGCGCTCGGCCGTCGCCCGCGCGTTGTTGTAGATCTTCTCCAGCATGTACGGGATGGCCAGCAGGAACGTCGGGCGGAAGCTCGCCATGTCCGCGAGCAGGTCCTCCGCGGCCAGACTCGGCGCGTGGCCGAGGCGCACCCCGGCGCGGACGCAGGCGATCGCCACCATGCGGCCGAAGACGTGGGACAGGGGCAGGAAGAGGAGGGTGGCGGGCTCCGCGCCGCCGTCGCCCTTGAAGACCGGGGCGAGGAGTTCGACGGCGTTGTCCACCTCGGCCAGGAAGTTGCCGTGGGTGAGCGCGCAGCCCTTGGGGCGGCCGGTGGTGCCCGAGGTGTAGATCAGGGTGGCCAGGGTGTCGGGGCCGAGGACGCCCCGGCGCACCTCCACCTCCGCGTCCGTGACCGCCGCGCCGCGCTCCGCCAGCCGGTCCAGGTGGCCGCCGTCCAGCACCCACAGGTGGCGCAGGTCCGGCAGGCGGTCGCGCTCCGGGCCGACGGAGGCGGCCTGCCCGGCGGTCTCGGTGACCAGGGCGACCGCGCCGGAGTCCTGGAGGATCCAGCGGATCTGGAAGAGGGAGGAGGTGGGGTAGACCGGGACCGTGACCAGGCCGGCCGCCCAGGCGGCGAAGTCGAGCAGCGTCCACTCGTAGGTGGTGCGCGCCATCACCGCGATGCGGTCGCCCGGGAGCAGCCCCTCCGCGATCAGGCCCTTGGCCAGGGCGAGCACCTGCGCGGCGAACTGCTCGGCGGTCACGTCCGTCCACCGGCCGCGGGGGGCGCGGCGGCTCAGGACGCGGCGGCCGGGGTCGGCGGCCGCGTTCTCGAACGGCAGGTCGGCCAGCGAACCGTGGGTCACGCGGGCCACCAGCGGCGGCACGTACGCCTCCCGGACCTCGCCGGCCAGCCGCCGGGTCCGCGGCGCGGCCGGGCCGCCGCCCGCGGCGGACTCGTACGCCTGCTCCGGATCGGACGGCGGCGGCACGGCGGGGGTGGCGGACGAGTACGAGATGGGCATGGCAGCTCCTGAGGCCTGCGGCGGGACAGCGGCGCGCCGCCCTGCCGCTTCGGGTACGCGCGGGGCGTACCGAGTGGTTCACCGGAGGTGGTGCGCGGCTGTGCGGGGCCTGGTGTTACCGCCGGTTGCAACCGGGATGGTACGGCTCGCGCGTGGGGGGTTCGTGCTGGACCGGGGCGGGTGGGGAGGTGGTCCGGGGCCGGGTGTGTGCAGCCTGGAGCGTGGGGGTGGTCCGGGGCCGGGGTGCGGCCCGGGGAGCGTGGGGGTGGTCCGGGGCCGGGGTGCGGCCACGGGAGCCTCGGGGGTGGTCGGTGGTGGTCGGTGGTGGTCGGTGGTGGTCGGCGGGTGGCCGTGTGCTGCTGGTGCCTCAGGGGCGTTCGAGGATGGCGGTCACGCCCTGGCCGCCGGCCGCGCAGACGGAGATCAGGCCGCGGCCGGGGGCGCCGCGTTCGGCGAGGAGTGCGGCCAGGGTGGCCACGACCCGGGCGCCGGTCGCCGCGAAGGGGTGGCCGGTGGCGAGCGAGGAGCCCGCCACGTTGAGCCGGTCGCGGTCGACCGGCTCAAGGCCCCGCTTCTCCCAGGCGGCCAGGGTCGCCAGCACCTGGGAGGCGAACGCCTCGTGGATCTCGACCAGGTCGAAGTCCGCGACGCCGAGCCCGGCGCGCTCCAGCATCCGCGGCACCGCGTACGCGGGCGCCATCAGCAGCCCGTCCTCGCCGTCCGCCACGTCCCCGTGCACGAAGTCCACGGCCGCCGTCTCGTACGCCGTCAGATACGCCAGCGGTTCCAGGCCCCGGGCCTTCGCCCACTCCTCGGAGGCCAGCAGCACGGTGGCCGCGCCGTCCGTCAGGGGCGTGGAGTTGCCCGCCGTCATGGTCGGTTCGGGCCCGTCGATGCCGAACACCGGCTTCAGCCGGGCGAGTTTCTCCGGCGTCGAGTCGGGGCGGAGGTTCTGGTCGCGGGTCAGGCCGCGGAAGGGGACGACCAGGTCGTCGAAGAAGCCGCGGTCGTAGGCCGCCGCGAGCCGCCGGTGGCTGGCGGCGGCGAGTTCGTCCTGCGCCGCGCGCGGCACGCCCCAGGCGCGGGCGGTCACGGCGGCGTGCTCGCCCATCGACAGGCCGGTGCGCGGCTCGGCGTTGCGCGGGATGTCGGGGACGAGATGGGCGGGACGCGCCTTGGCCAGCGCCTTGAGCCTGGCGGCGGGCGACTTGGCGCGGCGGGCCGCCAGCAGGATGCGGCGCAGCGTGTCGTTGACGCCGAGCGGCGCGTCGCTCGCGGTGTCCGCGCCGCCCGCTACCGCCGACTCGGTCTGCCCGAGCGCGATCTTGTTGGCGGCGGCGATCACCGCCTGGAGCCCGGTGCCGCACGCCTGCTGGACGTCGTAGGCGGGGGTGCGCGGGTCGAGCGCCGAGCCGAGCACGGTCTCGCGGGCGAGGTTGAAGTCACGGCTGTGCTTGAGGACGGCGCCGGCGACGAACTCGCCCACCGCGCCGGGCGCGCCCAGGTCGTAGCGCGCGGCCAGGCCGTCGAGGGCGGCGGTGAGCATGTCCTGGTTGGACGCGGTGGCGTAGGGGCCGTCGGAGCGGGCGAACGGGATGCGCGTGCCGCCGACGATCGCCACCCGGCGGGCCCGCCGCGGCGCAAGGGAACTCATCTCGACCTGCTCCTCACCCGTGACGTAAACTTACCGCCGGTAACATTACTTCAGAGTCAGCAGATGTGAACCTGTGGGAGACAGCACATGGCCGACCGCTATCTGAGCTTCACCGGCACCGCGCCCGGCCGCTTCCTGTCCCGCCGCCTCGGACTCCCCCAACCGGCGGTGCTGCGCCGCTGGTCGCCGGAGCGTCCCGCGCTCGACGGCCCGCTGCTGCACCTCACGGCCGGCGCCTCCGACCTCGACCTGGCGCCGGTCCTGGCCCGTACGGGACTGAAGCCGGCCGAGGCGGGCGCGGCCGCCGCCGTGGTGCTCGACGCCACGGGGGTGCGGGACGTGGCGGCGCTCGGCGAGGTGCACGCCGCACTCCACCCGGCGGTGCGGTCGGTCGCCGCGAGCGGACGCGTCCTCGTGCTGGGCGCTCCGCTGGACGGCGACCACCATCAGGCCGCCGCCCAGCAGGCGTTGGAAGGGTTCACGCGCTCGCTCGGCAAGGAGATCGGCCGGGGCAGGACGGTGAACCTGGTGCGGCTCACCGACGCGCACGCCGCCGAGTCCACCCTGCGCTTCCTGCTCTCCCCCAAGTCCGCCTACGTCAGCGGCCAGGTCATCCACGTCGGCGCCGACGCCCCCACCGCGCCCGACGACTGGGACCGCCCCCTGGCGGGACGCACCGCACTGGTCACCGGCGGCGCGCGCGGCATCGGCGAGGCGGTCGCCGAGACGCTGGCCCGGGACGGCGCCCGGGTCGTCGTGCTGGACGTGCCGGCGGCCGAGGCGGACGCGCGCCGGGTCGCCGAACGCCTCGGCGGCACCGCCCTCGCCCTGGACGTCACGGCCGCCGACGCGGGCGAGCGGATCGCCGCCGCGCTGCCCGACGGGCTGGACGCGCTGATCCACAACGCGGGGATCACCCGGGACCGGCGGCTGGTCAACATGCCCGCCGACCGCTGGGGCGCGGTGCTGGAGGTGAACCTCGCGAGCGTGCTGCGGACCACCGACGCGCTGCTGGCCGCCGGTGCGCTGCGGCCCGGCGGCCGGATCGTGGCCACCGCCTCCATCGCGGGCCTGGCGGGCAACGCCGGGCAGACCAACTACGGCGCGAGCAAGGCGGGCGTGGCCGGACTCGTGCGCGCGCTCGCGCCCCGCGCTCTGGCCGAGCACGGGGTGACGGTGAACGCGGTCGCGCCCGGGTTCATCGAGACGAAGATGACGGCCGCGGTGCCGCTGTTCATCCGTGAGGCGGGCCGCCGGATGAACTCCCTGGCGCAGGGCGGGCTGCCCGTCGACGTCGCCGAGACCACCGCCTGGCTCGCCCACCCGGCCTCGGGCGCGGTCAACGGCCAGGTGGTCCGGGTGTGCGGCCAGAGCCTGCTGGGGGCGTGAGCGATGACCGACACCGCGTCCTCCGGCGGCGCCACGGGTTCCTCCGGTCCGACCGAGACCGCCGCGTCCGCCGCGCCCTCCGTAGTGCTGTCGCGCTCGCCCGCGCTCGCGCCGCTGCTGGCCCGCGGTGCGCTGCGCTCGCCCTTCAAGCGGCCCCGCCCGCAGGCCCCGTATCCGCGCACCCGGCTCACGCTGCCGTCCGTCCGCGCCGATCCGGCCCGGCTGGCCGCCTACGCCCGCGTCTGCGGCTTCGCCCCCGGCGCGGACACGCTGCCCGTCACCTATCCGCACGTCCTCGGCTTTCCGCTGGCCATGCGGCTGATGAGCGGCGCCGACTTCCCGCTGCCACTGCTCGGTCTGGTGCACACCTCGATCGACGTCACCCGGCACACCGCGACGCCCGCCTCCGGGACGTACGAACTCACCGTGCACGTCGTTGGGTTGGCGGCGCACCGACGGGGCACCGAGGCGGTCGTCGGCACCGAGCTGCGCGCGGGCGGCGAGGTGGTGTGGGCGTCCACGAGCACCTACCTGGCCCGGCACCGCACCGACGGCACCGACGCGACCGCCACGCCCGGTTCCGCCTCCGCTTCGGAGGGGCCGGGTGAGCCGTTGCCCGAGGTGGACCGGTGGGTGCTGCCCGGGGATCTGGGGCGGCGCTACGGCGCCGCGTCCGGGGACCGCAACCCGATCCATCTGCACCCGCTGAGCGCCCGCCTGTTCGGGTTCCCGCGGGCGATCGCACACGGCATGTGGACGGTGGCCCGCTGTCTGGCCGCCCACGACGTCCCGGAAACGGCGCTGATCAAGGCCAGGTTCCTGGCCCCGGTGCTGCTGCCGGGCGAGGTCGTCCACGCCGCCGACGGCACCGGCCGCTTCGCGCTGCGCACCCCCGACGGCCGCCGCACCCATCTGACCGGCGAGGTGCTGCCGCCGCCCGCCTGAACGACGCCCCGGGTCAGCCGTCCTCGGTCGCGGGCGGGGTCCAGGGCCGGCCGGCCATCAGGTCGCCCAGGCCCGCCCAGGCGAAGTTCATCAAGGTGGCCGCCGCCTGCCGGGCCGTGACGCCCTCGGTGGCGTTGGCCCAGTCGGCCAGCGACTCGGCGGCGCCGACCAGGGCCTCGGCGAGCCCGGCGACCTCCCGCTCGGGCAGGTCCGGGTCGCGATGCGCCTCCCTGGCCGCCTCGGCGATCAGCAGCGTCACGAACGCGACCAGTTCCTCGCGCAGCGCGGCGATCTCGGTCGCGAACGGTTCGCCGTGCGTACGGGCCTGGAGGTGCAGCACCGCCCAGCCGTCCGGGTGGCGCGCGGTGTGCGTGAAGAAGGCGGTCAGGCCCTCCCACAGCTGGCGGTCGGCCGGCAGTCCGGGGCGCACCCCGGCGCGCACCGCCTGGGTCAGCGCCGCCGCCTCCCGGCGGATGCAGGCGCTGAAGAGGTCTTCCTTGGAGTTCAGGTACAGATAGACCAACGGCTTGGAGACGCCCGCCAGTTCGGCGATCTCGTCCATCGACGCGGCCATGTAGCCGCGCCGGCCGAAGATCTGCACGGCGGCGTCGAGCATCTGCTGTTCGCGCACCGCCCGCGGCATCCGCCTGGTCTTCACCGCACCCATGCGCGCAAGCCTACGGTTCGCGGCGCCGGCCGCGCGGTCACCGACCGGCCGTTTACGGCCGCCGTGGCCGGATCACGAGGCCGGCCGTCCGGTGGCCGCCGGGTCAGGAGGTCTGGGACTCCGCGCGCGCCCGGTCGTCGGCCACGTCCTCGACGCCCGCGTTGGCCTCCATGTTCGCCTTCATCCGCTCCACCCGCCGGGAGACCTGGATCGAGGCGCGGTCGCGCTCCTTGCGCAGCACGACGAAGCTGATCGGGGCGGAGATCACCAGGGCGAGCAGCGGGATCCACAGGCTGTTGGAACCGTTGCGTCCGCTCGGCACGATCCCGGAGTAGACCAGGCCCCAGACGACCACCAGGCAGCCCACGAAGATCCCGAAGCGCATCAGCGTGTAGCGGAACATCTCAATCCACTCTTCCGTTCCGAGGGAGGCCAAAGGGGTACCGTCCAGTGAAGCACGACCGCCGGGTGATCCCGCACGGGGGTGCCAAGGCGGGACAAATCCTCAGGTCAGCGGCAGAAGCATGATCACGTCGTCGCGGTCGTCGCCGGGCGCCACGCGGATCGCGCCGGGCACCCGGCCGACCTCCTTGTAGCCGCAGGACGCGTAGAACCGCTCCAGGCCGAGGCCGCCGCGGCAGGTGAGGCGGACCGCCTCGATGCCGTCGAAGCCGCGCGCCGCGTCGGCGGCCGCCGCGAGCAGGTCGCGACCGTAGCCCTTGCCCTGGTGGCGCGGGTGCACCATCACCGTGTACAGCCACAGCCAGTGGGTCATCAGCCGGTGGGTGTTGAAGGTCAGGAACGCCGTCGCCGCGACCCGGCCGTCCTCGTCGTGGCCGACCAGCAGCCGGACCCGGCCCTCGGCCATCGCCACGAAGTGCTTCACCAGTTCGGCGCGGACCGCCTCGCGCTCGGCGGGCGCCACGAAGCCGACCGCTCCGCCGGCGTCGGTGACCTCCGTCCACAGGTCGAGGATGCCGTCGCGCAGGGCGCGGTCGACCGAGGGGTCAAGGGTGAAGGTAAGTGGCATGCAGCCATCGTAACCATTACAGCATCGGTGTGCGGGCAGCGAGTGGCCGCCCGCACACCTACGCATGACCGGCAGACCTCACACCCGCATCGGCTGCGGCGACTCGCGGCGCTCGGGGTCCGGGCCGTCGAACTCGCGGATGATCTCGTAGCGCGTGTTGCGCTCCACCGGGCGGAAGCCCGCGTCGCGGATCAGCTCCAGCAGGTCGTCGCGGGTCAGCTTGTTCGGGGTGCCGTAGTTGTCCGCGTCGTGCGTGATCTTGTACTCGACCACCGACCCGTCCATGTCGTCGGCGCCGTGCTGGAGCGCGAGCTGCGCGGTCTGCACGCCGTGCATCACCCAGAACACCTTGACGTGCGGCACGTTGTCGAACAGCAGCCGGGAGACCGCGAACGTCTTCAGCGCCTCCGCGCCGGTCGCCATCGTCGTACGGGCCTGGAGGCGGTTGCGGACCTTGCCGTCCTTCAGGTCCACGAAGTCGTGCTGGTAGCGCAGCGGGATGAAGACCTGGAAGCCGCCCGTCTCGTCCTGGAGCTCACGCAGCCTGAGCACGTGGTCCACCCGGTGCCGGGGCTCCTCGATGTGGCCGTACAGCATGGTGCTCGGGGTCTTCAGACCCTTCTCGTGCGCCAGCCGGTGGATCCGCGACCAGTCCTCCCAGTGGGTGCGGTGGTCCACGATGTGCTGCCGGACCTCCCAGTCGAAGATCTCCGCACCGCCGCCGGTCAGCGACTCCAGGCCCGCGTCGATCAGCTCGTCCAGGATCTCGCTCGCGCTCAGGCCGGAGATCGTCTCGAAGTGGTGGATCTCCGTCGCCGTGAACGCCTTCAGCGACACGTGCGGCAGCGCGGCCTTCAGCTCCCGCAGCGAGCGCGGGTAGTAGCGCCACGGCAGGTTCGGGTGCAGGCCGTTGACGATGTGCAGTTCGGTCAGGTTCTCCGACTCCATCGCCTTGGCCAGCTTCACGGCCTCCTCGATGCGCATCGTGTACGCGTCCTTCTCCCCCGGCTTGCGCTGGAAGGAGCAGTACGCGCAGGACGCGGTGCACACGTTCGTCATGTTGAGATGACGGTTGACGTTGAAGTGCACCACGTCGCCGTTCTTGCGGACGCGCACCTCGTGCGCGAGGCCGCCGAGCCAGGCCAGGTCGTCCGACTCGTACAGCGCGATGCCGTCCTCGCGGGACAGCCGCTCACCGGAGCGGACCTTCTCCTCCAGCTCGCGCTTGAGCCCGACGTCCATGCCCTACCTCTTTCCTGCCGTTTCCCGCCGCTTCCGGAAGTCCCCGCCCACGGTACGCCTGGATCACTGCACCTCTTCGGGCAGCTCACCCACCCGGTTCTCCCACTTGGTGGAGAGCACGATCGTGGTACGGGTCCGGGAGACGCCCTTGGTGCCCGACAGCCGGCGGATGATCCGCTCCAGACCGTCGACGTCCGTGGCCCGCACCTTGAGCATGAAGGAGTCGTCGCCGGCGATGAACCAGCAGTCCTCGATCTCGGGCAGGTCCTTCAGCCGCTGCGCCACGTCCTCGTGGTCGGCGGCGTCGGAGAGCGAGATGCCGATCAGGGCGATGACGCCCAGACCGAGCGAGGCGGCGTCCACCGTGGCCCGGTAACCGGTGATGACGCCGGCCGCCTCCAGCCGGTTGATGCGGTCGGTGACACTCGGTCCCGACAGGCCGACGAGGCGCCCCAGCTCCGCGTAGGAGGCCCGGCCGTTCTCCCTGAGGGCCTGGATGAGCTGCCTGTCCACCGCGTCCATGCGATCGAGCCTTCCCCTGACGAGACCCCTGCGGGGATCTGCGAAGTTGCCGAAGTGTTCTGAGGTGGTGCCGGTACCGCTCAGGCGGGGCGCGAGCCGCCCAGTTCGCCCTTCCAGCGGCGATAGAGGCGGTGGGGCACCCCCACCGCGTCGAGGGCGCGGCCGGCGACGAAGTCCACCAGGTGCTGGATGTGCGTCGCGCCGGCGTAGAAGGCGGGCGAGGCGGGCAGGACGGTGGCGCCCGCGTCGTCCAGTGCGACCAGCTGCCGCAGCGTCGGCCCGTTCAGCGGGGTCTCCCGAACGGCCACGACCAGCGGGCGGCGCTCCTTGAGCGTCACGCTCGCCGTCCGCTGCAACAGGTCCTTCGACAGGCCGAGCGCGACACCGGCCACGCACGCCGTCGAGGCCGGCACGATCAGCATGCCCTTGGCCGGGTACGACCCCGAGGACGGCCCGGCCGCCAGGTCGCCGGCGCTCCAGTGCCGTACGTCCGAGACGTCCGCGTCGAAGGTGCCGGGCTTGCCGTCGGCGCCGAGGGACAGCCACGCGCGCAGGTCGTCGCGCCAGTGGGCGTCCCGGAAGGAGATGCCGGTCTCGTCGAGCAGGGTGAGCCGCGAGGCCCGGCTGACCACCAGATCGACGCTCTCCCCCGCGTCCAGCAACGCGCGCAGCACCGCGGCCGCGTACGGCGTTCCGGACGCTCCGGACACCCCCACGATCCAAGGCGTGCGCTGCGTTTCTCCTGGCTTCATGATGTCGAGCCTATCCGGCGGCGTTCATGATCCGAACCGGGAGGGAACGTGATCCGAACATCCGGGGATCAGACCGTCAGCCCCCGTACCAGCAGGTCCAGCAGCGCGCACACGAACAGGGCGATGCCGATGAACCCGTTCACGCTGAAGAACGCCCGGTTCAGGCGGGTCAGGTCGTGCGGGCGCACGATCGTGTGCTCGTAGCCGAAGGCGGCCGCGACGACGACCAGGCCCAGCCAGAAGAAGGCGCCGGCGCCGGTGGCCAGGGCGTACCAGACGAACAGGGCGGTGGTGACCGCGTGGCAGCCGCGCGCGCCCCAGATCGCGGCCGGGATGCCGAAGCGGGCCGGGACCGAGCGGACGCCGATCCGGCGGTCGGTCTCCACGTCCTGGCAGGCGTAGATCAGGTCGAAGCCGCCGATCCAGACGCCCACGGCGAGCCCCAGGATCACCGCCTTCCACGACCATGCGCCGCTGATCGCCAGCCAGCCGCCGATCGGGCCCATCGCCTGGGCGATGCCCAGGATGGCCTGCGGGAAGTTCGTGAACCGCTTGCCGTAGGGGTAGACCACCATCGGGATCACCGCGACCGGGGCCAGGGCCAGGCAGAGCGGGTTGAGCAGCGCGGCGGCGCCCAGGAAGACGACGAGGGCGACCAGCGCGCCGGTCCAGGCGTGCCGCACCGACATCGCGCCGGTGACCAGCTCGCGGTGGGCGGTGCGGGGGTTGCGGGCGTCGATCTCCCGGTCGATGATCCGGTTGACCGCCATGGCGAAGGTGCGCAGCCCCACCATGCAGACGGTGACCAGGAGCAGCCTGCCCCAGTGGATCGACCTGTCCCACTCGTACATCGCGGTGAGCGAGGCGATGTAGGCGAAGGGCAGCGCGAACACCGAGTGCTCGATCATCACCAGGCGCAGGAACGCTTTGGTGCGTCCCGGCTGCGGGATCGCTGCGGAGGCGCTGCTCACAGTCCGTATTCCTTCCAGCGTCGCGTCACGCGGTCTGCGGTCTCCGGGTCGGAGACCACCATCTCCGGCCAGCCGCCGTCGCGGGTGTAGCCCTCCTCGGGCCACTTGCGGGTCGCGTCGATGCCCGCCTTGCCGCCCCAGAACTGCTGGTAGGAGGCATGGTCGAGGTGGTCGACGGGGCCTTCGACGACGGTCAGGTCGCGGGCGTAGTCGGTGTTGCCGAGGGCCCGCCAGGCGACCTCGTGCAGATCGTGCACGTCGCAGTCGGCGTCCACGACCACGATCAGCTTGGTCAGGGACATCATGTGCGCGCCCCACACGGCGTGCATGACCTTCTGAGCGTGCTTGGGGTACTTCTTGTCGATGGAGACGATCGCGCAGTTGTGGAAGCCGCCCGCCTCGGGCAGGTGGTAGTCCACGATGTCCGGCACGATGATCTTCAGCAGCGGCAGGAAGAAGCGCTCGGTGGCGCGGCCGAGCGGGCCGTCCTCCGTGGGCGGCCGGCCGACCACGATCGACTGGAGCAGCGGCCGCCTGCGCATCGTCACGCAGTCGATGGTCAGCGCCGGGAACGGCTCCTGCGGGGTGTAGAACCCGGTGTGGTCGCCGAACGGTCCCTCCGGCAGCGTCTCACCGGGCTCCAGCCAGCCCTCCAGGACCACTTCGGCGTGGGCCGGGACCTGGAGCGGGACGGTCTCGCAGTCCACCATCTCGATCCGCTTGCCGGCGAGGAACCCGGCGAACAGGTACTCGTCGATGTCGCCGGGCAGCGGCGCGGTGGAGGCGTACGTCACGGCGGGCGGGCAGCCGAAGGCGATCGCGACAGGCAGCCGCTCGCCGCGCCGGGCCGCCACCTGGTAGTGGTTGCGGCTGTCCTTGTGGATCTGCCAGTGCATGCCGATGGTGCGCCGGTCGTGCCGCTGGAGCCGGTACAGGCCGAGGTTGCGGACGCCGGTCTCGGGGTCCTTGGTGTGGGTGAGGCCGAGGTTGAAGAAGGAGCCGCCGTCCTGCGGCCAGGTGAACAGCGCGGGCAGCGCGTCCAGGTCGACGTCCTCGCCGCGCAGCACGACCTCCCGCACCGGCGCGTCCTTCACCTTGCGCGGCGGCACGTGCGCCATCGCGCCGAGCTTGCCGAACGCCTCGCGCACGCCCACGAAGCCGTGCGGCAGCTCGGGCCGCAGCAGCCCGCCGATCTTTTCGCTGATGTCGCCGTACGACTTCAGGCCGAGCGCCTTCAGCAGCCGCCGGTCGGTGCCGAAGACGTTCATGGCCAGCGGCATCGCCGAGCCCTTCACGTTCTCGAAGAGCAGCGCGGGACCGCCGGACTTCTGCACCCGGTCGACGATCTCCCCGACTTCCAGGTACGGGTCCACCTCGGCCTTGATGCGCTTGAGGTCGCCCTCGCGCTCCAGCGCCCTGAGCAGGGAGCGAAGATCGTCGTAAGCCATGTGTCCCAGTATCTTCCACGGGCCCGCCCGCCCCCGTCACCGGGGCCGCGCCGGGCGGTCCGGCGCCCGGCGGCATTCCCGGTACGGCCGTCAAATCCCCACATGCGCACCCCACTTGACGTGGAGATACGAGTTGCACCAACGGCGCGCACCGTAGTTAATGAGTGTCACTCAGTGGTGAGCGTCACTCACGTCTCAGGGGGACCCATGGACCGAACCGAGCCGCCGGGGCACTACGACATACCGCCGCCGCCCGCGGCCCCGCCGCCGGGAGCGCGCTCGGTCGACATGCGGGTCAGCAAGCGGCTGCTGTGGGTGGGCGGCGCGGCCTACCCGCTGGAGAACATCACCCGGGTGCACACCTTCGTGCTGACGCCCCGGCGGTGGGAGGCGGTCCGGCTCTTCCTGAAGCGGCTGGCGATCATCCTGTCGGTCGCCTTCGCCCTCACGATCCTCGGCGGCATCACGACCCTCGCCAGCCAGGACACCGGCGGCACGCTCGTCACCCTGGTGTGGCTGGGGGCGCTGGCGTCGATCGGCCTGAGCATCGCCGAGCTGGTGATCGTGGTCGGGGCGCAGCCGCAGTACGTGCTGGGCGTCGAGACGTCCGGGCCGTCCATGGCCGTGGTGACCTGCCCGCAGCCGCACTACCTCGACCAGCTCGTGGGCACCCTCGTGCACGCGATCGAGAACCCCGGGGCGGAGTTCCAGGTCCGGGTCGAACGGCTGCTGGTCAACCCGAAGAACTACCACTTCGGCGACAACGTGAACATGTACGGCGGCACCGGCAACGTGGGGATGGCGAAGGCATGAGCGGCGACACCTACCACTTCGGCGACAGCGTCACCGTCAACGGCGGGCGCGGCAACATCGGCATGATCAAGAACCAGGCGGCGCCCGCTCCCGCCGAGGCGGCCTCGCCCGAGCTGGAGGCGGCGGTGCGGGAGCTGGTGGCGCTCGTGGGCCGGCTGCGGACGAGCGTGCCGCCGGCCAGCGCGCGGGCCATCGACGACACGCTGCCGGACCTCACCGCGGACCCGGCCGCGCCGCCGCAGGAACGGCACCGGGCGCTGATGGCCGTCGCGGGCATCGCGGCGACGGTGGGCGCGGTGGGACAGCCGGTGATCGAGGCGGTCAACCGCGTCCTGGAGCTGCTGGGCTGACCGGTGTCCGGGCCCGGCCCGCCGCGGCCGGCGCCCTCACCGCCGGTCGCCCATGCGCGCGATCAAGCGTTCGAAACGGGTGCGCCAGCCCGCCTCCGACTCGCCCTCCGCCTCGCCGTCGCCCAGGAACTCGCGGGTGAAGCGGAGCACGGAGCCGTCCGCGCCGTCGCGTTCCAGGTGGAAGCGGACCCGGCCGCCGCCCTCGCCCACCGTGTACTCGGCCACCCGGTCGACGTCCCAGGCCGTGATCCGTCCGCTGCCCAGGTCGCGCAGGCCGACCGCGCCGCCGAGCCGCGGCTCCAGCTCGTCGACGGCGGTGCACCAGGCGGCCAGTCCGTCCGGGGTGGTCAGCGCCGGCCAGACCTTCTCCATGGGGTGGGGCAGTCGCACCAGGAAGTGCAGCAGATGGGTGTTGCCGTGGGTCTGGCTGGTGCCCTGTTCGATGGAACCGGTCATGACACCAGCGTG
The DNA here is from genome assembly GCF_039543625.1 of Streptomyces similanensis. Lineage (NCBI taxonomy): Bacteria > Bacillati > Actinomycetota > Actinomycetes > Kitasatosporales > Streptomycetaceae > Streptomyces > Streptomyces similanensis. The sequence continues at coordinate 44,599 of NZ_BAABKC010000141.1, read as the reverse complement.
CCGCCATCCGGGTGAGCGCGCAGCATGGCGGAGGCCGGTTCCGGTGCCCCTTTTGGGCATCGGAACCGGCCTCGGCCGGGAAACGCTCACCGTCCGGGCGGCGGACTCACACCCCGGCGTAGGAGTGCTTGCCGCTGACGAAGATGTTCACGCCGTAGTAGTTGAACAGCCAGCAGGCGAAGGCGATCAGCGCGATGTACGCGGCCTTGCGGCCCTTCCAGCCCGCGGTGGAGCGGGCGTGCAGGTAGCAGGCGTAGGCGACCCAGGTGATGAAGGCCCAGGTCTCCTTGGGGTCCCAGCCCCAGTAGCGGCCCCAGGCCGACTCGGCCCAGATGGAGCCCGCGATGATCGTGAACGTCCACAGCGGGAAAACGGCCGCGTTGATGCGGTAGGCGAACTTGTCCAGGCTCGCCGAGGCGGGCAGCCGCTCCAGCACCGAGGTCGCGAAGCGGCCGGGCTTGCCGCCGCCGACCAGCTTGTTCTCGTAGGAGTCCTTGAACAGGTACAGCAGGGTGCCGACCGCGCCGACGTAGAAGACCGCGCCGCACAGGATCGCGGTGGAGACGTGGATGTACAGCCAGTACGAGTGCAGGGCCGGGACCAGCTGGTCGCTCGCCGTGTACAGGACGGTGACCGCGAGGCCGAGGTCCAGCAGGACCGTGGTCGTCAGGAACAGGCCGATCCAGCGCACGTTCTTCTTCAGGGCGAGCAGCGTGAGGTAGACGCCGACCGCGACGGTGGAGAAGGTGATGTTGAACTCGTACATGTTGCCCCACGGCGCCCGCTCCACGGAGGCCGCGCGGGCGACGACGCCGCTCAGCTCCACCAGGAAGGCGAGCGCGGTGAGGGAGACGGCGATCCGCCCGTACAGGTCGCCCTGCACGTCGCCGCCGTGCGCGCCGGGGCCGTCGGGCACGTCACGGGAGCCCGCGGCCGAGCGCACGACGACCTGCGGCCGCTCCAGTACGGCGGTGCCGCCGGCGGACTTCACCGCGACCGCCGGGCCCTGTGCCTTGGCCGCGCCGTCCTGCTTCGCGGTCAGCGCGGCGGCGGTGCGGGCCACCTTGCTGCGGCTGCCGAACAGCCATTCGGCGATGTAGGCGAAGAAGGCCAGGGTGTAGACGGCCATCGATGAGTAGATCAGCGTGTTGCTGATGTGCGCGAGATGCTCGTTGGTCGCCGTGGCGAGCTCGGTTGCGGCGGCGAGAGTCACTGGGTCTCAGCCCCTTCGGCGGGTACGGGGGTGTCGGCGTCCGGCCGGTCGGCATCGGCGTCGGTGTGCGTGGGTGCCTTGTCGTGGACGAGGGCGGCCAGGGCGCCGATCTCCTCGGGGAGCTTCGCGGACTCGCTGCGGCCCAGGCCGGCCACCTCGACGACCGTCACGCCGTCGGCGCCCCGCACGGCCCGCACCCACACACGGCGGCGCTGGATGAACAGGGAACCGGCCAGGCCGGCGATCGCGGCGAGGGCGCCGGTCAGCGCCCAGCCGGTGGCGGGCTGCTGGACGATCTGGAAGCCGGCCCACTCCTGGATGTCCTTCTCGAAGGTGATCGAGCCGGCGCCGTTCGGCAGGGTCATCGTCTCGCCCGGCAGCAGCCGGGACTTCAGGATGTCGCCCTTGGCGTCCTTGAACGGCTTCAGGTTCGGGTTCTTGGTGTCGAGCTGGTAGACGTTCTGCGGGGTGCCCGCGTCCACGCCGAGGTCGCCGTGGTAGCCGCCCAGCGCGAGGACGGGGAAGTCCAGCGCCGGGAACTGGGAGAACATCGTGCCCTTGCCGGCGCCCGCGAAGGTCGGCACGAAGAACGCCGAGAAACCGAGCTGCTCCTTCTTGCCCTGCGCGTCGCGGTAGCCGTCGAAGACCTTGATGGCGCCCTGCGAGGTCTCGTTGGCGTCCAGCGGCAGCATCGGCACGGCCTGGCGCAGCACCACGTTCCCCTTGCCGTCGCGGACGGTGACGGTGGGCGCGTAGCCGTGGCTGACCAGGTAGACCTTGGCGTCGCCGATCTCCAGCGGCTCGTTGACCTTGACGGTCCGGTGCCGGACCTCGCCGTCGGCGCCCTCGCTGTAGTCGAGGGCCGCCTCGAAGGTGCGCGGGGTGCCCTTGTTGGGGCCGTTGCGCTCGTAGGTGGCGGTGAACTTCTTCAGGTCGAAGCTGAACGGCACCAGGTCGTCGTCGTCGAAGAGGTTGCCCGACTTGAAGTCGTCGTACTGGGTGAGGGTGTTGGAGAAGCCGTCGCCCTCGACGATCAGCTTGTCGCCCTCGGTCTTGTAGAGCTGGCCCCAGCCGAAGGCGATCAGCATCACGATCAGCGCGATGTGGAAGAGCAGGTTGCCGGCCTCGCGCAGATAGCCCTTCTCCGCGGCGACCGCGTCACCGGCGGTGTGGGCGCGGAAGCGGCGCTGCTTGAGCGCCTGGAGCGCGGCCTCGCGGACCTCCTCGGGCGCGGCGTCGGTGCGCCAGACGGCGTACGCCGGGAGCCGGGTGAGGCGCTTGGGCGCGCCCGGCGGACGGCTGCGCAGCTGGCCGGTGAACTGCCAGGTGCGCGGGACGATGCAGCCGATGAGGGAGACGAACAGCAGGATGTAGATCGCGGAGAACCACGGCGAGCTGTAGACGTGGAAGAGGCCGAGCTTGTCGTAGAGCGGCGCGAGCGTGGTGTGGGCCTGCCGGAAGGCGTCGACCTTCATGGCGTCGGTGCCGGTCTGCGGGATCAGCGAGCCGGGGATGGCGCCGAGCGAGAGCAGGAACAGCAGCAGCAGCGCGACCCGCATGGAGGTCAGCTGCCGCCAGAACCAGCGCACCCAGCCGAACACCTCCCGGCCGGTCCAGGCGAGCCGGCCGGCCAGGCCGGGGGCGCGGTTGCCGCCGAAGGAGCCGGGGACGGACGTCTCGGTGGGGGCGGTGGACAGCTGGGAGCCGGCCGCGCCGAGGTCGTCGTCGGCGGGCGTCTCTGCGGTCGGGGCGGCCTCGCCGGGGGGCGTCTTGGCCGGGGCGGGCTCGCCGGAGGGCGTCGCGGCCGGGGCGGGCTCGCCGGGGGGCCCGGCGGGCGGGGTGTCCTCGGCGCTCGTGCCGGTTGTCGTCTTGCTCATGGATCAGATCCCCACAGTGAAGCCGTTGGACCAGGTCTGCATCTCCTGCACCAGCCGGTCCCAGGCGCCGGTGAGCAGCAGCACACCGGTCACGATCATCATGGTGCCGCCGATGCGCATCACCCAGACATAGTGGCGCTTGACCCAGCCGAAGGCGCCGAGGGCCTTGCGGAACGCGACGGCGGTGAGCACGAACGGTATGCCGAGTCCGGCGCAGTAGGCGACGGTCAGCAGGGCGCCGCGGCCGGCGCTGGCCTGCTGGAAGGAGAGCGTCTGGACGGCGGAGAGCGTCGGGCCGATGCACGGGGTCCAGCCGATGCCGAACAGGGCGCCGAGCAGGGGCGCGCCGAGCAGACCGGCGGTGGGCCGCTTGTGGAAGCGGAACTCGCGCTGGGTCAGCCAGGGCATCAGGCCCATGAAGAACACGCCCATGAGGATCATGAGCACGCCCAGCACCTTGGTGAGCGGGCCCTTCTGGTCCTGGAGGTTCTGCCCGAAGTAGCCGAACAGGGCGCCGCCGGAGACGAACACGGCGGTGAAGCCGAGCACGAACAGCGCGGCGCCCGCGGCCATCCGCCCGCGCCGGGCCTCGGCCAGGTCGGTGCCGGTGACGCCGGTCACGTAGGAGAGGTAGCCGGGGACGAGCGGCAGGACGCATGGGGAGAAGAAGGAGACGAGTCCGCCGAGCACGGCGACGGGCAGCGCGAGCAGCAGGGCTCCGCTGAAGACCGTCTGGTTGGGGTCAGAGGCTGCGGCCAGTAGCACGACGGCTCACTTCTCCGCGACGACCGGGTCGAGCATCTTGCGCAGCTTCTCCTCGCTGAGCCCCTGCAGGGCGCGCGCCGCGATGTTCCCGTCCCGGTCCACGATGATCGTGGTCGGGATGAGCTGCGGGTTGAGGGTGCCCTTCTTGAAGCGGAGCATCAGCTTGCCGGTCGGGTCGTACAGGCTCGGGTAGGGCACCCCGAAGCTCTTCTCGAACTGGACGGCCGGCTGGGTGGTGCTGTCGCGGGTGTTGATGCCGACGAACTGCACGCCCTTGGCCGCGTTGGCCTTGGCGACCGTGACCAGGTTGGGCGCCTCGGCCCGGCAGGGCGCGCACCAGGAGCCCCAGACGTTCAGCACGACGACCTTGCCCTTGTAGGAGGCGAGGTCGAGCTGCTTGCCGTCGATGGTCTTGCCGGACAGGTCGGGGGCGGGCTTGCGCTCGCCCTTCTTGACCGTCGCGATGCCGTCGGAGCCGGTGATGAAGTGCGTGTCGCCCGAGCCGCCGGAGGTGCCTCCGGAGCCGCACGCGGCCAGCGTGAGCGACGCGACGGCGCTCACGGCGGCGAGCAGGACGGCGCGCGGGCGGACGCGGGTCGTGCGCGTGCGGTGCGGACGGGACGTACGGTTCGCCCGGTTCGAGCACTGGGGGGCGCGGCTGACGACACTCATGTGAAAAGTTTCGCATGCCTGTTCCGGGGCTCTCGCCCGCCCCCCTCACGGGCGGAAAACCGCATATCAGGCGCTGTTCTACGCCCCGGAGGCGGTGCTGTGCCAGGCCCCGGAGGCGGTGCCGTTCTACGCTCCGGAGGCGGTGCTGCTCGCCGTCCCGGAGGCGGTGCTGCTCTACGCCCCGGAGGCGGTGCCGTTCGGGGTGCCGGCGCCGGTGCCGGCGCCCGAGGCGGCGGGCTGGAGGAAGGTCTTCCAGCCGCCCGTCGGCTGCTGGCCGACGCCGAGCGTGCGCAGCTTGGCGAGGATCTCCGGCTTCTGCACGTCCAGCCAGTCGACGAACTGCCGGAAGGAGACCAGGCGCACGTCCGCGCCCTTGTCCCGCTCGTTCGCGATGTGCTTGAACGCCTCTTCGACGGAGTCCATGTAGATCCCGCCGTTCCACTGCTCGAAGTGGTTGCCGATGAAGAAGGGCGCGCGGTTCGTCCGGTAGGCCCGCTCGAAGCCCTGGATGTAGGACTGGGCGGACTGCTTGCGCCAGCCCGGGTAGTTGGCGGGCGGCGCCTTGGTGGAGTTCACCGACTGGTTGGCGAGCATGTTGTAGTCCATCGACAGGACCTGGAACGAGTGTCCGGGGAAAGGTATCTGCTGGAGCGGAAGGTCCCATATGCCCTTTTTCTTCACCGGCCACGTCTGGAGGCCGCCGGAGGAGGAGGCGTCGTAGCGCCAGCCCAGCTCGTGGGCGGTGGGCAGCAGGTTGTCCTGGCCGAGCAGACAGGGCGTGCGGCCGCCGACCAGTTCCTTGTCGTAGTCGAACGGCAGGGCGGGCAGGTCGTGCCAGCCGGTGTTGGTCTTCCACTCCTTGACGAACGCCTTGGCCTGGTCGATCTCGCTGCGCCACTGCTTGGGCGTCCACCACTTGACCGAGGTGTGCGCCTCGCCGCAGAAGTGGCCGTTGAAGTGGGTGCCGATCTCGTGGCCTTCGAGCCAGGCGCGGTGGACGTTGGTGAGGGTGGCCTTGATGTGGTCGTCGGTGAGGTAGCCGATGTCGGAGGCGCCGCGCCGGTTGTTCGGCGGGTTGTACAGCCGCTTCTTCGACTCCGGCAGCAGGTAGAGGCCGGAGAGGAAGAAGGTCATGCCCGCCTGGTGCTGCTTGGCGAGGTCGAGGAAGCGCGGGAAGAGTCCGTTGCCGACCTCGCCGGCGCCGTCCCAGGAGAAGATGACGAACTGCGGCGGGGTCTGGCCCGGCTCCAGCGGCACCGGCTTGGCGGGCTGGTGCGGCTGCTTGCCGGTGAACGAGGTCGAGCCGTCGCCGATGAGGCGGGCGGGAGCCTTCGTGCCGTCGCCGCCCTGCGCATCCTTGTCCGAGCCGGAGCCCGCCGGGTGGCCCGAGCCGCCCGAAGAATCCTGGCCGCCGCAGCCGGCGAGCGACACGGCCGCCGCCGCGCCCGCGCCGAGGCCGAGCATTCCCCTCCGGGAGAAGGTGCGCATGAGAACCCCGATCCGTCCGTCACGTCCTTTGATGTGGTCACCCACTCAGAGGCCGTGACGGAGGGCAAGGTTGCTCGGATTGATATGAAATTCACAACATTTGCATGGAAACTGTCGGTTTATGACCGAGGGCTGACAGCGCCCTTACGCTCCGTGTGTCAGGCGCCGAACGCCTTGCTCTGACCCTTGACCGGCTTGGCGCCCGCGAGGAGGTGGGCCGGCACCAGATCGCGGGCCGGTTCGCTGTAGCCGACGGACACGATCCGGTCGCCCCGGTAGGTGAACGTGGTCAGCGAGGCGAGCGTGCACTGCCGCTTGCGCGGATCATGCCACAGCCGCCTCCGCTCGACGTAGGAGCGCACGATCCAGATCGGCAACTGGTGGCTCACCAGCACCGCTTCGTGCCCGCGCGCCTTGTCCTTCGCCGCGTTCAGCGCGCCCATCATGCGCACCACCTGGTCGACGTACGGCTCGCCCCAGGACGGCCGGAACGGGTTGACCACGTGCTTCCAGTTCTCGGGCCGGCGCAGCGCGCCGTCGCCGATGCCGAAGGTCTTGCCCTGGAAGACGTTCTCCGCCTCGATCAGCCGCTCGTCGGTGTCGAGGTCGAGCCCGTGCGCCTTGGCGATCGGCGTCGCCGTCTCCTGCGCCCGCTCCAGCGGGGAGGCGACGGCGTAGGTGATGTCGCGGGGCGCGAGGTGCTCGGCGACCCGCTCGGCCATCCGCCGGCCCAGCTCGGAGAGGTGGTAGCCGGGCAGCCGCCCGTAGAGCACGCCGGTCGGGTTCTCCACCTCGCCGTGGCGCATGAGGTGGACGACGGTGACGTCGTCGGCCCCGGTCGCGTCGTTCGTCGTGCCGTCGCTCGTGCCGTCGCTCATGCCGTCGCCTCCGCAGCCGCCCGGGCCGCCGCCGGAAGGGCGTCGGCGATCCGCTGGAGGGCCTGCTCGTCGTGGGCGGTGGAGACGAACCAGGACTCGAAGGACGACGGCGGCAGGTAGACGCCGTTCGCCAGCATCGCGTGGAAGAAGGCGGTGTAGCGGTACGACTCCTGCGCCCTGGCGTCGTCGTAGTCGCGCACCGGCCGGTCGGTGAAGAACACCGAGAACATGTTGGAGGCGTTCTGCAGGGTGTGCGCGACGCCTTCCTTGGTCAGGGCCCCGGAGACGAGGGCCTGGATCTGCTGGGAGACGGCGTTCACCTTGGCGTAGGCGGCGTCGTCGAGCAGGCGCAGCTGGGCGAGGCCGGCGGCGGTGGCGACCGGGTTCCCGGAGAGCGTGCCCGCCTGGTAGACCGGGCCGGCCGGGGCGAGGTGCGCCATGACGTCGGCGCGGCCGCCGAACGCCGCGGCCGGGAAGCCGCCGCCCATCACCTTGCCGAAGGTCATGAGGTCCGGCTCGACCCCGTCGACGCCGAACCAGCCGGCGCGGCTGGTGCGGAAGCCGGTCATCACCTCGTCGGAGACGTACAGCGCGCCGTTGTCCCGGCAGATGTCCTTGAGCCCTTGGTTGAAGCCGGGCAGCGGCGGGACGACGCCCATGTTGCCGGGCGACGCCTCGGTGATCACGCAGGCGATCTCGTCCGGGTGCGCGGCGAAGGCGGCGCGCACGGCGTCGAGGTCGTTGTACGGCAGCACGATCGTGTCGCCGGCCTGGGCGCCGGTGACGCCGGGCGTGTCGGGCAGCGCGAAGGTGGCGACGCCGGAGCCGGCCGAGGCGAGCAGCGAGTCGACGTGCCCGTGGTAGCAGCCGGCGAACTTGACCACCTTGGTGCGCCGGGTGAACCCGCGGGCCAGGCGGATGGCGGACATGGTGGCCTCGGTGCCGCTGGAGACGAGGCGGACCTGCTCCAGCGGCGCGACGCGCGCCACCATCTCCTCGGCGAGGACGACCTCGCCCTCACCGGGCGTGCCGAAGGAGGTGCCGCGCGCGACGGCCTCCTGCACGGCGGCGATCACCTCGGGGCGGCCGTGGCCGAGGATCATCGGTCCCCAGGAGCACACCAGGTCGACGTACTCGCGCCCGTCGGCGTCCGTCAGGTACGGGCCGCTGCCGGACACCATGAACCGGGGCGAGCCGCCCACGGCGCGGAAGGCACGCACCGGCGAGTTCACGCCGCCGGGCGTGACGACCGCCGCACGGTCGAACAGCGCCTGCGAGACGGGGGCTTCGTATGGATAGGGCAGTTCGCTCATGACCTGCGACTTCTCCGACTTCTCGGCGGCTTCTCAGACATCCGGTGGGCAGTGACCTGTTCAGGGTAGGCCAGGGGGCGCGCGGGCCGGGGGCGGCGGACGCTTCCCGGCGGGGACGGAGGGGGAACCCGGTCGCCGGGGGCCCAGGGGATCCCGGCCGGGGACGGAGGCGGAACCCGGAGGTCCGAAGAAGCGGATTCGTCGCCGCCCATCTGAGAAACTGGTCCTCACGTACGTATGGACAGGGCGAAGGGTCGTGTCAGGGTCGTGTCAGGGCCGTGTCGGAGGCGTTTCGCCCGCGGGGCGCGAAGATCCCGTGGGCAGATGTTTCGGCGTACGTTTCGGCGTGCGGCCGTGGGGGAGGTCACTGACACGATGATCGGGTTGCGCGGCGGGGACCACGCGTCCTAGAAAAGCAGTCGGGTGGAGATATGCATCGCGGTGGCGGACTGGGCGAGGGGACCGATGACCTGGGTCCTCGACGTGCCCGGCGGGGAAGGCACCGACGCGAGGCGGAGGAAGCGGCCGAGACACGTCAGGAACAGGGCGTACCGAATGAGTCCGAGCGGCTCGACCGGCGCGTCGATCGCCGGATCGACCGCAGGGCCGACCGCCTCCGGGCCGGAAGCAGGAATGGTGGTCGGGTGGGGGTGACGTACAAGTACTTCGGCGCGCCCGACGGCGCGACCGCGGCCCGCGTTCCGATCTCGATGCGCCCCGAGGAGCTCGGCGGCGACGAGCTGGGCATGAACGGCATGTTCACCAAGATCAAGCCCGAGACGATGGCCGCGATGGTGCTGACCGGCATCGAGGGCGTGCCGCTGCACAAGGTCCCGCCGCTGGAGCTGGTCGTCCTGCACCCCGACTACGCGGTCGTCAAACTCCCGATGACCGTCGTGGACCCGCTGCGCGACATCGGCGAGGAAGCGGTGGGCGCGGCCGCCTTCATCTGGTCCACGGTCCCGGACCGCGGCGGCCCGAGAGACGCCTTCAACGTCTACCAACTGCTGCACGAGTGGCAGGACTTCAGCCACCGGCTGCACGAGGCGGGGCATCAGCCTTACTGCCTGGTGTGGCCCTGAGGCGGAGCCTCCAGGATTTTACCTTCCTTTTTCCCCATGAATTCCCCGACGGTGATATGGGGGCGGCCGCGTCGGAGCCGTGGGTCCGGTATATGCCGGGCGAGCGTGCGCCCGGGACTTGTCCGCCATGGCAGGCATTGTGCGGATGTCGTTCCCAATGTTTGGCAAAGGATCATGATCACATCGCGGTGACGGAAGTTCATGCAGTTCCATGAGAGAGGCGGCGAGTTCAGCCTGTCTTGTTCCGCAGGTGCCGACGGGGGACGTCGACAGCGGCCAGGATCATCCGTTCGCCTCACTCGGTTCTCGACAGGCTGCTCGGAAGACGAGCATCGACCCGGAGAGGCGGATACGGTCGCATTGGAACGCAACGGGACTCCAGACAACGTGGCAGCCGTCAAGTCACTGGAGAAGCAGTTAGCGGAAAGCCCGGTCACCTCGCTTGACATCACCGAGCTGAATCTTGAAAACTCTCCCCGGACTCAACTCATCGACGCGGCGCACCTGGAATCGTTGGTCGAGGCGGCCGACAATCTTCCGCCCATCGTGGTGCACCGCCCCACCCTGCGCGTGATCGACGGAGTCCACCGAGTTCACGCGATGCGCCTCGTCGGCGCGACGACCATCAGGGCCCATCTCTTCGACGGAAACGAAGCCGACGTCTTTCTGCTCGCTGTGCGCCTGAATATCGCGCACGGCCTGCCCCTGTCGCTCGCCGAGCGCCGGCGCGCGGCCGAACGGCTGCTCCGCTCCCGCCCGGCGTGGTCCGACCGGGCCGTGGCGAAGGTGGTGGGACTCAGCCCGAAGACGGTGGGCGCGCTGCGCAAGGCGTGTTCAACCGAGGAAATTCCGCACTCGAACACCCGGATGGGCCGGGACGGCAGGGCGCGGCCCGTCGACGCCTCCCTCGGCCGCCAGCGAGCCGTCCGCCTCCTGGCCGACCGGCCCGACGCCTCCGTACGGCAGATCGCGCGGGAGGCGGGCATCTCCATCGGGACCGCGCACGACGTGCGCTCGGCGCAGGCGGCCGGCGCCGCCCGGGCCCTGCCGGCCGCGGCGCGGAGACCGATGCTCACCGCCGTCTCCACCCGGCAGCAGGCCAAGTACCTCCAGATGTTCCGGGACCCCGGGCTGCGCTACAGCGACCACGGGCGACGGCTCCTGCAGTGGCTCACGGCGCACCGGCTGGACGCGGAGGACCAGCGGCGGCTGCTGTCCGCGGTGCCGCCGCACTGGGCGGACGCGGTGGCCGAGTTCGCCCAGCACAACGCCGCCCAGTGGGCCGAACTCGCGCGGGACGTGCGGCGGCAGCAGGGGGCGGACGGCGCCGCGAACACCTCGGCGCCCGGCGCCTGATCCCAGGAGGCCGGCGGCGGTCGTCCGCGCTCGTCCTCGGTTGTCCGGGGCTCTTCCGCAGGGCGTGGCGGGTTTATTCTCGGCGGCTATTCAGACGGTTTCCGTGGTCGCCGCCCGCTGCCCTTCTCGCCCCGTTCATCCGATGCTCCGACGGTTGACATACGGACCGGAAAAGACGTCCAATTACCGGCGCATGGCCCACTCGGGCCGCCGTTCCGAAGTAATAAGGAGGGGTAATGGAGAGCACCAAGCAGACGGTCGTCAAGACCGTCGCCACGGGCGCGCCGGCTCTGTTCGTCGAGCCGTCGTTCGGTCCGCTCGACGCTTTCGACTACGGGGTCCTGGGGGAGCGCGCTCCTTTCGCGACCACCAGCGGTGTCGAGAACCTCAGCTGCGCTCACTCGGTGATCGCCACCGGCTGATCCGCACGTTGAACGCCGCCGGGGGAGCACTCTCCCCCGGCGGTCTCCTCTGCGTTCCCTGTGCGTTCTCGATGAAAAACCCGGAAAGTTTTACAGCGAAAAGGGTGGTCAAAATTTACGTGCACCTGGAGACCAATCACGGGCTTTACCGCCTTGAGGGACGGCCGGACGACGACATCAAGTCGGTGCTCGACCGGTTCTCCATACCGATGTCGTCCGTGTGGACCTTCGTCCTGGAGGACCACACCGATGTCGCGAAGGCCGCCTCCGCGCGGCGGGTCACCTTCGTTCCGGCGACCACCCGCCTGTCGACCGTCGCGGCGCAGGGCCGGGAGATCCACGCCCGGGTCACCCGCAACATCAACCTCCCCGGACTGCTCGGGCTGGACGCCCAGTTCGTGCGGGAGATCGAGCGCCCCAGCACGGAGTGGACCTTCCCGAGCGGCGAGGACGGCGCCTTCAAGCGCGTACAGACGCAGATGTCGGCGGAGGAGTGCTTCGACTTCGTCGTGCGCAGCGTCGACGACGTGCTGTCGAAGTGGCCGGCGGAGGGGCCCGTCGAGCTGGTGCTCGGGACGTCGGGAGGCGGCGACTCCAACGTCCTGCTGTCCGCCCTCATGCAGGCCGAGCGCATCCGCGAGGGCGGCCGCGTCGTCCCCACCATGATGCTGGGCATCCCCGACTGGGACACCCAGGTCGACAACGCCCGGCAGATCTGCACCTCCCTCGGCCTCGAACTCCAGATCATCGAAGGGGAGCGCGCCGCCGAACTGGCCGGCGTGAGTTCCCTCGAAGACCTCAAGACCGACTTCCACGAGACCTACCCGGACGCCGACCTGGAGTTCCTGGGGACGTGGCTGCTGCGCAAGGTGCTCGGCGGGCACGCGCACAGCCAGGGCATGAAGTTCGTCGCCACCGGCGCCAACCGCGAGGACATCATCGCCGAGGGCCTGTCCCGCATCGCCCGCGGCCTCGCGCCGCTGCCCGCCCCGTACCGGCCCATCGGCGACGTGACCTTCGCCTACCCCATGTACAAGGTCCCCAAGAAGATCGGCGACGGCGCCTACCCGACGTTCTCGCTGGAGAACTACGAGGCCCGCAACCCGAGTTACAGCCCGGGCCGCTCGGTGTTCTACTACCTGTCCTACTACCTCGCCGACCTGGCGCCCGGCTTCGACGTCGACCTGCTGAACGGGCTCTCCACGCTGGCCGACCTCGTGCCGCAGCCGTTCGAGTTCGACAGCGAGCTCCAGGACCACGTGGTGAAGGGCTCCTACACCCCCGAGCAGCACCGGTCCTGGCAGGACTTCCTGGCCCGGCACCGTTCGAAGTCCGGGGCGGCCCAGTGAGCGGTGAGGGAGCGCGGGCTCCCGTCGTGGTGCAGCCACGGGAGCCGCACTTCGACGAGACCGTCGCCCTCGCCGTCGAGCACGGCTACGAACTCGAACTGATCCACCTGGCCGACCCCGCGGTCCTGGACGGGTTCGACGCCGGCGAGGCCAAGACGCTCAGCCGCCGACTGGCCTCGTACCAGGGCCGGTTGTGGCAGCACGGCCCCTTCCTCGACCTGTACGTGAACAGCCCGGACGAGAGCATTCGCCGGGCCTCGGAACAACGCATCGAGCAGAGTCTGCGCATCGCCGAGGCGATCGGCGCCGAGCGGGTCGTCTTCCACACCAACCACCTGCCGTGCACGACCCGCGCCGCCTACACGCTGCGCTGGCAGGAGACGAGCGCGGCGTTCTGGTCGCGGATGTGCGCCGCCTTCGACGGGCGGATCGTGCTGGAGAACATGTGGGACGACGGGCCCGGTCTGATGCGGCCCGTCCTCGACCAGGTCCCCCGGCTGCTCGCCTGCCTCGACACCGGCCACGCCAACGTCTTCTCGGCCGCGCCGCTCGCCGACTGGGTGAGCGGCCTGGCCGACCGGCTCGCCTACATCCACCTCAGCGACAACCTCGGCGACGCCGACGACGCGCTGCCCCCCGGCGACGGCGTGATCGACTGGCCGGCCTTCACCGCGGCGGTGCGGCGGCACGCCCCGCGGGCCGCGGTGATGATCGGAATGGACACCGGCGGGCTGCCGGCGGTGCGGGAGGCGCTCGCGCGCATGGAACGCACCGGCATCCACCCCTTCGCCGCCGCCGCGGGCAAGGAGAGTGAGTGATGGACGAGTACGCCGCGGACACCTACGGCGAACGGTTCGCCGCCTCGTACGACGAGATCTTCGCCGACTTCACACCGCGGCCGGCGCAGATCGAACTGCTGCGCCGGCTGGCCGGCCCGCACGCGGCGGTCGAGCTGGGCGTGGGCACCGGACGGGTGGCGATCCCGCTGGCGCGTTCCGGCGTGCCGGTGGTGGGGGTGGACACGTCCGCCGCCATGCTCGACCAGCTCGCCCGCAAGGCGGCCGGGCTGCCCGTGCAGCCGGTCCTCGGCGACGCCACCGCCCCGGAACTCGCCCCGGAGCTGAAGGCCGGAGTCGCCTACACGGTCTTCAACACCTTCTTCATGCTGCCGGGCCGTGCCGCGCAGGCCGCGTGCCTGAAGAACGTCCGCGCCCTCCTCCAGCCCGGCGGGGCGTTCGTGGTGGAGGTCTTCGTACCGAGGCCCGAGCTGATCGCGCCGGTGCGGATCAAGTCGTTCACGGCCACCGAAGTGGTGCTCCAGGTGTCGCAGCACGTGGCCGGGGAGCAGCGGATGGACTCCCAGGACGTGGTGCTCCGGCACGGCGCCCCGGTGCAGCTCATGCCGACCCAGGTGCACTACCTGACCCCGCACCAGCTCGACCTCCTCGCCGAGGAGAGCGGGCTGGCGCTGGAGTCGCGGCACGCCGACTGGGACGGCGCGGAGTTCACCCCGGACAGCGCCAAGCACGTCTCCGTCTACCGGCGACTGCCGTAGGTCCGGAACAGGTGGGCGTAGGCGCGCGCCGCGCTGTGCAGGGCGGTGACGGCGACGCGCTCGCCGGGGCGGTGGGCGACCGCCGGATCGCCGGGACCGCACAGCACGGTGGGGATGCCGAGCGCCCGGTAGTAGCGGGCGTCCGACGGGCCGGGGCTGCCGACGAGGCGCGCCTCCCCGTCGGGCAGGCACCGTGCCACCTCCTGACCCCAGGCGTGGTCGGCCCCGCCGCCGGTGGCCGGGACCAGCTTCAGCACCTCCAGGCGGCAGTCGTTCTCGGGCGCCGCCCGCCTGGCCAGGGCGTGGACGCGCTCCAGCACCGCCGAGGGGTCGTCGGCGGTGGTCAGGCGTACGTCGATCTGCACCTCGGCCTCGGTGGGAGCCGCGTTGGGGCGGTCGCCGGCCCGGACCACGCCCACCGAGCAGGGCTCGGCGTCCAGCCGGGGGGAACCCGTGGTGACGCTCGCGCCGTGCAGCTCGGTGGCGATCCGGGACGCCGCGAGCACGGCCGAGGACGGGCTGAACGGCCGTCCGCCGCCGGTCTGTTCGCCCTGCACCCGCAGTCGCGCCCACAGCACACCGCGCTCGGCGACGCTCACGGCCAGGCCGGTGGGCTCGGGGATGAGGCAGGCGTCGGCCGCCAGCAGTCCGGCGTCGGCGAGCTGGGCGGCGCCCCACACGCTCCCCCGCTCCTCGTCGGCCACCAGGTGCAGGGCGATGCGGCAGGCGGGGCCGCCCTCGGCGTACACGGTGTGCAGGGCGGCGACGACGGAGGCCAGTCCGCCCTTCATGTCGGAGGCTCCCCGGCCGATGAGCCAGTCGCCCTCCACCCGGCAGTCCGCGCGGCCCGCCGGCCACTGGTGGTCGGCGGTGGCGGCCGTGTCCAGGTGGGCGTTGACCGCGAGCAGCGGTCCGGCTTCCGGGCCGGGGAGGACGAGCACCGCGGAGACGCGGTCCGGGCTCGGCTCCAGCACGGTGACCGAGGTCGGGTCCAGCGGGCGGACCGCCGCCAACACCGTTTCCAGCACCGCCCGTTCGGTGCCGGGCGGATTCTGGCTGTCCGCCTCGATGAACGCTCGCCCCAGCGCGACCACGTCCGCGACCATTCCCACCCTGTGTCCTGCCCTTCTCTGTGAGGTCATGTTGTTCCTGCACCGCCTTCTGCCGGCCGGCCGCCGGCCGCACCCCGTCGGTCTGGTCTTCCTGCTGGACTGGACCGGCACCGGACTGCTGCTGACCGTGGCGCCGGTGTACTTCACCAGCGCGCACATCGTGTCGGCGACCCAGTACGCGCTCGCCCAGACGGTGGCGAGCCTGCTCGGCCTGCTGGTGTCCGTGCCCGTCAGCGGTCTCACCAAGCGCTGGCCGCTGCGCCGCATCCTGGTCGGGCTGTACCTGTGGCGGGCCGTGGCCGTCCTCCTCCTTCTGGTCGCGCACAGCCTGCCCGTGCTGATGACCGGGCTGTGCCTGCTCACCCTGGCCGACCGGCCGTGCGGCCCGCTGCTCCAGTCGCTGGTCGCCGAGAGCCAGGCGCCGGACGCCCGGGTGCGGCTCATGGCCGTGGCGCGGACCATGGCGAACATAGGCATCACGGTCGGGGCGCTCGTCGGCGGCGGCCTGCTCGCGCTCGACGGGCGCCCTCCGCTGATCGGCGCCGTGGCGGGGGACAGCCTCTCCTTCGTCGTCGCGGCCGCGATCCTGATCGGCGTGACCGGGGTGGCGCAGGCCCGCCGGGTGCAGCCGGTCAAGGAGGCCGCGGCGGTACGCGACCGGTCCATCCTGAGCGACCGGCGGTTCCTCGGCCTCACCGCGCTCAACGGCGTCCTCGGCATGCACAAGCCCATGCTGATGACGGCCCTGCCGCTGTGGATCGCCGTGCACAGCGACATCCCGCACTACTGGACCGGCCTGCTGATGGCCGTGAACACCGTGATGGTGGTGGGCCTGCAGATCCCCCTGTCCCGGGCCGCCGCCGAACTGGCCGGATCGGCGCGGGCGATGGCGATCACGGGCGTGGTGCTGGCCGGGGCCGCGCTCGGCTTCGCGGCCGCCGCGGGCCGGGGAGCCACCGCGGCCATCGTCATCCTGGTCGCGGTGACCGTGCTGATCACCATCGCGGAGATCTACCAGTCGGCCGGCAGCTGGGGCGTCTCCTTCGCCTACGCGCCCGAGGAGGACCGGGCCCGCTACCTCGCGGTGTTCAACCTGGGCAACGGCGCGCGGGACATCGTCGGACCGCTGCTGCTGACCGCCGTGATCTTCCCGCTGGGGCTGCCCGGCTGGGCCGTCCTGGCCGGGGTGCTGTCCGCGTCCGGCTGGCAGCTGCACCGCTCCGTCATGCGCTCGCCGGCGCCGCCGAACCCGGCCGAACCGGCTGACGCCGCGTCCACCAGCACTCCGTGAGGTAGGGGAGCCCGACGCTGTCGCGGCCCCGGGTGGCGGGATCGGCGGCCAGCACGGCCCGCACCTCCTCGCGCACCTCCTGCCGCTGGTCCTCGGAGAGCGCGCCCATCACGCTGGACGACAGCATGAGGTCCTCCAGGCCGGCGGGCGACATGGGGCGGACGCTGGTGTGCCGGTGCACCTGTAGCGGGAGCCAGCCCTCGCGGTCCTCGAAGGCCCCGCGCCAGGCGCCGGAGCGGTGGTCCGGGGTGTCCGCCGACGCGCGGGCGTACCTGATCCCGTAGTACTTCTCCACCCACGGGACCGCCACGTCGTACGCGTTCCAGATCAGGCCGAGCGCGCCGTCCGCCGTCAGCACCCGCTCCAGTTCGGTCAGGACGGCGGGGCCGTCGAGCCAGTGCCAGGCCTGGGCGGCCACGGCGGCGTCGAAGGTCCCGGCGGCGAACGGCAGCGACTCGGCGGCGGCCAGGTGTGCGTCCGCCTCGGGCACCGTCTCCCGCAGCCGCTCGATCATGGCCTCGACGGGCTCCACGGCGCTCACCGAGGCGCCCAGCTCGACGAGCTGGCGGGTGAACTTCCCGGTCCCGGCGCCGAGGTCGAGGACGCGGCGGCCGGGGCGGACGCCCACCTCGGCCGCGAACGTCCCCACGGCCTCGGCGGGGTAGCCGGGGCGCGCGGCGGCGTACATGTCCGCGTTGGACCGGTAGCCCTCGGCGGAGTGATGGATCGTCAACGTGGTCTCCTCCACGGCACGTCGGTGCCGGAACGGGTGGGTCAGGCGGGGTCGGTGAGTCGGGACACATGGGCGGTGAAGGCGGCGGCGAGCCGGCCGGCGCTCCAGCCCGGCAGGCCCCCGTCACGGCACAGTACGACGCCCGACGCGGCGCCGGCGGTGTGCGTGAGCTCCAGGGCGGCGTCGCGGCGCAGGGTGGTGTCGACGGGCACGTCCAGGGGGACCGTGCTCACCCCGGTCGCGTCCCACGGACCGTCGCCGCCGCCCTCGTGGTAGCCGAACCGGAAGCGGTAGCGGAAGTCGGAGCCGAGCGCCTCCAGCACCGTCTGGTACGGGACCGCGCGGTGCCGCCAGCTGGTCCAGAAGGCGGAGTCCACCCGGCGCAGCACGGCCTTCACGTCGTCCGGCCCGCCCGGCACGGCCCGTACCAGCACCTGGTTGACGTAGGGCCCCACCGCGTCGCCGAGCGCCTCGTCGTCGCGGAGCGCCACGGGCATGGCCACGGCGACGTCGGCGCTGCCGACGGCGTCGGACAGGGTCCGCAGCCAGGCCGTGAGGCAGACGGTGCTGGGCCGCACCCGGTTCCTGGCCGCGGCCAGGACGATCTGGTGGAAGTCCGGCTTCTCCAGCGCGACCCGGGCCTCGGACGCGGTCAGGTCGCCGACGGGCGGCTGCCGGTTGGCCTCCGGCAGGTCCCGGAGCACCGTGCTCCAGTGGCCGGCCGCCCGCGCCAGCTCGGCCGACCCCGCCAGACGTGCTTCGGCGGCCGCCGCCGTCCCGAAGTCGTCCGGCTCCCAGGGGCTCGGCCGGCGCCCGGCGCACGCGGCCGCGTAGGCGACGGCGATTTCCTGGTCGACCACCGCCTGCGACCAGCCGTCGAACGCGGGGTGGTAGGCCTCCAGGAGCAGGCGCGCCTCCGTGCCGGACTCCACCAGCAGGGTCGCCCGCAGGTGCGGCGGCGTCCGCGGGCTGAGCGGGGCGATGGTGCGCAGGGCGCGCCGCCACGCCTCCTCCCGGGCGTCCGGCGGAAGGCGGCGCACGTCGGTGACGGTCAGGGGGGAGGGCACACGGGCGTGGACCTCGGCCCGGTAGCCGGCGCCGTCGGCGGGCAGGAAGGCGGAGCGCAGCACGGTGTGCCGCTGGACGACGTCCGCCAGGGCGGTGCGCAGCGCAGCCGGGTCGAGCGGTCCGAGGAGCCGGTGCGCCCACCGGATGACCAGCATGTCGCTGCCGTCTCCGGGGCCGTGGGCGAAGTCCAGCATGTCCCGCTGGAGCCGGGAGACCGGTGCGTGGGGTGCGTCGCTCACGCGGCGGGCACCAGGCGGGCGGCCACCGCCACGAGCGCGCGGGCGGTCTCCTCCGGGTCGACCAGGGGGTGGAAATGGCCTTGGTCCAGCCGGATGATGGGCCATCCGCGGCGTTCCGCCTCGGCCGCCGGGAATTCGTATCCGGCGCACAGCCGGAGGAATCCGCGGCCTATTTCGGGAACGGAGTCGGGAATGGGCAGGGGTTCGAGGTAGAAGTCCTCGCCGCGTTGCCGTACGCCGGCCAGGACCGTCTTGCGGTCGAGCGGGTCCGGCAGCAGTTCGGTCAATTCCTCGTCGGACCAGTCCGGGTAGCGGCGGCCGTTCGCCAGTTCCGCCCTGAAGTTCTCGAAGTCCGCGCCCTGGTGGCGCATGAGGTCCACCCGGCTGGCGCCGGCGCGCGGGAGGTTCGCGTCGCAGTACAGCTCGCCCACGACGGCGACCCGGCCGTGCAGCGCGGCGGTCACGGCGGGCAGGACCGGACCCGCCCCACTGTGTCCCACCAGCACCACAGGCCCGGTCCCGACGCTGCCGGCGATCCGGTCCGCGGCGCACCGCGCGTAGCCGAGACCGTACGGCGGGCGGAGGTCGTCGTCCACCTCCACGGCGACGCAGCGCGGCCCCAGCGCCTCGACGCACTCCGCGGTTCTGCCCCAGCTCGACATGCTCACCAGGGGACTGTGGAGCAACACCAGCGTGGTGGCCGACAACTCTCCGGGTTCGCGATTCAATTCGCGCACCTGCTTTCCGGATCGGTTTCCTGTTGCGCGTGCCGGTAAGACCCGCCGCGACGCCGCAGGTTGGCACGGAGCAATGCGCCGGGGCAAGGGTTGACCGGGTGCGGGCGAGTTGTTAATTTCCCCGGCAAGTGATCGCGGTGAAACGGCAGTTGGGTGGGTGAATGAGCCTGATTCCCTGGCATTGCGTCCAGGACGACCCGGAGGCCGTCGCGGCCTCGGTACGGGACCTCGACGATCTCCTCAACGGACCGGCCCCCGAGGCCGGCTTCCAGGAGCTGAACGAGCACGTCGAGGAGCTGCGCACCCTGCTGGAGCTGCTCCGGTCCCGCTCCGCCACGACGGCCTACGCGCACGTCTGCCTCGCCGTGTGGCACTTCTGGCTCTACAACGGGCACATCGCGGAGGCGGCCCGGTGGTTCGCCGAGGTCACCCGCGACGGCAGCGCGGGCGGGGCTCTCCCGGACACGACCACCACGCGGCTGCGGCACGCGGCCGGGATGCTCGCCTACCACCTCGGCGACCTGGCCGGGGCCCGCGAGCTGCTGGAACGGGGACTGCGGTCCGCGGCCGGCTCCCCCGCCGCCGTACGGGCCGACCTGCACCTGGGCGTCGCCCGCATCGCCATGGCCGACGGGGACCTGGCCGGGATGCGCGGCCACGGGGAACGGGCGCTGGCGGTGATCGACGCAGCCGACGACGACGGACGCTGCACCGCGTTGCACATCCTCGCCGAGGCCGCCCTCCTCGACGGACGGCTCACGGACGCCGAGGCGCTGGGCCGCCAGGCCCTGGAACTGGCCGTGCGGATGCGCAAAGTACGCGCCCAGGCGGCCGAGTTGTGCAACCTCGCCAACGTCAGGCGCCGGCTCGGCGACCACGCCGCCGCCGCGGAGATGGCGACCCGCGCCCTGCACTTGCTCTGCGCCGACGGCAACCGCAAACTGCTGGCCTACCCCGTGCTGAGGCTCGGCCAGGTCGCCGCGGACCGGGCGGCGGTCGAACAGGCGGCCCTGCTGCTCGGGCTCGCCGACGAACTGGTGGCCCGCACCGGGGCGCCCATCGACGCGTCGGAGGCGGCCGAGCGGGACGAACTGGCGGCCACGGTCGGCCAGGCGTTCGACGCCGCGCGGGCGGCGGAGCTGCGGACGGCGGGCGCGACGTGGGCGGACCGGCTGCCCCTGCTGCCGGACGGCACCGGTCCGGCCGTCCCGGCCGGCGCCGAGACGAGGAGGTGACGCACCATGCCGGAGCTGAAGCCCCGTACCGCCGCCGGCCGCGCTCTGGGCGACCTGCTGGCGGGCGTCCTCCCGCAGCTGCGCGAGGAGGCCGCGGAACACGACCGGGACGCCTCGTTCCCCACCGCCGCGTTCACGGACATGGGCGCCAAGGGGATCCTGGGCGCCACCGTCCCCGCCGAACTCGGCGGACTCCAGGTGACGAGCCCGCACGACGTGGCCGTCGCCCTCGCCCAGGTCGCGGCCGCCGACCCCGGTGCGGCCTTGGCCCTGCACATGCAGTTCAGCCGCGGCCTCACCCTCGGCCACGACTGGCGGGAGGCGGGGGACGACGCGCTGCGCGCCCTCCTCGTCGCCATGGCCGACGGCCGCGCCCTGGTCAGCGGCGCGGTCTCGGAGCCGGGCAGCGACTACCACCGGGTGAGCACCCGGGTGGCTCGACGGGCCGACGGGGCGTGGGAACTGACCGGGCACAAGACGTTCGTGACCCTGGCGTCGGCGGCCACCCACTTCGTCGTACGGGCCGCGACCGCGGACGCCGATCCCGGTGACCGCCGGTTCGCCGCCGTCCTGCTGGCCCGGGAGACCCCCGGGCTGCACGTCGCGGAGCGTTGGGCCGCCCTGGGCATGCGGTCGTCCGGCAGCCCGGACGTCACTTTCGACAGCTGTCCGGTGCCCGCGGCCCACGTGTGGGTGCGCGGCCCGTGGGGGCAGTCCACCCCGGCCGAACTGCCCGGCCGGGCCGTGAGCACCGTCGCCATGCTCGGCATCTACCTGGGCATCGCGGAACGCGCGGCCGAGCTGGCGGCGAAGGCGGCGGCCCGGCACCGCGCGCGGAACGCGGTCACCACCGGCGCCGGAGCGCTGCTGGCCGACGTGCACACCCGTCTGCACAGCGTGCGCGCCGTCGTGGCGCACACCACCGAGGCGGTGGAGCACGGGGTCACGGGCGATCCGGTGGCGCTCATGCGGGACTTCCAGGCCGGGAAGCAGTTCGTCAACGAACAGGCGTGCCTCGTCGTCGACCGCTGCCTCTCGCTCGTGGGCGGCGGCGCCTACATGGCCGGGCACGAACTGGCCCGCCTGTACCGGGACGTGCGCGCCGGAGGGTTCATGCAGCCCTACAGCCCGCCGGACGCCATCTCCTTCCTCGCGGAGACGAGTGTGCCGGGGGTGTGAGGGGCGCGGCGGTCGGTGCGGGGTGTTCTGAGGGGGCGGGTTCGGGTTCGGGTTCGGGGTCAGGTGCGGGCTCGGGGTCAGGTGCGGGCTCGGGGCAGTGGGGGTCCGGGGTCAGCAGGGTCCGGGGTCAGCAGGGTCCGGGGTCAGTGCGGGGCGGTGGTGGGGGGCTTCGGTGCGTGGGCGCCGAGGTCGTGCGGTGTCGTGGTCCGGGCGTCGAGGGTCCGTCCGGACACCTCGCTCTGCACGACGTCCGCGAGGAACTCCCCGGCCGCCTCCGGCCGGGCCAGCGCGCCGCCGGCGTCCAGCTCCGTGAAGACCGCCCGGGTGGCGGCGTCCAGGCCGTTGCCCGGCGCCCGCATCCCGGCCTGCATGGAGGTGTCCACCACACCCGGCCGCACGGTGTTCACCAGCACCCCCGTGCCCGCCACCTCCGCGGCGAGGTTGCGGGTGAAGTGCTCCAGTCCCGCCTTGCTGACGGAGTAGGCGTTCGCTCCGGTCAGCCCGGAGCCGGCGGCGGCGCCGGAGGTCACGTTCACGATGCGCCCCCAGCCCCGGGCGAGCATGCCGGGCAGGAGCCGTCTGCCGAGCCGCACCGGCGCCGTGAGGTTGAGCGCCAGCGTCCTTTCCCACTCGTCCGGGTCGATCCGCGCGGTGGGGCCCAGCGGTCCCGACCGGGCGGCGTTGTTGACGAGGATGTCGACGGCCGGGAAGCGCGCGTGCGCCTGCCCGAGCAGCGCGTCGGCCGCCCCGGGTTCCGACAGGTCGCAGGCGACGGTGAGCACGGCCCGTCCCGTCGGCGCGAGGGCCGCGCCGACCTCGGCGAGGGCCGCGTCGGACCGCGCCGTCAGGACGAGGTCGGCGCCGCGACGGGCCAGGGCGAGCGCGCAGGCCCGGCCGATCCCCCGCCCGGCCCCCGTGACCAGCGCCACGCGTCCGGCCAGCGTTCCGACGGGGCGCGGCTCCGGAGCCGGGGAGATGTCCATGGGGCCTTCTTCGCGGGTGCGGACGACAGGGGGAGTGCGGTGCGATGCGGTGCGATGGGCGGGCGTGGGTGACGCGTGCGGTCGCGGCGGAGGCGACCGCCGGGTGTGCGGTCCGAGGGTGCGGCCGGGGATGTGGTCCGAAGGCGTGGTCGGGAGGTGTGGCCGGGTGGTGTGGTCGAGGGCGCGGTCGGCTAGTCGATCCGGTGCAGCCAGTGGGACACGTCGGGCAGGCGGCCGTGCTGGGCGTCGAGCAGCGCGGTGCGCAGCGCGGCCGTCACCGGACCCTCGTTCCCGGTGCCGACGGTGAAGGCGCCGTCGCCGTCCCGGACGCGGCCGATCGGGGTGACCGTCGCGGCGGTACCGCAGGCGAAGGTCTCGGTGATGGCGCCGCTGCGGCATCCCTCCCGCCAGTCGTCGACCGAGACGGGCCGTTCCCGCACCTCGTAGCCGGCCCGGGCGGCCAGGGCGAGCAGGGTGTCGCGGGTGATGCCGGGCAGGAAGTTGCCGGTGAGACGGGGGGTGACGAGCGCGCCGTCCACCACGAAGAACAGGTTCATGGCGCCCAGTTCCTCCACCCAGCGCCGCTCGTCCGGGTCGAGCCAGACCACCTGCTGGCAGCCGGCCTCCCGCGCGCGGCGCTGGGTGAGCAGGGTCGGGGCGTAGTTCGCGGCGCACTTCACGTCGCCGGTGCCGCCGGGCAGGGCCCGGGCGTGGTCGCGGGCGATCATCACCGTCACCGGGCCGGCCCCGTCGCCGAAGTATCCGGCGGCCACGAACGCCATGAGCACGAACGTGAACTCCGTGGCCTCCCGCATGAGCAGGTTGACCTCGCTGGCGAACATCAGCGGCCGCACATACAGCGCGTGCTGCGGGTTGTCGGTGAGCCACGGCGCGTCGGCCCGCACCAGGAGGTCGAGGGCCGTCATGAACAGCTCGTCGGGCAGGACCGGCATGGCCAGCCGGGCCGCCGAGCGGGCGAAGCGGGCCGCGTTGTCCCGCGGGCGGAAGACGGCGACGCCGCCGTCCTGCTGGACGAAGGCCTTGAGTCCCTCGAACACCGCCTGCCCGTAGTGCAGGGCACTGGTGCCGGGATGCAGGGACAGCTCTCGCAGGGGGCCGAGGGCGAGGTCCTGCCAGCCGGTGTCGGCGGACCAGCGCGCCGTCACCAGGTGGTCGGTGAAGGCGGTGCCGTGGCCCGGATCGGCCAGATACCTGCTGGATGGTTCGGCGGTGGTCGACACGGTCATGGGGTGCTCCCAGCATGCGTGGTGAGGTGGCAGCGGTGCTGACGGCGGCCGGAGAGGGCCGTCGGAGTCGTCGTCCCCTCGGCCCGGGCCGATCGGACGGACGACAGCGCCAGGGCGGTGGCCCGGGGCGTTGGCCAAGGCGGTGGACCAAGGCGGTGCGCCAGGGCCGCGGACCAGGGCGGCGGAGGCCGGTCGCCGGCCCCGGTACCTCGGCATGATGCGGGAACCGCGCAGCACTGTCACCTCTTGTGCCCCTCCCCGCAACGTCCATAGCATCGCTGCGCGTTGAGCCTCGCCCGGTGCGGGGACCGCGCCCCGGGCGAGGGCGCCGCGAGATGCGCGGCTGCCGCGCTTCGGCCCGTCGGCATCCCGTCGAAGAGGCCGTCGGGGACACCCGGGACACCGACACCTCGGACACCTCGGACGCCGAGGACACCGACGACACCGACGACACCGACGACACCGACGACACCGACGACACCGACGAGAAGAGGAGCGATCGGATGCGGCGAACGGCCTGGTTCCCGTTCCCCGGGCGCTCCGCCGGGGGCGTCGAGCTGCTGTGCCTGCCGCACGCCGGTGCGGGCGCTTCCGCCTACCGCGCGTGGGCCACGGGCCTGGAGCACTCCGGAGTGACGGCGTGCCCGGTGCAGCCGCCCGGCCGTGAGCGACGGCGCGACGAGCCGCCGTTCACCGACGTACGGCCGCTGGCCCGCGCCCTCGCCGACGAGATCGCCGAGGTGATCACGGGGCCGTTCGCCCTCTTCGGCCACAGCACGGGCGCGCTCTGCGCCTTCGAGACGGCGCGGCAGCTCCGTCGCATCGGCGGTCCGCGGCCGGCGCACCTGTTCGTGTCGGGCAGACCCGCGCCGCACCTGCCGCTGGACCGGCACGACCTGGCGGGCATGAGCCTGCCGGAACTGACCGAGACGCTGCGCCGACTCGGCGGCACCCCCGAGAGCGTCCTGTCCCAGCAGGGCCTGCTGGCCGCCCTCCAGCCGGTGCTGGCGGCGGACTTCTCGGTCAACGAGGTCTACGACCACCGGACGGAGCCCGCCCTCGACATCCCGATCACCGCCTTCGCCGGCGAGCAGGACGGCGGGGCGGGGCCCCGGGACACGGCGGCCTGGGCCGAGCACACCACGCGGTCGTTCCGGCTCCACGTTCTGGAGGGCGGCCACTTCGCCGTGTTCGCCCACGCGGAGCGGGTGCACGCCCTGGTGGCCGAGGCGCTCGCGGACTGCGTCTCGCCGGCCCGCGGATCGGCCGGCCACGTCGACACACAACAAGAGGAGTTGAGCCGGTGAACGGTATCCGGGAAGAGGTCGTGGACTCCGCGTTCGAGGCTCCGGCCGACGGTCTGGAGCAGGTCGTCGCAGCGATCGTCGCCGACGTGCTGTCCTTCGACCGGGTGGGCCGGTCCGACAGCTTCTACGACCTCGGCGGCACGTCCCTCCAGGCGATACGGATCTGCGCCCGGATCGAGCAGCGGACGGGCCGCACGGCGTATCCCGAATGGCTCTTCACCCACGATGTCCTGTCGGAGTTCGTGGCCCACCTGGAGTCCGAGGGCGAGGACGGCCGGTGAGCGAGGACACGCCGCTCATCCACACGGCGTTCCGCGCGCACGCACGGAGCCGGCCGGAGGCGACGGCCCTGCGCCACCGCGACGTCGTCCTCACCTACGCCGCCCTCGACCGGATCTCGGACGCCCTGGCGGCGCGGCTGTCCGAGCGGGGGGTGGGGCCCGGCCGGATCGTGCCCCTGCTGCTGTCCCGGGCGCCGCACCAGGTGGCGGTGGAACTCGCGGTGCTCAAGTGCGGCGCCGCCTACGCCAACATCGATCCGGCCTGGCCGGCCGGACGTGTCGGCGCCGTACTGGAGCAGGTCTCGGCCCGCCTGGTGGTGACCGAGGGCGGCCGCGAGGTGGGCCCGTACCCGGTCTTCGAGGTCGCGGACGTGGCCCACGTGGCCGCCGACGCGCCGGAGTTCGCCTCGGCGCCGCAGTCGGGCGACGACCCCGCGATGATCTTCTTCACCTCCGGCACCACCGGCACGCCGAAGGGCGTGGTCGTGCCGCACCGCGCGGTGACCCGGATGTTCCGGCCGGGCGGCCTGCCCGGCTTCGGCCCCGGGCACGTCTCGCCGCAGGCGGCCGCGCCCATGTGGGACATGCACGCCTACGACGTGTGGGGGCAGCTCACCAGCGGCGGCGCCGTCGCGATGTTCCCGCGGACACCGGTGCTCCCCGGCATGCTGCGCGAGCAGGTCCGCACCGCGGGCGTGGACACCATGTTCCTCACGTCCTCGCTGTTCAACCTCTTCGTCGACGAGGATCTGGAGTGCTTCGACGGCGTCCGGCAGCTGATCGTGGGCGGCGAGAAGCTGTCGCCCCACCACATCCGCGCCGTGCTGGAGCGCTTCCCCGAGACCGACCTGCGCAACGGCTACGGCCCCGCCGAGAACTGCATGCTGACCACCACCCATGTGATCACCCCCGCCGACTGCGCCGCCCCGGAGGGCATCCCCGTCGGCCGGCCGGTGCCCGGCACCGAGGTGTACGTCCTGGACGAGGACGGCCGTCCGTGCCGGACGGGGCAGCTCGGCGAGGTCGTCGCCGCCGGGAACGGTCTGGCGGTCGGCTACCTCGGGCACGACGGGCTGACCGCCGAGAAGTTCCCGACCGTCACCGTCGAGGGCCGGCCGGTCCGCGTCTACCGCACGGGCGACCTCGGCTTCTTCGACGCGAGCGGGACCCTGCACTTCCGCGGCCGCCTCGACCGGCAGGTCAAGGTGGGCGGCGTCCGGATCGAGCCGGCCGAGATCGAGTTCGCCGCCCGGGAGCTGGCGGGCGTGCGGGACTGCGTCGTGCTGCCGCTGACCGAGCCCGGCGAGCAGGTGGCCGGCCTCGCCCTGTGCTACGCCGCCTCGGCGGACGGGCCGGACGAGCGCGCGATGCGGGCAGAGCTGCTGCGCCGGCTCCCGGCGAACATGGTGCCGCACGTGCTGCGCCGGCTGGAGCACTTCCCGCTCACCCAGAACGGCAAGGTGGACCAGGCCGAGCTGCGCCGCGTCGTCGCCTCGCCCCGGCCCCGTACCCGGCCTCCCGGCCGCGCCGGAGAGGAGGGCGGTGTCCGTGACCGTGCGCACGTATCCCATGACGTACGAGCAGGAGGCGATCTGGCTGGATGAGATGGTGCGCGGCGGCGCCTCCCCGTACCTGGAGTCCTGGGTCCTGGAACTGCGCGGAGACGTCGACCGGGACGCCGTCCGCCGGGCCTTCGCGACGCTGGTGGCCCGCCACGACGCGCTGCGCAGCCGGTTCGTCCTGGCCGGCGAGGAGCCCGCGCAGATCGTGGAGCCGGCCGCCGGGGACCCCGAGATCTCGTCCCCGGCCTGCTCGCCGGGGACGGTGGACCGGGCGTTGCGGGACTTCGTGAGCCGTCCGATGGACCTCTCCGCCGGGGCCTGGCGCGCCGCGCTGTTCGAGCCGGAGGCGGAGACCGTGCTGCTCGCGGTGCAGGTGCACCACGTCGTCGTCGACGACTGGGCCCTGCACACCCTGGAGCGGGAGTTCGTCGAGCTGTACGGCGCCGCCGTCGAGGGGCGCCGCCCCGATCTGGGACCGGTGCTCCTTCAGCCCGGTCCGTTCGCGCGGCAGCAGCGGGCGGCGGCGCGCGACGACGCGGCCTGGGCCTACTGGCAGCAGGCCCTGGGGAGCCTGCCCGACACGGTGGCGACGGCCGTGCCCGGCGACGCGGCATCCGACGCCGGCCGCGCTCCGCTGGGCAGACGCGTCGCGTTCCCCGAGGAGCCCGGTTCGGGCCGGCGCCTGCGCGCGCTGTGCCGGACGCTGCGGGCCACCCCGTTCGCGGTGCTGACGGCGGCCGCCGCGGCGCAGCTGCACCGCGCCACCGGGGCGCCCGAACTCGTGGTGGGCGTGCCGGTGAGCGGGCGCGGGGACGGGGCGAGCGACGGGATGGTCGCCCCGCTGCTGAAGGTGCTGCCGCTGCGGCTGCGGGTCGACGCCGGTCAGCCCTTCGCCGCACTCGTGCGCCAGGTGAGGACACGGACCCTGGAGGCGGTGCGGCACCGCGCGATCGTTCCCGCGGACCTCGCCCGGCTCAGCCGCCGGCGCGGAACGCCGGGGTCGCTGCGCCTCGCCCGCACGCTGGTCGTGGTCGACGAGGCTACCGACCAGCGGCACGCGCTGCCCGGGGCCACCGCGCGCCGGCGCTACGTGGAGAGCGGCACGAGCAAGGCGGACCTCTGCTACACCTTCCTGATCGGGGACGAGGTCCGCGGCATGCTGGACTGCGCGGCCGGCCGGTACTCCGGCGCGGCGGGGCGGGACCTGGTCGACTCGTTCCGGGAACTCCTGGCGTCGTTCGCCGAGGACGGGCAGCGGCCCGTCTCCCCGCGCTGAAGCGGCCCGCCGCCGCCTGCCCGTGCTCGGCGGTGTCCACGGGTGCTCGGCGGTGTCCACCGATGCTCAGTGATGGACGTGCGGCCAGCCCTCCAGGCCGCTGCCCCGGGGGGCGCGGCGGGTCGCTTCCGCGGGGGTGCGGTAGAAGGTGTAGACCGTGCGCAGGCCGCCGATCGAGAAGACCCGCAGGATGCGGGGGTCCGCGCAGGTCAGCAGCAGGGAGCCGCCGTGCGGGCGGAGGCGCTTGGTGAGCGCGACGATCGTGCCGAGGCCCATCGAGTCCAGGAACGTCACCCCGCACAGGTCGAGGACGAAGTGCCGGTGTCCCTCGTCCATGAGGCGGACGACGGCCGCGCGGATGCCGGGGGCGGAACAGACGTCCACCTCTCCGGTGACGCTGACGACCGTCCAGCCGTTCGCCGTACGGTGTCCGAGGGTGTCGTTCTCCGGGTTGAACCGTGTGGGGGTCCGCACTCTTCGCCCTCTGCCTCTCTCGCCGCCCGCCCCTGGTGTCTGGTTTGTCCAGTGAACGGTTTTCCGGGCGCACGCCGCAAGGGCGCGGGTTTCAGATAGTGAGCGACAGGCCCCTGGTCACCCGGTTCGCCGCCGCCAGCAGCCGTACCGAGGCGTCCGAGATCTTCGAGGCGCGGCCCGCCCGGAGCGAGACGCCCAGCGAGCCCAGGGTCTCCCCCCGGTACACGGGCACCGCGACGCAGACCACGCCGAGGGAGTACTCCTCCAGGTCGGTGACGGCCGGGGCGTCGGACGCCGCCGCCAGCCGGCTCAGCAGCTCGTCGCGGCGGGTGACCGTACGGGGCGTGAGGTCCGCCAGGGTGTGCCGGGACAGGTACTCCTCGCGCCCCTCCTCGTCCAGCTCGCGCAGCACGCACTTGCCCAGCGCGGTCGCGTGGCCCGCGTCCTCGAACCCCACCCACAGCTCCGCGCGCGGCGCCCGCGGTCCGTCCACGATCTCCGCCACCCGTATCTCGCCGTCCTCGTAGAAGGTGAGGTACGCCGCCGCGGACAGGTCGTCGCGCAGCGCGCCCAGCATCGGGCGGACCCTGCTGATCAGCGCCTGTTCCCTGCTGACGTGGTGCAGCGAGCCCAGCTTCTCGCCGAGCACGAACGAGCCGTCCTCCAGCTTTCGCACGTAGCCGTCGTGCGCCAGGGTCCGCAGCAGGTGGTACGCCGTCGCCGGGGCCAGCCCCGTCTCCCGCGCCAGCTGCTTGGCCGGTGCGCCGCCCTCATGGGCCCCGACCGCCTCCATCAGCCGGAACGCCCGCTGCACGGACGTGATGAGGGTGGGGCCCTCACGCGCGCTCATATCTCCACGGTGCGCGCCCCCGCCCGGCACGGCAAGCCCCCGCCGCCGCCGCGCCGCCGCCTCACGCGCCGGACGGCGCGCGCCGCCCGCGCAGGAAGACCGCGGCGATCAGGACGCCCACCAGGACCAGGGCGGCGTTGACCGCGACGGCCACCGTGACGCCGTGCAGGACGGCGCCCGCGGTCGCCGCTCCGGCCGTGGCGGTGACGACCGCCGACATGACCGGGGTGCCCAGGGTGATGCCGATCTGCTGGGACATGGTGGCCAGGCCGGTCGCCAGGCCCTGTTCGCGGTCCGGCAGGCCGGAGGTGGCGGTGACCATGAAGCCGACGATCACGAGCATGTTGCCCACGCCGCCGAAGAACGTGGCCGGCAGCAGCAGCCACATCCAGCCCGCGCCCGTGCCGAGCAGCAGCAGTACGGCCGTGAACACCGTCTGGATCAGACCGCCGGCGACCAGCGCGGTGAGCGTGGAGCGGCGGGCGATCACCCGGGGGGCGAGCAGCCCGCCCGCCACGGTGCCCAGGCCCAGCACGCCGAAGGAGACGCCCGCGGTCAGCGCGGAGAAGCCGAGCGTCTTCTGCATGTAGAGGGTGAGCAGGTACACGAGCGAGGTTTCGGTGACGAAGGCCAGCACCCCGAGGACGTTGCCCCACGCCACGCTCGGCCGGCGCAGCACGTGCGGCGGAACCAGCGGCTGGGCGACCCGGCGTTCCACGAACCCGAACACGGCCAGCAGTACGGCGCCGGCGAGCAGGCCGGTCAGGGCGAGGGCGTCGGTCCAGCCGTGCTCACCGGCGCGGGTGAGGCCGTAGACGATGCCGAGCAGTCCCAGGGTGACGCTCAGCGCGCCGGGCAGGTCGAGGCGCGGGCGGTGCGCGGGCCGCGACTCCTTGATCACGGCGGGGGCGACGAGCAGGACGGCGAGGGCGACCGGGACGTTGACGAAGAAGGACCAGCGCCAGGAGAGCAGGTCGGTCAGGACGCCGCCCAGGACCGCGCCGGTGGTGAACCCGGCCGACATCAGCGCGCCGTTCAGACCGAGCGCCTTCTCCCGCAGCGGCCCCTCGGGGAAGGAGGTGGTGAGCAGGGACAGGCCCGCCGGAGTGACGGCGGCGGTGGCCAGGCCCTGGGCGATCCGGGCGGCGATCAGCACGGTGGGCGAGGTGGCGAGGCCGCCGGCGAGGGACGCCGCCCCGAGGACGGCGAGGCCGGCGAGGAAGATCCGCTTACGGCCGATCAGGTCGCCGATCCGGCCGAAGAAGAGCGTGAAGCCGGCCGCGCACAGCGCGAAGGAGGTGGCGATCCACTGGAGTCCGCCCAGGGAGAAGCCGAGTCCGTCGCCGATCTCGGGCAGGGCGACGTTCAGGATCGAGAAGTCGACGGCCAGCATGAACTGCGCGACCAGGAGAACGGCGAGGATCAGCCGCAGCCGACCGGTGAGCCGCTGGTCGGGGGAGGTGGCGGGGGTGGGGGTCGTGGAGGTGGCGGGGGTGGAGGCGGTGGTGGCCGGGTCGGCCGGGGTGGCGCCCGTGGGCGTCGGGGTTGCCGTTGACATGGCGGATGTGCCTTTCGGAAGCGCAAATGGGTCTCTGGTTCCGTTACAGTGAGGACCGTAGCACCGGAAGCGACGTAATGGAACGGGAGTACCGATTAGATGCCCGACACAGTGCCTGACGCAGTGCCCGACGCCCCCGTACCCGCCCCCTCCTCCTCGGCCGCGCCTTCCTCGGCCGACCCCTCCTCCTCCGCGCCCGGCACCGTGCGCCCCGGCGGCCGTACCGCGCGGGTGCGCGAGGCCGTGCTCGGCGCGGCCGGGGACGTGCTGGCCGAAGCGGGCTTCGAAGGGCTCGACCTCGCCGACATCGCCCGCCGTGCCGGAGTCGGCAAGACCACCGTCTACCGCCGCTGGGGCACCCCCGCCGCGCTCGCCGCCGACCTGCTGGAGGACATGGCCGAGCAGTCCCTGCCGCGCGCCCGCACCGGCAGCCTGGAGGAGGATCTGCGCGCCAACGCCCGCCTCGTCGCCGGCACCCTCACCGACCCCCGGCAGGGCAGGCTGTTCCGCGCGCTGATCGCGGCCTCGCTGTGCGACCCGCAGACCGCCGAGGCACTGCACCGCTTCTACGCCGTACGGGTCAAGGAGTGGTCCGGGTGTGTCACCGACGCCGTCGCCCGCGGCGAACTGCCCGCGGGGACCGACGCCGGCGCGGTGGTGAGCGCGGTCTCGGCGCCGCTCTACTACGGCCTGCTCACCACCGGCGCGCCGCTCGACGAGGCCGCCGCCGACCGCGCCGCCTCGGCCGCCCTCGCCGCCGCCCGGGCGGGCGTGTACTGACCGCTCGGCACGGCTTCGCCGGCGCCGCGGCGCGCCCGTCCGGCGGTGGCCGGTTTCGTTCGTGAGCGCGGCACTACGTACTGTAGGGAACCGCTGGCATCCACACGGTCGACGGGGGAAGCATGCAGGAAGCGCATTGTCCGGGGCCCGCTGCCGGGAGCGGCGCGAGGTCCGGCGGCGGCCACGAGGAAGGGGCCGAGGGTCCGCTCGGCCCGACGGTCGCCGTGCTCGTGGTGAGCCTGACGATCGCGGCCGTCGGGGCGTACCAGCTGTGCGGGTTCGGGCTGCACATCCTCAATCCGCGGCCGCGGCTGTTCAACAACGGCTTCGCCACCGCCGGGGTCATCGTCGCCACGATGGCGGCGGGCGCGGCGGTGGGGAACCTGGTGTGGCTGCTGACGGCGTCCCGCAGACACCCGGTCCGCACCGCGCCCGCCGAGCAGACCCCGCCCTCCGGCCCTCCCACGCCGCCCCGCGCCGCGGTCGGCACACCCGAGGACCCGGCCACCGCGGGTACGGCCACCGCAGGTACGGCCACCGCCGAGCCGCCGGCCGATACGTCGGCAGCCGACACACCGGCAGCCGCCGCCCCCGCTCCCGGCATCCCCACCACCCCCACCACCCCCACCGACCCCGCACACCCCTCCGGTCCCGCCCCGGCCGGGTAAACCGCTCCGCCCCCGTTCCTTACCTTCGCCCGCGAGAGTGGGAGCGGTGGTCCGGCCGGGCGTACGGCGGACCACGCGTCCGGCACCGCTCGCCGCACGCACCCTCATCCCATCGGACCCGCCGGTTTCACCGGCCCGCTTCGAGGTGACGTGTCACCCATGCCCGCACAACAGTCGCTCTCCGTCCCCCCGCAGCGCGACACCCGCGCCGCCACCCGCCCCTCCCCCGGCCCCCGGCTGCGGGCGCGGGCCGCCTCGGCCACCG
Organism: Streptomyces similanensis; assembly: GCF_039543625.1. NCBI lineage: Bacteria > Bacillati > Actinomycetota > Actinomycetes > Kitasatosporales > Streptomycetaceae > Streptomyces > Streptomyces similanensis. The sequence continues at coordinate 11,784 of NZ_BAABKC010000141.1, read as the reverse complement.
TCTGGTACCTGCGGCTGCTCGCGGTGCTGAACATCGTCGCCGTGCTCTCCCTGCCGTTCCGCGAGGAGGTGCACGAGCACAACGCGGGTGAGTTCTTCACCCCGTACCTGGCCACCGCCGGCCTGGTCTCGGCGGCGCTCGCGCTGTTCCTGGCCACGGTGATGCGCCGCCGCAAACGCGCCGCCTGGGTCTTCAACCTCCTCCTGGCCGGCCCCCTGTTCCTCCTCTACGTCGCCGCGCTGACCCAGGACCGGTTCGCCGACCACCCCTTCAACTGGGTCTCCGCCGCGCTGACCGGCCTGTTCGTCGCCGCGCTGCTCGTCGGCCGGCGCGAGTTCAACGCCATCGGCGACCGCTCCAACCCCCGGCTGGCCCTCGTCGTCGGCGCGATCGGCGTCCTCGTCAGCTGCGGCCTGGGCACCTGGCTGGTCGGCGCCACGAACAAGGAGCCCGGCGCCGCCGCCCTCTCCGACAAGATCGCCTACACCCTGCTGCGCGGCATCAGCGTCGGCCCGCTCGCCGACCACATTCCCGCCGTGCACGCCCCGCGCTGGGTGGACATCACCATCAACGTCCTGATGGCGGCCACCTTCCTCCTCGTCCTGTACGCCTGCTTCCGCGCGCCGCGCGGCCGCGCCCTGCTCACCGCCGAGGACGAGAAGCGGCTGCGCGAACTGCTCGACAAGCACGGCGACCGCGACTCCCTCGGCTACTTCGCCCTGCGCCGCGACAAGGCCGCCCTCTTCTCCCCCACCGGCAAGGCCGCCGTCACCTACCGCGTCGTGGGCGGCGTCAGCCTCGCCTCCGGCGACCCCATCGGCGACCTGGAGGCCTGGCCCGGCGCGATCGACGCCTGGCTGGACGAGGCCCGCCGGCACGCCTGGACGCCCGCCGTCATGGGCGCGAGCGAGGAGGCCGGCACCGTCTACGCCCGGCACGGCCTCGACGCCCTCGAACTGGGGGACGAAGCCATCGTCGAGGTCGCCGACTTCAGCCTCGACGGCCGCGCCATGCGCGTCGTACGGCAAGCCCACAACCGGGTCCGCCGGGCCGGCTACACCGTCACCGTCCGCCGCCACGAGGACATCCCCGACGAGGAGATGGCCCGGCTGGTCGACCGCGCCGACCACTGGCGCGACGGCGCCACCGAACGCGGCTTCTCCATGGCGCTGGGCCGCCTCGGCGACCCGGCCGACGGCCGCTGCGTGATGCTGGAGTGCCGGGACGCCGACGGGGTGCCGCGCGCGCTGCTCAGCTTCGTGCCGTGGGGCGAGCAGGGGCTCTCGCTGGACCTGATGCGCCGGGACCGCGACTCCGAGAACGGCCTGATGGAGTTCATGGTGGTTGAGCTGCTGCTGCGCGCCGGGGAGATCGGCGTACGGCGGGTCTCGCTCAACTTCGCGATGTTCCGCTCGGTCTTCGAGCGCGGCGCGCGGCTCGGCGCCGGGCCGGTGCTGCGGCTGTGGCGCTCGGTGCTCACCTTCTTCTCCCGCTGGTGGCAGATCGAGTCCCTGTACCGCGCCAACGCCAAGTACCGGCCGGTGTGGGAGCCGCGGTTCCTGCTGTTCGCCAAGAGCGCCGACATCCCACGCATCGGCCTCGCCAGCGCCCGCGCCGAGGGCTTCCTCACCCCGCCCGCGTTGCCGTCGTTCAGCCGCCGCAAGGACCAGTCGGCGCCGGCCGCCGACGGCCCGGCGACCGGTTCCGGACACTGAGGGACGACCTCTGACGAAGGGGGGCGGTGCGGGGCGGCCGGCCCCCACCGCACCGCTCCTCTTCAGCTCCCCCCGCGCCCCTCCTGCGGGCCGCCCCGCTCATGCCCGTGCCCGTGGCCGTGCCCACGCTCGTGCCCGTAGCCATGCCCGAGCCCGTGCCCGCGCTCCCGTTCGCGCTCCGCGCCCACCGTGAAGCCGATCACCGCACCGCCGCCCGGGCGGCGGGCGGCGAACGGCGCGCCCTCGTGCGCCGTCGCCACCTCCCGCACGATGGACAGGCCGAGGCCCGAGCCGGGCAGCGAGCGCGCGTCGGCGGCGCGGTAGAAGCGGTCGAAGACGCGGAGCAGGTCGACCTCGGCGATGCCGGGCCCGCGGTCGAGGACCTCCACGCGCACGGTGCCGGGCCTTGCCGGTCCGGAGACGGCGATCTCGATCGGCGCCGTGCCGCCCCGGTCGAACTTCGCGGCGTTCTCGACCAGGTTGGACAGGGCCCGCTGGAGCATGCCCGGCCGGCCGTCGACGGTCGTGTCGCCGCTCGCGCGCACCACGATGTCCCGTCCGGTGCGGCGGCGGGCGAGTCCGGCCACGTCCTCGGCGATGTCGGCGACGTCGACCCGCTGCGGGGGCTCGGAGTCGGACTGGCCGGCCGCGAGGTCGACCAGCTCGTTGACCAGGTCGGTGAGTTCGCGCGCCTCCTGGGTGAGGTCGGCGACCAGTTCCTCGCGGGAGGCGGGCGGCAGTTCGTCGATGCGGCGCAGCAGCGAGATGTTGGTGCGCAGCGAGGTGAGCGGGGTGCGCAGTTCGTGGCCCGCGTCCTGGACCAGGCGGCGCTGGTCCTCCTCGGACTGGGCGAGCCGGCCCAGCATCCGGTCGAAGGAGCGGCCGAGGCGGCCCACCTCGTCGTAGCCGGTGACGGGGACGTCGACGCCGAGCCGCCGGGTGCGGGCGACGTCCTCGGCGGCGGCGGTCAGGATGCGCAGCCGCCGGGTGATGCGGCGGGCCAGCCACCAGCCGCACAGTCCGGCCGCGGTGACGACGGCGCCCATCAGGATCAGCGTGCGCTGCTGGAGCGCGCGCAGCAGGTCCTCGGTGTCGCTGAACTCCTGGGCGACCTGCACGGCGCCGCGGCCGTCGCCGAGCGCGACGGTGGCGACGCGGTAGACGTCGTCGGCGACCGCCACGTCCTGGTACTCGACGGTCCGGCCGGCCGTGGCGGCGGCCGCCACGGTCCGGTCGTCCTCGGTGACGGGCAGCGGGGGGCTGCCGTGGTCCACGATCTGGCCCTGGGGGCCGAGCACCTGCACATCGGTGCGGCTGGGCCGGACGACCTCGTGTCCGGGGCGGGAGGAGGAGAAGTCCTGCGGGGTGCGGTCGTAGCGCCGTACCTCGTCCTGGACGTCCTGGACGACCTGGGTGAACACGGACTGCTGGTCCACCCGCACCAGCCGGGCGGCGGAGTTGTACGACAGGATGCCGACGAGGACGGTGACGGCGGCGGTCACCAGGGCGAACGTCACCGCGAACGTGGTCCGCAGCGAGGAGAGACCCGGCCGCGGCCGGTCCAGCAGCCGCGCGAGGCGGCCCACTCAGTCCTCCCGCAGCACGTAACCCACGCCGCGGACGGTGTGGATCAGCTGCGGCGCGCCCGGCTCGTCGAGCTTGCGGCGCAGGTAGCCGACGTAGACCGCGAGGTTCTTGGAGCCGGGGCCGAAGTCGTAGCCCCAGATGCGGTCGTAGATGGTGGAGTGGTCGAGGACTATGCCGGCGTTGCGGACCAGCAGTTCGAGGAGTTCGAACTCGGTGCGGGTCAGTTCCAGCTCGCGGCCGCCGCGCCAGACCCGGCGGGCCTGGAGGTCCATGCGGATGCCGGCCGCCTCGACGGTCTGCCGCTCGGGCAGCTGCGGCTCCCTGGCCGGTACGTCCTCGGCGGCGCCGGTGGCGGCGGGGCTGGTGCGGCGCAGCAGGGCGCGCAGCCGGGCGAAGACCTCCTCGACGTCGAACGGCTTGACGACGTAGTCATCGGCGCCGGCGTCCAGCCCGGCGATCCGGTCGGCGGTCTCCACCAGGGCGGTGAGCATGAGGATCGGGGTGCGGTCGCCCTCGGCGCGCAGCACCCGGCAGACCTGGAGCCCGTCGATCCCGGGCATCATCACGTCCAGGACGAGGATGTCCGGCGGGTTGCGGTGGGCCTGGGCGAGTGCCTCGACGCCGTCGGCGACCGCCGTCACCTCGTAGCCCTCCAGGGTCAGCGCCCGTTCCAGGGCGTGGCGGATGGCGCGGTCGTCTTCGGCGAGCAGCACAGTCTGGGGCACCGGTCCAGTCTGCCAAGGCCAGGGCGGCGCGAGACGGGGCGGGCGGCCCGGGGGCCGCCCTTTTTACCCGGCTCTCACCGTGTCGGCGGCACCCCCGGCCGCCTGCCCGCGTCGGTGGTGCGGTACGCGGCCGCCAGCGGCGTACCGGGTGCGTGGCCGTCAACGCCGTACCGCCGGGTGCGCGGCCGTCAGTCGCGCAGTGCGGCCAGTTGTTCCGCGAACGGCACCACCGTGAAGCCGCCGGCCTCCGGGCGGGCCGCCGGGACCCGGCCGGACAGGCCCGCCGTCAGCGCCGCCAGTTCCCCGGCGGCCCGCTCGACGCGCTCGGGCAGCCCCTCCGCGCCCCAGTCCTCGGAGGCGGCGTAGACGCCGGTGGGCGCGACCACGGCCCGCAGGTGGGCGAACAGCGGCCGCAGGGCGTGGTCGAGCACCAGCGAGTGGCGCGCGGTGCCGCCGGTCGCGGCGATCAGCACCGGCGTGCCGGCCAGCGCGTCCTTGTCCCACGCTCCGAGCACGTCGAAGAAGGACTTGAACAGTCCGCTGTACGACGCGGAGAACACCGGAGTGACGACGATGAGTCCGGCCGCCCCGGTCACCGCGTCCAGCGCGTCGGCCAGGGCCGGGCCGGGGAAACCGCTGGTGAGGTGGTGCGCGATCTCGACGGCGAGGTCGCGCAGCTCGATCACCCGGACCTCCGCGCCGGTGTGCGCGGCGGTCGCGGCGGCCAGCCGGTCGCCCAGCAGCCGGGTGGAGGACGGGACGCTCAGCCCCGCCGACACGACGACGAGCTCGTTCATACGGTGCTCACCTCCGCCTTCTCGTCACTCTTCTTCTCGTCACCCTTCGCCCGAGCGGCCAGCAGGGACGCGTGGGTGGGGGCGTCCGGCACGTTCGCCGGGCGGTTCTTCGCGAACTCCTCGCGCAGCACCGGCACGACCTGCTCGCCGAGGAGGTCGAGCTGTTCGAGGACGGTCTTCAGCGGCAGTCCCGCGTGGTCCATCAGGAACAGCTGGCGCTGGTAGTCGCCGGCGTACTCGCGGAAGGACAGCGTCTTGTCGATCACCTGCTGCGGGGAGCCGACGGTCAGCGGCGTCTGGGCGGTGAAGTCCTCCAGGGAGGGGCCGTGGCCGTAGACCGGGGCGTTGTCGAAGTAGGGGCGGAACTCGCGCACCGCGTCCTGGCTGTTCTTCCGCATGAACACCTGGCCGCCCAGGCCCACGATCGCCTGCTCGGGCGCGCCGTGCCCGTAGTGGGCCCAGCGGTTCCGGTACAGCTCGATCATGCGCTTGGTGTGGTCGGCGGGCCAGAAGATGTTGTTGTGGAAGAAGCCGTCGCCGTAGTACGCGGCCTGCTCGGCGATCTCCGGGGACCGGATGGAGCCGTGCCAGACGAACGGCGGCACGCCGTCCAGCGGGCGCGGCGTGGACGTGAAGCCCTGGAGCGGGGTGCGGAACTTGCCCTCCCAGTCCACGACGTCCTCGCGCCACAGCCGGTGCAGCAGGGCGTAGTTCTCGATGGCGAGGTTGATGCCCTGGCGGATGTCCTTGCCGAACCAGGGGTAGACCGGCCCGGTGTTGCCGCGGCCCGTCATCAGGTCCACCCGGCCGTCCGCGAGCTGCTGGAGCATCGCGAAGTCCTCGGCGATCTTCACCGGGTCGTTGGTGGTGATGAGGGTGGTCGAGGTGGACAGGACCAGCCGCTCGGTGCGGGCGGCTATGTAGCCGAGCAGGGTGGTCGGCGAGGACGGCACGAACGGCGGGTTGTGGTGCTCGCCGGTGGCGAAGACGTCGAGCCCGACCTCCTCGGCCTTCAGCGCGATGGCGACCATGGCCTTGACGCGCTCGCGCTCGGTCGGGGTCCGGCCGGTGGTGGGGTCCGGCGTGACGTCGCCGACGCTGAAGATCCCGAACTGCATGGTCGCTCACCTTCCAGGTGGTTGACTGTTCAACTACACCTTCTGGAACCACGCACCCCCCGGAGGTATTCCGCCCCTCCCCGAGCCCCGGCCCACGGCGCCCGAGCCCCGGCCCGGGGCGCCCGAGCGCCGACGCCCGCCTCCCCCCGCAGCGCCGCGTGCGAAGCTGCCCCCATGCCGTTCGTCCTGCGCTCCGCCGCCCTCTTCGTCGTCGCCGCCCTGTTCGAGATCGGCGGGGCCTGGCTGGTCTGGCAGGGGGTGCGCGAGCACCGCGGCTGGCTGTGGGCGGCCGGCGGCGTCCTCGCCCTCGGCGCGTACGGCTTCGTCGCCACCTTCCAGCCCGACGCGCACTTCGGCCGCATCCTCGCCGCCTACGGCGGCATCTTCGTCGCCGGTTCGATCCTGTGGGGCATGGTCGCCGACGGCTACCGCCCCGACCGGTGGGACGTGAGCGGCGCGCTGGTGTGCCTGGCCGGCATGGCGCTCATCATGTGGGCGCCGAGGAACGGCGGCTGAGGTTCCCCTAGGCTGGTCGCAGCCAAGCGTTCGAACATCCACGAGCAGGAGCAGCCCATGGCCACCGCCGCACCGTCCGCCGCCTCCCGCATCGCCGTCGTCACCGGTGCGAGCAGCGGCATCGGCGCCGCCACGGCACGGCAGCTCGCCGCCGCCGGTTACCGGGTGGTGCTGACCGCGCGCCGCAAGGACCGCATCGAGGCGCTCGCCGAGGAGATCACCGCGGCCGGCCACTCCGCCACGGCCTACCCGCTGGACGTCACCGACCGCACGGCCGTCGACGAGTTCGCCTCCGCCTTCGAGACCGTCGGCGTCCTGGTCAACAACGCGGGCGGAGCGCTCGGCGCCGACCCCGTCGCCACCGGCGACCCGGCCGACTGGCGCACGATGTACGAGACGAACGTCATCGGCACCCTGAACCTCACCCAGGCCCTGCTGCCCAAGCTGACCGCGAGCGGCGACGGCACGGTGGTCGTCGTCTCCTCCACCGCCGCCCACAGCACCTACGAGGGCGGCGCGGGCTACGTCGCCGCCAAGCACGGCGCCCACGTGCTCGCCGAGACGCTGCGCCTGGAGATCGTCGGGCAGCCGGTCCGGGTCGTCGAGATCGCGCCCGGCATGGTCAAGACCGAGGAGTTCGCGCTGACCCGCTTCGGCGGCGACCAGGACCGGGCGGCGAAGGTCTACGAGGGCGTCGCCGAGCCGCTGACCGCCGACGACGTCGCCGACACGATCGCCTGGGCCGTCACCCGCCCCAGCCACGTCAACATCGACCTCCTCGTCGTCCGCCCGCGCGCCCAGGCGTCCAACACGAAGCTGCACCGGGAACAGTGACGCCGCCGGCGCAGGACCCCGAGAACCCGGCCCCGGCGCCCCCGTCCCCGGACCGCACCGCCGAGCGCGAACGCCTCGCCCTGGAGAAGAAGCGCGAGCGCTACGTCTGGTACTACCTCGGCTACTTCCTCTTCGGCATCCACATCGTGGCGTTCGTGATGATCTTCGCGGTCCGCCACGCGAAGTAACCGGACACCGGGCGCCGGGCCCCCACCCGCCCCGGGCGGCCGGGCGCCGCACCCACGCGGCGCCCCGGCTTCACCCCTTCACGCACACCACCTGCTTCAGCTTCGCCACCACCTCGACGAGGTCCCGCTGCTGGTCGATGACCTGCTCGATCGGCTTGTAGGCGCCCGGGATCTCGTCGACCACGCCGGAGTCCTTGCGGCACTCCACGCCCTTGGTCTGCTCCTCCAGGTCCTTGGTGGAGAAGCGCCGCTTGGCGGCGTTGCGGCTCATGCGGCGGCCGGCGCCGTGCGAGGCGGAGTTGAAGGACTTCTCGTTGCCGAGGCCCTTGACGATGTACGAGCCGGTGCCCATGGAGCCGGGGATGATGCCGTGGTCGCCGGAGCCCGCGCGGATCGCGCCCTTGCGGGTGACCAGCAGGTCCACGCCGTCGTACCGCTCCTCGGCCACGTAGTTGTGGTGGCAGGAGATCTCCTGCTCGAAGACGGGTCTGGCCTTCTTGAACTCCTTGCGGACCACGTCCTTCAGGAGCGCCATCATCAGCGTGCGGTTGTACTTGGCGTACTCCTGCGCCCAGAACAGGTCGTTGCGGTAGGCGGCCATCTGCGGGGTGTCGGCGACGAAGACGGCGAGGTCGCGGTCGATCAGGTCCTGGTTGTGCGGGAGCATCTGGGCGACGCCGATGTGGTGCTCGGCGAGTTCCTTGCCGATGTTGCGGGAACCGGAGTGCAGCATCAGCCACACGGCGCCGCTCTCGTCCAGGCAGACCTCGATGAAGTGATTCCCCCCGCCCAGCGTCCCCATCTGCTTGACGGCCCGGTCGTGACGGAACCTCACCGCCTCGGCGACCCCGTCGAACCGCCCCCAGAAGCCGTCCCACCCGGAGGTGGGCAGGCCGTGCAGCCGGCCGGGCTCGACCGGGTCGTCGTGCATCCCGCGGCCCACCGGGATGGCCTGCTCGATCTTCGAGCGCAGCCGGGACAGGTCGCCGGGCAGGTCGTTCGCGGTCAGCGAGGTCCTGACCGCCGACATCCCGCAGCCGATGTCCACACCCACCGCCGCCGGGCACACCGCGCCCCGCATCGCGATGACCGAGCCGACCGTGGCGCCCTTGCCGTAGTGCACGTCGGGCATGACGGCGAGGCCCTCGATCCAGGGCAGCGTGGCGACGTTGCGCAGCTGCTGCAACGCCACGTCCTCGACCGACGCCGGGTCGGTCCACATCCGTATGGGGACCTTCGCCCCCGGCATCTCCACGTACGACATGACGTCCCCATTCCCCCGGAAAAAGTACAGAAGCCTCAGAAGGCGCGAATCGCAATGCCGGTGCCAGGGTCGACGAAACAGGACATCGGACCGGCGTCCACGGCAGTGCGTGCGATACACATTGTCTCCAGGAGACGCCCCCGCCCGGCAAGCGATTAACCAGCGGGGACCTAAGGAGACCGAGAGGAGCCTGCCCGTGCTGCGGAAGGCGTACGTAACCGGCGCGGCCACCGCCCTCGCGGCGCTGCTGCTGGCCGGCTGCACCGGCGGCGGATCGGACGGCGGCCGGGCGGACGACGCCAACCCGGACGGCTCCGGCACCGCCCAGGCCGCCGCCCAGCCGGGCAAGTACCGCACCCTCCCGGAGGCCTGCGGCGCGGTCGGCCAGAGCTCCCTGGACGCGTTGTTGCCCGGGATCAAGCAGCTCACGGACGTGGACCAGCGCGACAAGGCGTACGAGGGCGAGGCGACGCTCACCTACGACACCGACCGCAAGGTCGGCTGCCGCTGGAAGGTGGACGCCCCGGCCGCCACCGACCGCCTGCACGTCGACTTCGAGCGGGTCGTCTCCTACGACAACGCGGTCAGCGACGACAGCCAGGCCGAGTCGGTGTTCGCCGCCAAGCGGACCGCCGCGAACCTGCCCGCGCCCGCCCCCACCACGAACCCCACCCGGTCCGGCGCCGCCTCCGGCGCCCCCGGCGGCGCGCCCTCCTCCGGCGGGCCCACCCCCTCCGCCACCGGCTCCGCGTCCTCCGGCGCCTCCACCTCGTCGGACGCGTCGGCCGACACTTCCGCCGACCCCGCCGACCTCCAGCCGCGCCTGCTGGACGACCTCGGCGACGAGGCGTTCCTCGACGACACGCTCAGCAGCTCCGGTTCGACGGCCAAGCAGCGCACCGTGACTGTGGCGTTCCGCACGTCCAACGTGATCGTGACCATCGAGTACGAGGAGCAGCCGGCCTCGGTCGGAGTGCTCCCGGACAGCAAGGAAATGCAGGACAAGGCCCGGAATCTGGCGGCCCGTCTGGCCGACTCGCTGGGCGGTTGACGTCTGCCGCACGGCACTTGGCGCGGCCGGGCGGAGCGGGGGAAGCCGAACCACACAGCTGTTCCACCGCGTACCGTGGCCCCTCGGACCCGATCCCCGACCGCAGGAACCACGAGCCACCAGCGTCATGAGTGAAGGAACCATGCAGCGAGCAGCACAGCGAGCCCCGCACAGTCCGCGAGCGAAGCGCCTGAACCGTGTCCTTGTCGGCGCGGCGGCCGTCCCGGTGCTGTTCCTGGCCGCGGCCTGTTCCTCGGACTCCGGCTCCGACTCCGGCTCGGGCGCGAAGGCGAGCGCGTCGGCCGACGCCTCCGCCTCGGCGAGCCCGAGCGCGTCGCCGACGGTGCCGGCGGCGAAGTACGCCGAGTTGCCCGAGGCGTGCAAGGTGCTGTCCGGCAAGACGGTGGACGACCTGGTGCCGGGCGGCGCGAAGTCCGCCAAGAAGGGCGCCTCCAGCGACGCGTCCGCGCGGGCCACCTGCTCGTGGAACGGTCTGGACAACAACGGCGTCAAGGGCTCGCAGTACCGCTGGCTGAACGTGTCGCTGCTGCGCTTCGCGTCCGACACCTCGCGCGGCACGGGCGAGGAGCAGGCGCGGACGTACTTCCGCCAGCAGGTGCAGGACGCGCAGGCGGAGACCGGCGCGAAGGGCACGAAGACGCAGCCGGTGTCCGGGACGGGCGACGAGGCGACGCTGGTGCGCTACGAGCTGAAGAAGAAGGAAGGCGTCTTCAAGCAGCAGACGGTCGTGGCGCGGACGGCGAACGTGGTGGTCACCCTCGATTACAACGGCGCCGGTCTGGCCGGCGACAAGTCCCCGGACGCGGACGACCTGGTGAAGTCCGCCGAGAAGGCGGCCAAGGACGTGGTGGCCGCGGTGGCCAAGGCCAACGGGGAGGGCGGCGGCTCCTCGACGGGCTCCGCCTCGCCCTCGGCGTCGAAGTCGTCCGGCGCCTCGTCGTCCCCGTCCTCGTCGGCCGCCAGGGCGGGCGCCTCCAAGGGCGCGGACGACGCCTCGCCGTCGGCCGCGAAGTCGGCCTCGGTCTCCGCGTCGAAGTCCGCCGCCGACAGCTGACCGCCGCGCGCCGGGCACTGCCCGGCGGCGCGTCCGCGCGGCCGTACGGCGGCGCGGCACGGTGGCACATCCGGAACCGGACACGCGTTCCCCGGACGGATGTGCCACTCTGTTGCGCGCAACAACACGCAAGGGGAGGGGAGTACGAGTGGCCGCGCCACTGCAGCTGACTCGGATGCACCGGGTACTCATCGGCGTGGTCGTGACCGGCGCCGTGATCATCGCCGGAATCGGCTTCGCCGGTTCCTACGCGGCCGTGCGCGAGCTGGCCCTGAAGAAGGGCTTCGGGAACTTCGCCTACGTCTTCCCGGTCGGCATCGACGCGGGCATCTGCGTCCTGCTCGCCCTGGACCTGCTGCTGACCTGGATCCGCATCCCGTTCCCGCTGCTGCGCCAGACGGCGTGGGTGCTGACGGCGGCGACCATCGCGTTCAACGGCGCCGCCGCCTGGCCGGACCCGCTGGGCGTCGGCATGCACGCGGTGATCCCGGTGCTGTTCGTCGTCGCGGTCGAGGCCGCCCGGCACGCGGTGGGCCGGATCGCCGACATCACGGCCGACAAGCACATGGAGGGTGTCCGCATCACCCGCTGGCTGCTGTCGCCGCTGCCCACCTTCCTGCTGTGGCGCCGGATGAAGCTGTGGGAGCTGCGCTCCTACGACCAGGTCATCAAGCTGGAGCAGGAACGTCTCGTCTACCAGGCGCGGCTGCGTTCCCGGTTCGGCCGGGCCTGGCGGCGCAAGGCGCCGGTGGAGTCGCTGATGCCGCTGCGGCTGGCCCGCTACGGCGTGCCGCTGGCCGAGACCGCCCCGGCCGGCCTGGCCGCGGCGGGCATCGAGCCCGCGCTGCTGCCGCCGGCCCCGCAGGCCGAGGTGACCGCGCCGGCCCGCGCGGCCGTGCCCGGCCCGCGCCGGC
>NZ_BAABKC010000140.1:0-3586 GCF_039543625.1 Streptomyces similanensis | reverse complement strand
GTAGGTGTCGTAGAGTTCGCGTCCCATGCCGGGGCGTTGGTTGCCCTGGCCGGAGAAGACCATGGTGAGAGTGCCCTCGCCGGACGCGCGTCCGGTGACCACCGCGGGATGCGCCACCCCCTGCGCGAGCGCGCGGAGCGCCTGGGTGCGGTCGGCCGGATCGCCGGCCACGACGACCGCACGGTGTTCGAGCGCGCTGCGTGTGGTGGCGAGTGAGTACGCCACGTCCAGTGCCGAGGCGTCGACGTCGACGTGCTCGGCCAGCCGTTCCGCCTGTGCCCGCACCGCCCGCTCGTCCCGGCCGGAGAGCAGCCAGGGGACGACGCCGGGGCTCGGCGCGCTCGCCACGGGCGCGTCGGCGACGGGGGGTTGTTCGAGGATGACGTGGGCGTTGGTGCCGCTGATGCCGAAGGAGGAGACACCGGCGCGGCGGGGCCGGTCGTGGTCGGGCCAGGGCTGTTGCTCGGTGAGGAGGGAGACGGCGCCCGCCGTCCAGTCTACGTGGGGGGTGGGTTCGTCGGCGTGGAGGGTGCGGGGGAGGATGCCGTGCCGCATGGCGAGGATCATCTTGATCACACCCGCCACACCCGCGGCGGCCTGGGTGTGACCGATGTTGGACTTCACCGAGCCGAGCCAGAGGGGTTGCTCGCGGTCCTGGCCGTAGGTGGCCAGCAACGCCTGCGCTTCGATGGGGTCGCCGAGGCGAGTGCCGGTGCCGTGGGCCTCGACGGCGTCCACCTCGTGGGGGCGCAGCCCGGCGTTTTCCAATGCCTGGCGGATGACGCGCTGTTGGGAGGGGCCGTTGGGCGCGGTGAGGCCGTTGGAGGCGCCGTCCTGGTTGACGGCCGAACCGCGCAGCACCGCCAGCACCGGGTGGCCGTGGCGCCGGGCGTCGGAGAGGCGTTCCAGGACGAGGAGGCCCACTCCTTCGCCCCAGCCGGTTCCGTCGGCGTCGGCGGAGAAGGCCTTGCACCGGCCGTCGGGGGCCAGCCCGCCCTGCCGGCTGAACTCGATGAACGTCCGGGGGGTCGCCATCACGGTGACGCCGCCGGCCAGGGCCAGCGTGCATTCGCCGTTGCGCAGGGAGTTCGCCGCCAGGTGCAGGGCGACCAGCGACGAGGAGCAGGCGGTGTCGATGGTGACGGCCGGGCCTTCCAGCCCGAAGGTGTAGGCGATCCGCCCGGACGCCACGCTCGTCGTGTTCCCCGTGAGCAGGTGCCCCTCGGTGCCCTGCGCGTCATCGTGGAGCAACGACGCGTAGTCCTGGCTGTTGCCGCCCACGAAGACCCCGGTCCTGCTGCCCCGCAGAGAACGCGGATCCATGCCGGAGCGCTCGAAGGTCTCCCACGCGGTCTCCAGCAGCAGCCGCTGCTGCGGGTCCATCGCCCGGGCCTCGCGCGGCGAGATGCCGAAGAAGTCCGCGTCGAACTCCGCGGCGTCGTACAGGAACCCGCCCGAGTGCGCGGTGCTGCTGCCCTGAGAGCCGACGTCGGACAGGAGCGACGACAGGTCCCAGCCGCGGTCGGTGGGGAAGCCGGACACCGCGTCGCCGCCCGCCACCAGGAGCTGCCACAGGTCCTCGGGGGTGCGTACCCCGCCGGGCAGCCGGCAGCCGATGCCGACGACGGCCAGGGCTTCCTCCGCCGTGGAGAGCGGAGCCGCGCCGTCGCCCTCCTGCGCCGTGTCGCCGAACAGCGTCAGCAGATGGGAGACCACACGTTCCGGGTCCGGGTGGTCGAAGACCAGCGTGGTGGGCAGCGGGACACCGAGCACGGTACTGAGCCGGTTGCGCAGCTCCACCGCGGTGAGCGAATCGAAGCCGAGGTCGCGGAACGTCCGGTCGGCGGCGACCGCGTCGGCTGTCGCATGCCCCAGCACCGCCGCGGCCTCGGACGTGACCACGGCCAGCAAGCGGGTCCGGCGCTCGGCGACACCGAGCCCGGAGAACCGGCTCAGCTTCGTCGTGGCCTGGATCTCCTCCGCGCCGGTCAGCAGTGCACGCGCCTCCGGAAGACCGGAGAACAGGGCGCTGGGACGCGCCGAGACGAACGGGGGCAGGAAATCGTCCCAGCGCACGTCCGCCACGATGTGGCAGGCGTCATGGTCACGCGTCGACCGTTCCAGTGCCGCGATCGCGAGTTCCGGCCGCATCGGGGGCAGCCCGCGACGGCGCATGTGCTCACCCGACTCGCCCCGGGCCATGCCCTCTCCCGCCCACGGCCCCCAGGCCACCGAGGTCGCGGCCAGTCCGCGGTCACGGCGGTGGCGGGCGATCGCGTCGAGGTGGGCGTTGGCCGCACCGTACGCCGTCTGCCCGCCGGTGCCCCAGACTCCGGACACCGAGGAGAACAGGACGAAGGCGTCCAGCTCACGGTCGCCCAGCAGTTCGTCCAGATGAGTGGCACCGGCCGTCTTGGCCCGCACGATCTCGGCGAACTCGTCGATGCCGAGGTCCGCCAGAGGCGTGAGCTGGCCGACGCCCGCCGCATGGACGACGCCCGTCAACGGCAACTCCTGCGGCACGGCCGCCAGGAGGGCCGCGACCGCCGAGCGGTCGGAGACGTCACACGCCGCGAGGGTGACCCTGGCCCCCAGGGCTGACAGTTCCGCTTCGAGGGCGGCCGCACCCGCCGCCGCGGCCCCGCTCCGGCCGACGAGCAGCAAGTGCTCGGCGCCCTGTCGGGCCAGCCGGCGGGCGACATGTCCGCCCAGCGCACCCGTGCCGCCGGTGATGAGCACGGTGCCGCGCGGCCGCCAGGGGGCACGCCCCGGCGCTTCGCCCGCGGCACGGCTGAGGCGCCGCGCGAAGACACCGGAAGCACGCACGGCCACCTGGTCCTCGCCGCCCTCGCCGGCCAGCAACGACGGAAGCCGGGACAGGGTGCGGTCCTCGAGATGGGCGGGCAGATCGACGAGGCCGCCCCAACCGTCCGGCCATTCGAGGGCGACCGCGCGCCCCATTCCCCAGAACCGCGCCTGAGCGGGGACGCGCACCGACTCCGACCGGCCGATCGCGACCGCCCCGCGGGTCAGACACCACAGCGGCACGGTCGACCCGGCACGTTGGAGTGCCTGGACCAGGGCGACGGTGGCGGTGAGCCCTCGGGACATCACGGGGTGAGCGGCGTCGGGTTCTTCGTCCCAGGCCAGCAGCGAGACCACTCCGACGGCCCCCGGGGTGTCGGCGCCTGCGGGGTCCACGATCCGGGGGTCGGCACCGCCCGCTCGCAGGGCCGTGAGAACCGCGATGACATCGGGATGCTCGTGCTGCGCGGGCGCCGCGACGACGAGCCAGGTGCCGGAGAGCCGGTGGGACTCCGGGGGCAGGTGAACCCACGTCGTGCGGTACCGCCAGGAGTCCACCGCGGACTGCTCCCGGTTGCGGCGTCGCCAGTCGGCCAGCGTCGGCAGCACGTCGGACCACTGGTCGTCGGCATCGCCCAGCTCACGCGACAGCGCCGACAGGTCCTGGCGTTCGACCGCGTCCCAGAAACGGGACTCGGCGACATCGACGGGGCCGTCGTCCCGCTGCGGCGCCCCGGACTGGTCGAGCCAGTAGCGTTGGTGTTGGAAGGGGTAGGTGGGG
>NZ_BAABKC010000139.1:0-12807 GCF_039543625.1 Streptomyces similanensis | reverse complement strand
GCCCGCTACGCGCGCCGGGCCGCCGCCGGCGCGCCGCTCCCGGACACACGTGGAGGGTCCGCTCCCTGATATCGGGAGGCGGACCCTCTACGCGTGTGACCGGATGGGCCTACAGCGCGGACGCCGGCGTGTACGGCGCCAGGTCCGCGGCCAGCTCCTCGTGCACCCGGGCCTTGAGCAGGGTGCCCTCCGCGGTGTGCTCCTCGGAGATCACCTCGCCCTCGGTGTGGGCGCGGGCGACCAGCTTGCCGTGCGTGTACGGCACCAGCGCCTCGACCTCGACGGACGGGCGGGGCAGCTCATCGTCGATCAGGGCGAGCAGTTCGGCGATGCCCCGGCCGGTGCGGGCCGACACCGCAATGGAGTGCTTCTCCACCCGCAGCAGCCGCTGGAGCACCAGCGGGTCGGCCGCGTCCGCCTTGTTGACGACGACGATCTCGGGCACGTCGGTGGCGCCGACGTCCCTGATCACCTCGCGCACGGCGGCCAGCTGCTCCTCCGGGTCCGGGTGCGAGCCGTCCACCACGTGCAGGATGAGGTCGGAGTCGCCGACCTCCTCCATGGTGGAGCGGAACGCCTCGACCAGGTGGTGCGGCAGGTGCCGGACGAAACCGACGGTGTCGGCCAGCGTGTAGAGCCGCCCGCTCGGGGTCTCGGCCCGGCGCACGGTCGGGTCCAGGGTCGCGAACAGCGCGTTCTCGACCAGGACGCCCGCGCCGGTGAGCCGGTTGAGCAGGGAGGACTTGCCGGCGTTGGTGTAGCCGGCGATGGCGACGGAGGGCACCTTGTTGCGGCGCCGCTCCTGGCGCTTGATCTCGCGGCCGGTCTTCATGTCCGCGATCTCCCGGCGCATCTTGGCCATCTTCTCGCGGATGCGCCGCCGGTCCGTCTCGATCTTGGTCTCACCGGGACCGCGGGTGGCGAGGCCGCCGCCCTTGCCGCCGCCCATCTGCCGGGACAGCGACTGGCCCCAGCCGCGCAGCCTCGGCAGCATGTACTGCATCTGGGCGAGCGCGACCTGCGCCTTGCCCTCGCGGGACTTGGCGTGCTGGGCGAAGATGTCGAGGATCAGGGCCGTGCGGTCGATGACCTTGACCTTGACGACGTCTTCGAGGTGGATCAGCTGGCCCGGGCTCAGCTCACCGTCGCAGATGACGGTGTCCGCGCCCGTCTCCAGGACGATGTCCCGCAGCTCGTTGGCCTTGCCGGAGCCGATGTAGGTGGCCGCGTCGGGCTTGTCGCGGCGCTGGATGACGCCGTCGAGCACCAGCGCGCCCGCGGTCTCCGCGAGGGCGGCCAGCTCGGCGAGCGAGTTCTCCGCGTCCCGCACGGTCCCCGAGGTCCAGACGCCCACGAGCACGACCCGCTCCAGCCGCAGCTGGCGGTACTCGACCTCGGTGACGTCCTCGAGTTCGGTGGAGAGGCCCGCGACGCGGCGCAGGGCCGCGCGCTCGGAGCGGTCGAACTGCTCGCCGTCCCGCTCCGTGTCGATCTCGTGGCTCCAGGCGACGTCCTCTTCCATCAGGGCATCGGCCCGGAGACCTTCGGGATCGTTGTGCGCGAAGCGCTTGGTGGCCTGGGAAGAGGAAGAAGAGGAGGTCATTGGGTCCTTACGTCGTTGGGGAAACCGTGGTGCGGCGCGGGAGCCGCGGCCGAGTCCGATCCGGTGCGGCAGCCACTCCGTCACTGTCGACAACGTCCGGGCGGTCCGGGAGATTCCCGGCGCCGGGCCGCGCCGACCGGAAGATGGTCGCACGGCACGGCCCGTCTCGTCACGGTGTTATTCCCCCGCTCGCCCGCCCTGTCACCTCTTCCCCGTCACCCGTTCCCTGTCACCGGTCCGCCCGCACCGTCACTTCTTCGACTTCACCGACTTCTGGGGCGGCGCCTGCTTCCAGTCCGGGTGGCCGGGCATGGGCGGGGTCTTCTCGCCGTACAGCCACGCCTGGAAGAAGGCGCTCAGGTCGCGTCCGGCGATCCGGGTGGCGAGGCTCTCGAAGTCGGCGGTGGTCGCGGTGCCGTCCCGGTGGTCGGCCACCCAGGCGCGCTCCAGGCGCTCGAAGGCCGGCTTGCCGATCTCCTGGCGCAGCGCGTACAGGGCGAGGGCCGCGCCGTCGTAGATGTTCGGGCGGAAGATGCTGATCTTCTCGCCGGCCTTCGGGGCCTTGGGCCGGGCGGGCGGTCCGCCGGCCGCGCGCCAGCCGTCGGAGGCGCCGTAGGCGGCCTTCATCCTGGCCTCCATGGGCCGGTTCGCCTTCTCCTCGGCGTACAGGGCCTCGTACCAGGTGGCGTGGCCCTCGTTGAGCCACACGTCGGACCAGGTGCGGGGGCTGACGCTGTCGCCGAACCACTGGTGGGACAGCTCGTGCACCATGACCGACTCGACGTACCACTTCGGGTAGGCGGCGTCGGTGAACAGGTCCTTTTCGAACAGGGAGAGGGTCTGCGTCTCCAGTTCGAAGCCGGTCTTCGCCGACGCCATGAGCACGCCGTACGTCTCGAACGGGTAGCGGCCGATCTTGTCCTCCAGCCAGGCGATCTGATCCGGAGTCTTGGCGAGCCAGGGTTCGAGGGCGGCGCGGTCCTTGGCGGGGACGACGTCGCGTACGGGCAGGCCGTGCGGGCCGGGGCGGTGCAGCACGGTGGAACGGCCGATGGAGACCTGGGCCAGTTCGGTGGCCATGGGGTGCTGGGTGCGGTACGTCCAGGTGGTGGCCTCGCGGGTGCGGGCGGTCCGCGCGGGCAGGCCGTTGGCGACGGCGGTGTAGCCCTCGGGCGCGGTCACGTGGATGGTGAACATCGCCTTGTCGGAGGGGTGGTCGTTGCACGGGAACACCAGGTGGGCGACGTCGGCCTGGTTGGCCATGGCCAGTCCGTCCGCGGTCTGCACCCAGCCGCCGTCCCGGCCCTTCTCGGGCACCGGGTTGCTGGTGTGGCGCACGGTGATGCGGGTGCGGCGGTGCTCGGGCAGCGGGGTCCGCGGGGTGATCACGAGGTCCTCGCCGGCGAAGGCGAAGGCGGCGGGCGCGCCGTCGACCTCGACGGACTCGACGGTGCCGTGCGTGAAGTCCAGGTTCACGCTCTCCAGGGTGCGGGTGGTGCGGGCGTCGATGGTGGTGACGGCCTGGAGCGGCTTGGCGTTGTCGCCGGAGTAGGCGAAGGAGAGGTCGTACGCCGACACGTCGTACCCCGGGTTGCCGAGGTAGGGGAAGAGGCGGTCGCCGACGCCGAGCGGGGCGGGCGGGGCGCTCGCGGCCAGCAGGCAGACGCAGGCGGCGGAGGCGGCGGACGCGAGGAGGGTCGCCTTCAGGCGACGCGGGACGCGGTGACGGGGGGTGCGCGGCATGCACACACGGCTATCAGCGCGTAGCCCACGTTCGGCGGCGGCGCGCGCCTGAGCCACCCGATCGGGTCGTTCCGGTGCGGAGGGTCAGCCGGTTGCTCCGCGTGCTCCCGCACGCCCCCTGCCGTGTCGGTCCACGCCTCCGGCACGCCCCCTGCGGTGCCGGTTCCTAGCTCCGGCACGCCCCCTGCGGTGCCGGTTCACGCCTCCGGCGGCTGCGGCTGGGCGCGGCTGACGTCGTAGACGCCCGGGACGCCGCGCATCGCCCGCATGAGGGCGGCCAGGCGGGAGGCGTCGGGGAGTTCGAGGGTGTAGGTGTGGTGGACGCGCTGCTGGGCCGGCGGCGCGACGGTCGCCGAGACGATCTCGCCCCCCGCCATGGCGATGGCCTCGGTCAGGTCGGCGAGCAGATGGGGGCGGCCGAACGATTCGGCGCGCAGCGTCACCCGGCATCCGGCGGTGTCCCCCCAGCGCACGCCGACCTCCGCGCGCCCGGTGCTCTTCATCCGCGTGACCCCGGCGCACTCGACGCGGTGCACGGTCACCACTCCCCCGCGCACGGCGAACGCGGCGACCCGGTCGTGCGGTACGGGCGTGCAGCAGCCGGCGAGCCGTACGGCGGAGTGGGGGCCGTCGACGACCACCGCTCCCGCCGCGCCGGGCCGGCCGCCGCGCCCGCCCGGCACCGGTCCGCCGGGCGCGTCGGCGGTCTCCGGGGCCGGTTCGCGCGGGTCGCGCTCCGGCTCGGGCTCCTCGTCGGCCGCGGCCGGGTGGGCCGCCAGCCAGTGCTGGATGGCGATGCGCGCGGCCGGGGTGCGGGCGTGTTCGAGCCACTCCCGGGAGGGTCCGGAGGCGGGGTCCTGGTCCAGGAGCAGCTGGACGGTGTCGCCGTCCTTCAGGACGGTGCTCAGCCGGGCCAGGCGGCCGTTGACGCGGGCGCCGATGCACGCGTGCGCGTCCTGCCCGTACCGGGCGTACGCGGCGTCCACGCAGCTGGCGCCCTCGGGCAGGCCGAGCGTGCCGCCGTCGGGCCCGAAGACGGTGATCTCGCGGTCCTGGGCGAGGTCCTGGCGCAGGGTGGACCAGAAGGTGTCGGGGTCGGACGCGGCCTCCTGCCAGTCCAGCAGGCGGGAGAGCCAGCCGGGGCGGGTGGGGTCGACGCGCTCGCCGTCGCCGGCGGTCTGCTCCTCCGCGGGCGGGGCGTAGGGGTTGCCGAGCGCGACGACGCCGGCCTCGGCGACCTTGTGCATCTGGTGGGTGCGGATGAGGACTTCGACGGTCTGGCCGTCCGCGGGGGTCCCGCCGGACGGGTCCGTCCGGGCGGAGGGGTGGGCGACGGCGGTGTGCAGCGACTGGTACAGGTTGAACTTGGGGACCGCGATGAAGTCCTTGAACTCCGAGACCACCGGTGTCATACAGGTGTGCAGCTCGCCGAGGACGGCGTAGCAGTCGGCGTCCTCGTTGACCAGCACCAGCAG
Source organism: Streptomyces similanensis (assembly GCF_039543625.1). NCBI lineage: Bacteria > Bacillati > Actinomycetota > Actinomycetes > Kitasatosporales > Streptomycetaceae > Streptomyces > Streptomyces similanensis. Next base: position 7,986 of record NZ_BAABKC010000139.1, on the reverse strand, counting down.
CCGGCCGAAGTCGGAGCCGCGCAGCCGGCCCCGTTTGCGCGACACCCGGTGCACGGAGACGAAGTGCCGTGGCCTGACGAGGACTTCGGCGGCGATGTCGGCCTCGCGCAGCACCCCGCGCACCTGCTCGGCGACCTCGGTGAGCGGGTCGGCGGTCCGGCTCGCGTTCTCCGCGATCAGCTCGCGGGTGTGCGCGTACTCCTCGGGGTGGAGGATCGCGAAGACCAGGTCCTCCAGTTCGGTCTTGAGGGCCTGCACCCCGAGCCGTTCGGCGAGCGGGATGAGCACGTCCCGGGTCACCTTGGCGATCCGGGCCTGTTTCTCCGGGCGCATGACGCCGAGGGTGCGCATGTTGTGCAGCCGGTCGGCGAGTTTGATCGACATCACCCGCACGTCGTTGCCGGTGGCGACGAGCATCTTGCGGAAGGTCTCGGGCTCGGCGGCGGCGCCGTAGTCGACCTTCTCCAGCTTGGTGACGCCGTCGACGAGGTAGCGGACCTCCGCGCCGAACTCGTCGCCGACCTGGTCGAGGGTGACGTCCGTGTCCTCGACGGTGTCGTGGAGCAGGGAGGCGGTCAACGTCGTGGTCTCCGCGCCGAGTTCGGCGAGGATGAGGGTCACGGCCAAGGGGTGCGTGATGTACGGCTCGCCGCTCTTGCGCATCTGGCCGCGGTGCGAGGACTCGGCCAGGACGTAGGCGCGGCGCAGCGGTTCGAGGTCGGCGTCGGGGTAGTGGGCGCGGTGGGCCTCGGCGACGTGGCCGATGGCGTCGGGCAGGCGGTCGCGGGCGGCGGGGCCGAGCAGCGCGGCCCGGCCCAGACGGCGCAGATCGAGCCGCGGGCGGGCCCTTCTGCGGGGCGCCGCCGGCACCACCGCTCCCGGGGCCGCGGGATTCGTGGCATCCGCACTCATGGGCACCTCCGGCTGCGTGGACCGGCGGACGGGGTGCCCCAGGGCCTACTCGGCTCAGGGGTCTGGCGTCGGATCCCCCGTCCGGGCCGGTGCTTGATGCTACCGAGCCCAGCACACTCGGCCGACCACCTCTCGGGGAGCGTGAAACGGATCACCCATTCGAGCGACGATTCGGAGGTTTACGGTTTTCGGTCACCTGTCGTGCGGGTGACCGTGGATTCCCGCTCCCACCTGGATCTACGGCATCGGATCCGGCCGCTTCCCGGTCGGCCGGCCGGGTGAACGGCCGACCGGCGGACGGTCAGCCGACGACGCTTTCCAGCCAGTCCGCCGCGATCTCGCCCTCGGCGACGATCACCGCGGCGCCGGTCATCTCGATCTCGCCGTCCGGCCGCTCGGTGATCACGAGGGTGCCGCCGGGCACGTCGACCGTGTACGTCACCGGGGTGCCGGTGACGGCGGGGTCGGCCCCGTCGCGGCGGGCGGCCGCGACGGCGACGGCGCAGGCGCCCGTGCCGCACGAGCGGGTCTCTCCCGAGCCGCGCTCGTGCACCCGCATCGCGACGTGGCGGGGGCCGCGGTCGACGACGAACTCGACGTTCACCCCGTCCGGGTAGGCGGCGGCCGGGCGGAACGGGGGCGGGGAGAGCAGGTCGCCGGCGTCGGCGAGATCGCCGACGAAGGCCACCGCGTGCGGGTTGCCCATGTTCACGTTCCGCGCGGGCCAGCTGTGCTCGCCGACGCTCACCGTGACCTCGCCCTCGGGGAGCCGGGCGCTGCCCATGCCGACGGTGACGTCGCCGTCCTTGGCGATGTGGATCTTCTTCACGCCTCCGCGCGTGGCGATCGCGAGGTCGCCCTCGGCGGCGAGCCCGGCGTGCTGGAGGTAGCGCGCGAACACCCGTGTGCCGTTGCCGCACATCTCCGCGACCGAGCCGTCGCCGTTGCGGTAGTCCATGAACCACTCCGCCTCGGCCGCCAGGTGGCGGGCGTCCGGGTGCGCGGCCGAGCGCACGACGTGCAGCACGCCGTCGCCGCCGATGCCCGCGCGCCGGTCGCACAGGGCGGCGACGGCGGCCGGGGGCAGGTCGAGGGCGTTCTCCGGGTCGGGGAGGATCACGAAGTCGTTCTCCGTGCCGTGCCCCTTCAGGAAGGCGATGCGGGAGCTCATGTCTCGATCGTACGGTGTGGGGACGACAGGCCCCCGGGCCGTCCCGGTCGCTCCGGGCGTACGAGGGGGTTCCGCCGGGCAGGCCCCTAGCGCAGGCGGGCGACGCGCCAGACGGCGAGGACGACGACCACGGCGACGATCAGGGCGTAGGCGCCGATGAGCCGCCAGTCGGCCCGTCGTCCGGCGCCCCGCGGCGGCAGGCCCGGCCAGGTGTAGCCCACGCGGCGCGCGGCCATCATGCCCCAGCCCGCCGCGCAGGAGCAGATCAGCAGCCCCAGCATGGCGATCATCGCGCCGCTGTCGCCGTCGAAGGCCAGCGGGAAGGCGAACATCAGCGAGCCGACGGCGGCCAGGCCCACGATGGGCGCCAGCTGCCAGATGCGCAGCCGCCGCTGCGGGCGCAGCTCGACCTCCACCTCGGGCCCGGCGAACATCTCGTCGGGCTCCGGACCGTCCGCGGTCACCCCGCCCTGCGTCCCGTCGGGGCCGTCGGGGCTGAGCGACGGTTCGTCCGTCTCCGCACCGGCGTGCTCAGCGGTGATGTGCTCGCTGCCGCCTTGCGCGGTGTCGCGAGGGCCGGCCTCCATCGCCACGCGCCCTCCCCACTAGGACTTCACTCGGTCGATCGAGCACGATGATGGCACGCCGCCGGAGGCCTGGATGACGGCCTGGGCGTCCCGATGCCATCACGTGATCAGGCTGTAACCGGTCGTTCGACCAACGCCAGCGCCAGGTGCGGAAGTTCCGTGACGTCCGCGGCGGCCCCGCTCAGCCAGTGCACGCGCGGGTCGCGCCGGAACCAGGAGTCCTGTCGGCGCGCGAAGCGCTTGGTGGCGCGCACGGTCTCCGCGCGCGCCTGGTCGAGCGTGCACTCGCCCGCGAGCGCCGCCAGGACCTGCTGGTAACCGAGCGCGCGGGAGGCCGTACGCCCTTCCCGCAGGCCCCGCTCCGCCAGCTCCCGCACCTCGTCGACGAGCCCCGCCTCCCACATCCGGTCCACCCGGCGCGCGATGCGCTCGTCCAGCTCGGGGCGGGCCACGTCGACGCCGATCTGCACGGTGTCGTAGACGGAGTCGTGGCCGGGAAGGTTGGCCGTGAAGGGGCGGCCGGTGATCTCGATCACTTCCAGCGCCCGGACGATGCGGCGGCCGTTGCCGGGCAGGATCGCGCGCGCGGCCTCGGGGTCGGCGGCGGCCAGCCGGGCGTGCAGGGCGCCGGAGCCGCGCAGGGTCAGCTCCTCCTCCAGCCGGGCCCGGACCTCCGGGTCGGTGCCGGGGAACTCCAGGTTGTCGACGGCGCCGCGGACGTAGAGGCCCGAGCCGCCGACCAGGATCGGCCAGCGGCCCTCGGCCAGCAGGGCGTCGATCCGCTCCCGCGCGAGGCGCTGGTACTCGGCGACGGAGGCGGTGACCGTCACGTCCCACACGTCCAGGAGGTGGTGCGGTACGCCGGCGCGCTCTTCGGGCGTCAGTTTCGCGGTGCCGATGTCCATCCCTCGGTAGAGCTGCATGGAGTCGGCGTTGACGACCTCGCCGCCCAGGCGCTGGGCCAGGAAGACGCCGAGATCGGACTTTCCGGCCGCGGTCGGGCCGACGACGGCGATGACGCGGGGTGCGGGGGGTGCGCTGCTCACCGCACCAGTTTCGCAAACCCCATGGGGGTGCCTCGAACGAGTTACGTGACGACACGGTCACGCCCTCGTTGCCCGATGAGAGGTTCCCGTGGCCGGATCACGACCGGCGGTGGTGCGGGCGCCGCGCACGGACACAGCGGACCACGCGGGATTTCGCCCGCACAAGTAACGTATGGAGTTGACATGGGCGTTTTTGCGCGATTTTTCCGGAGGTCCGAGGCTGTGGCGGAGACGTCGGTCGCCGAGGAGCCGGCCGGCGCGGCGACGGACGACGTACAGGCGGACGGCGCCGCCGGGGACGACTCGAAGGCGGCACAGGCCGGGGACGACGGCGCCGGGGCCGCGCCGGAGACCGGCGGTGCCGACGGTGTGGAGATCCCCAAGCAGCAGTCCGCCGACGAGGCGGCCGAACAGGAGACCGGCAAGGGCGCCCGCACATGACTGTCCCGTACGGGAGGGTGAACCATGGGTCTGCTGGACAACATGAAGGCCAGGCTCGGCCCGGCCAAGGAGAAGGTCTCGGACCTCGCGCAGCGGCACGGGGGCTCGATCGGCCAGGGGCTCGACCGGGCGGCGAAGGTGGTCGACGAGAAGACCAAGGGCAAGTACCGCGAGAAGATCCACGCGGGCACGGACAAGGCCAAGGAGGCCGTGGACCGGCTCGCCCACCAGGGCGACGGACCGGGGCATGGCGTCGGCTCCGACCCGGCACGGGGCGGTGAGCCCGGCACACCCCCGCGGACGCCTCCCCCGCCCACGTCCTGAGGCGGCCGCCGGCCGGTCGGCCGGCCACGGGCAGGACGGCGGCAGGACAGCGGCGGACGGCCGGGAAGCAGCGCTTTCCGGCCGTCCGCCGGGTCGGTTCCCCGGCGAGCGGCCGGGGCGGTGACGTGGTGGCTCAGGTCCAGGTCGACACCAGGTAGCCGACGCCGTAGGGGGCCTCGTCGTAGAGCAGGGCGCCGGCCAGGTCGGCGTCCTCGGCCGCGCCGGCCAGCACCTGCCACGGGGCGCGGCCCGACGCCTTCAGTTCGGCCGCCAGGGCGGGGTCCAGCGCCGCGAGCGCGGCCACGTCCGCCGCGCCCAGCGCACGGGCCGCCTCGGCGTCGAAGGGCTCGGCCCGTTCGTCGAGGTAGCCGGGCGCCTTGAGCGACCGGCAGGCGCTGGCGTCGCCCATCACCAGCAGCGCCACCCGGCCGGCCCGTGCGGCGATGTCACGGCCGGCGGCCAGGCAGCGTTCGGGCGCCAGCGACGCGTCCACGCCCAGCCCCTCGACCGGGGCGTCGGCCCAGCCCGTGCGCTCCAGCAGATACGCGGCGACCGCGAGCGACACCGGCAGTCCGCGCTCCCCTGTGGCGCCCCGGTCCTGGCCGAGCCGTACGTCCGCGTCGACGCCGAAGCCGCGGAACGAGCCCCGGGCGCCCTCCGGATACGGTCCGTGGCCGGCCTCCTCGGTGGGGCCCACGACCACCAGGCGGTCGGGCCGGGCGGCGGCGAGGACACCGAGCGCGTCCGCGCACGCGGCGCGCGCGGCGTCCAGTTCGGGCGCGGCCCCGGCGGCGACCACGGGCACGAGGAGCGGCGGGCAGGGGCAGACTGCGGCGGCGACAAGCATGATCGGCAGCGTAACCCCGAGAGCGCCCCCGGTGTCTCGCACCCGCCCCGTCGTCTCACCCCCGGCGTCTCACGCCTGCCCCGCCGTCTCGCCCCCGGGCGTCCTCACGCCTGCCCCGGCGTCCCGGGTTCCCGGCCGGGCGGTCAGTCGCAGCCGCAGCCGCTGCCGGACGGCACCGGCGCGGGCGCCGGGGCGCCGATCTTCGGCAGGCCCAGCATGACGCCCGCCGGCTTGGCGGCCTCGGCGGCGGTGCGCTTCTCCCAGGCGTCGCCCGCGCGGGTGCGCCGCACGGAGAGCGCCGTGCCCTCGGCCAGGAGGTGGTGCGGGGCGGCGTAGGTGATCTCGACGGTGACCACGTCGCCGGGGCGCACCTCCTGGTCCGGCTTGGTGAAGTGGACCAGGCGGTTGTCGGGCGCGCGGCCGGACAGCCGGTGCGTGGCGCCGTCCTTGCGGCCCTCGCCCTCGGCGACCATCAGCTCCAGCGTGCGGCCGACCTGCTTCTTGTTCTCCGCCCAGGAGATCTCCTCCTGGAGGGCGACGAGGCGCTCGTAGCGCGCCTGGACGACCTCCTTGGGGACCTGGTTCTCCATCTCGGCGGCGGGGGTGCCGGGCCGCTTGGAGTACTGGAAGGTGAACGCCTGCGCGAACCGCGCCTCGCGCACCACGTGCAGCGTCTGCTCGAAGTCCTCCTCGGTCTCGCCGGGGAAGCCCACGATGATGTCGGTGGTGATCGCGGCGTGCGGGATCGCGGCGCGGACCTTCTCGATGATCCCGAGGTAGCGCTCCTGGCGGTAGGAGCGGCGCATCGCCTTCAGGACCGGGTCCGAGCCGGACTGCAGCGGCATGTGCAGCTGCGGCATCACGTTCGGCGTCTCGGCCATCGCCGCGATCACGTCGTCGGTGAAGTCGCGCGGGTGCGGCGAGGTGAAGCGGACCCGCTCCAGGCCCTCGACGTTCCCGCAGGCCCGCAGCAGCTTGCTGAACGCCTCGCGGTCGCCGATGTCGGAGCCGTAGGCGTTGACGTTCTGGCCGAGCAGCGTGATCTCGCTGACGCCCTCGCCGACCAGCGCGTCGACCTCGGCCAGGATCTCGCCGGGGCGGCGGTCCTTCTCCTTGCCGCGCAGCGCCGGGACGATGCAGAAGGTGCAGGTGTTGTTGCAGCCGACCGAGATCGACACCCAGGCCGCGTACGCGCTCTCGCGCCGGGTCGGCAGCGTGGACGGGAACGCCTCCAGGGACTCGGCGATCTCGACCTGCGCCTCCTCCTGGACGCGGGCGCGCTCCAGCAGGACGGGCAGCTTGCCGATGTTGTGCGTGCCGAAGACGACGTCCACCCAGGGCGCCTTCTTGACGATGGTGTCCCGGTCCTTCTGCGCCAGGCAGCCGCCGACCGCGATCTGCATCCCGGGCCGCTTCGTCTTCTGCGGGGCGAGGCGGCCGAGGTTGCCGTAGAGCCGGTTGTCGGCGTTCTCGCGTACGGCGCAGGTGTTGAAGACGACGACGTCCGCGTCGCCGTCCGAGCCCTCCGGCGCCCGCACATAGCCCGCGTCCTCGAGCAGCCCGGCCAGCCGCTCGGAGTCGTGGACGTTCATCTGGCACCCGTAGGTGCGGATCTCATAGCTGCGAGTGACGCCCACTTCTCGGCTCCGGTCGATGCTGCTCATGCCCTAAGGGTAGGCGCTCGGCGAAGTGCCCCCGGACGGTGTGCGGGGGCGCGGGGGCACGGCGCGCGGCGCGGTCGCGACACGGGGCGCACCTGCCTCCCACAAGGGGACGAAAGACCCAGAATGGGGACATTCCTCACCACTCGGTGCCACTCGGTGCCGCAGCCCCTCCCGGACAGTGACAGATACGTGATGCAGCTTCGTGACGCCCTGCGGACCTCCGCACCGCAGGCGCCCGCGGGCCCGGCGCCGCGCGCCTGGCTCCTGCGGCCGGCCGGCTCGGTCCCGGTCGCCGTCCTGTTCCTCGTCCTGCTGGGCCGCGCGGCGCACGTGGCCCTCGTGCACCGGCAGGGAGGCATGGACAACGCCTTCGTCGTCCACGCCGGGCAGGTCTGGCTGCACGGCGGCGCCCCCTACGCCGACCGGCGGTTTCTGTATCTGCCGAGCGCCGTGCTGTTCGCGGCGGCGCAGGCGGCGCTGCCGACGCCGGTGCTGCGGGTGGCCGCGCCCCTGGTGTGCGTGGGGCTCGTCGCGGCCGGGTGGTGGTGCGCCGTGCGCCTGTTCCGCGTGCCGGCGCGCTCCCGGTTCGCGGTGCTGGGGCTGCTGGGGCTGGTGCTGTGCTGGGTTCCGGTCGGTCATCTGATCGACCTGGGGAACTGGACCGCGGTGAGCGTCCTCGCGCTGCCCGCCGCGCTGCTGCTGGCGGACCGCGGCCGCTGGGACGCGGCCGGGGTGGTGCTCGGGCTGTCCGTGGCGGTGAAGCCGCTGCTGGTGCCGGTGGTGCTGCTGCTGGTGCTGGCCCGGCGGTGGCGGGCGCTGGCCTGGATGGTGCTGGTGCCGGTGGCGCTGTCCGCGGGTATCGCGATGATCATGCCGGACCCGGGCGGGTTCTTCACCCGCACGCTGCCCTTCCTCCTCAGGGGCGGCGACGCCCTGATGCGGCCGTTCGACTGCTCCTGGCCGGCGGTGCTGCCGCGCCTCGGGGTGCCGCGCG
>NZ_BAABKC010000138.1:0-8881 GCF_039543625.1 Streptomyces similanensis | reverse complement strand
CGGCGTGCGCGGCGCGGCCCTCGGCCTCGCCGCCGTCCCTGACGCGCCCGGTCACGGCCGGGCCGTCTTCGGGCAGTCGCGGCCGTGTCGCGGTCGCGGCATCGCGCACCGTGCCGCCGCGTCGCCGTCGCCCCCGGACGGCCGACCGCCGTGCGGGTGGCCCCGAGGGGCGGCCGGCCGGGTGGTGGGACCGCCCGGCGGGCGCGCCCGCGCCGTCACATCGCCGACCGTCGGGGAGGAGCCGCATGGTCCGGGGAGCAGCGACCCGGTGTCGCGGGCCCGCGCGAGAGCGGTGCCGGCCCGCGGCCGGCGCGTCGTACGGTGCGCCGGTCACCTGCGGCGACGCGGCCCGTCGGCAGGCCGATGCTCGTTTCGCCGCCGATGCCGCATCCTTGAGGTGTGGAGTTCCTCGGGGACGAGTCGGTCGAGCGGAATGGGAGGGCGCAGGGGATGGGTTCCGGCGCACCCGCTCATAACGCTTCGGTGCACAACCAGGACGGTGGTGCGACGGAGCGTTCGGCGCCAAGGCACCATGGACCGATGCGCGACGACGAGGCAGCAGTTGCCCAGGGGGCGATCGCCCCGCTCGTGCACCGTGCCGTCGACGGCGACGAGCGTGCCACGCACGACCTGCTCGCCCGCGTCCATCCGCTCGCGCTGCGCTACTGCCGCACCCGGCTGTCCCGGCTGCCCGGCGACGCGCGCCACTTCGTGGAGGACCTGGCCCAGGAGGTCTGCGTCGCCGTCCTCCTCGCCCTGCCGCGCTACCGCGACACCGGCCGACCCTTCGAGGCGTTCGTGTTCGCCATCGCCTCCCACAAGGTCGCCGACCTCCAGCGCGCGGCGATGCGCCACCCCGGCTCGACCGCCGTGCCCTCCGACGAGATGCCCGAACGCCCGGACGACTCCCTCGGCCCGGAGGAGCGGGCGCTGCTCAGCAGCGACGCCGAGTGGGCCAAGCAGCTGCTGGCCAACCTCCCCGAGAACCAGCGCGAGCTGCTGCTGCTGCGGATCGCGGTGGGCTTGACCGCGGAGGAGACCGGGCAGATGTTGGGAATGTCACCGGGAGCGGTCCGGGTCGCCCAGCACCGCGCGCTGAGCCGGCTGCGGGCCCTCGCCGAGCAGTAGCCGTACGCCGGTTGAACCGGCGGCGCCCCGGTTCCGTACAAAGATCCGTATGAAGATACGAGGACCGGGGCCCTAGTCCGTCGTGGAATCGTGGAATGAGACGGCTCCGCTTCCCGTTAGCATGGACATCCGCACCGATCAAGGCCATTTGGGGAAGGTGTCATGACTGCAAACGTCGACGGAGTGCCCGAGAAATTCGCGACACTCGGGCTGACCTACGACGACGTGCTGCTGCTGCCGGGCGCATCCGAGGTGCTGCCCAACGCGGTCGACACCTCGTCCCGCATCTCCCGCAATGTCCGGGTCAACATCCCGCTGCTGTCCGCGGCGATGGACAAGGTGACCGAGTCCCGCATGGCGATCGCGATGGCCCGCCTCGGCGGCGTCGGCGTCCTGCACCGCAACCTGTCCATCGAGGACCAGGCCAACCAGGTCGACCTGGTCAAGCGCTCCGAGTCCGGCATGGTGGCCAACCCCATCACCATCCACCCGGAGGCCACGCTCGCCGAGGCCGACGCGCTGTGCGCCAAGTTCCGCATCAGCGGCACCCCGGTCACCGACCCGGCCGGCAAGCTGCTCGGCATCGTCACCAACCGCGACATGGCCTTCGAGACCGACCGCTCGCGCCGCGTCAGCGAGGTCATGACGCCGATGCCGCTGGTCACCGGCACCGTCGGCATCTCCCGCGCGGACGCCATGGAGCTGCTGCGCCGGCACAAGATCGAGAAGCTGCCGCTGGTCGACGACGCGGGCATCCTGCGCGGTCTGATCACCGTCAAGGACTTCGTCAAGGCCGAGCAGTACCCGAACGCCGCGAAGGACGCCGAGGGCCGCCTGCTGGTCGGCGCCGCCGTCGGCGCGAGCCCCGAGGCGCTGGAGCGCGCCCAGGCGCTCGCCGAGGCCGGCGCGGACTTCCTGGTCGTCGACACCTCGCACGGCCACAACAGCAACGCGCTGAGCTGGATGGCGAAGATCAAGTCCAGCGTGGGCGTCGACGTGATCGGCGGCAACGTCGCCACCCGCGACGGCGCGCAGGCGCTGATCGACGCCGGCGTCGACGGCATCAAGGTGGGTGTCGGACCCGGTTCGATCTGCACCACCCGCGTGGTCGCCGGCATCGGCGTCCCGCAGGTCACCGCCATCTACGAGGCGTCCCTCGCCGCCCGCGCGGCCGGTGTCCCGGTGATCGGCGACGGCGGCCTCCAGTACTCCGGCGACATCGGCAAGGCGCTCGTCGCCGGCGCCGACACGGTGATGCTGGGCTCGCTGCTGGCCGGCTGCGAGGAGTCGCCCGGCGAACTGCTGTTCATCAACGGCAAGCAGTTCAAGTCGTACCGCGGCATGGGCTCGCTCGGCGCCATGCAGTCGCGCGGCCAGGCGAAGTCGTACTCGAAGGACCGCTACTTCCAGGCCGAGGTCTCCTCCGACGACAAGCTCGTGCCCGAGGGCGTGGAGGGCCAGGTGCCCTACCGCGGTCCGCTGGCCAACGTGCTGCACCAGCTCGTCGGCGGCCTGCGCCAGACCATGGGCTACGTGGGCGCGGCCACCGTCGGGGAGATGGAGTCCAAGGGCCGCTTCGTGCGCATCACCTCGGCGGGCCTCAAGGAGAGCCACCCGCACGACATCCAGATGACGGTCGAGGCGCCGAACTACAGCAGCAAGTAGGCGTTTCCGGCGGCGAGCAGACGCCGGCGAGGACTCACAGGGCGGTCCCGGATCACGCCGGGGCCGCCCTCGCCATGGGCGTCGGCGATACTGGAAGACGCTGAAACGCATCAGGGAAAGGCCACAGACGTGACTGAGATCGAGATCGGGCGCGGCAAGCGCGGCCGCCGGGCGTACGCCTTCGACGACATCGCCGTCGTCCCCAGCCGCCGTACGCGGGACCCGAAGGAGGTCTCGATCGCCTGGCAGATCGACGCCTACCGCTTCGAGCTGCCCTTCCTGGCCGCTCCCATGGACTCGGTCGTCTCCCCGGCCACCGCCATCCGCATCGGCGAGCTGGGCGGCCTGGGCGTGCTCAACCTCGAAGGGCTGTGGACCCGGTACGAGGACCCGCAGCCGCTGCTGGACGAGATCGCCGGGCTGCCCGCCGAGACGGCCACCCGCCGCCTCCAGGAGATCTACTCCGCCCCCATCAAGGAGGAGCTGATCGGGGCGCGGATCAAGGAGGTGCGCGACTCCGGAGTGGTCACCGCCGCCGCGCTCTCCCCGCAGCGCACCGCCCAGTTCTCCAAGGCCGTCGTGGACGCGGGCGTGGACATCTTCGTCATCCGCGGCACCACCGTGTCGGCCGAGCACGTCTCGGGCGCGGCGGAGCCGCTGAACCTGAAGCAGTTCATCTACGAGCTGGACGTCCCGGTGATCGTCGGCGGTTGTGCCACGTACACGGCGGCGCTGCACCTGATGCGCACCGGCGCGGCGGGCGTGCTGGTCGGCTTCGGCGGCGGCGCCGCGCACACCACGCGCAACGTGCTGGGCATCCAGGTCCCGATGGCGACGGCCGTCGCCGACGTGGCCGCCGCGCGCCGCGACTACATGGACGAGTCCGGCGGCCGGTACGTGCACGTGATCGCGGACGGCGGCGTCGGCTGGTCCGGCGACCTGCCCAAGGCGATCGCCTGCGGCGCGGACGCGGTGATGATGGGCTCTCCGCTGGCCCGGGCCACGGACGCGCCCGGCAAGGGCCACCACTGGGGCATGGAGGCGGTCAACGACGAGCTGCCGCGCGGCAAGAAGGTCGACCTCGGCACGGTCGGCACCATCGAGGAGGTCCTCACCGGCCCCTCGCACACCCCCGACGGCTCCATGAACCTGTTCGGCGCGCTGCGCCGGGCGATGGCCACCACCGGCTACAGCGAGCTGAAGGAGTTCCAGCGCGTCGAGGTGACGGTCGCGGACTCCCAGCACAAGCGGTAACCCGCACTCCGGAACACACCAAGAGACCCGGCCCCCACGCTGACACGGGGGCCGGGTCTCTGCGCGTTCGGGCTGGTGGGGGGCGCGTTGTGTGCTTCGGGGCGCGCCCATGGGCCGTCACCGCAAGGCGACTCGCCGGGACCGCATCCGGCTTCGGGCGGAGCGGCGCTGGCTTCGGCTGGTGAACTTCACAACCGATGCGCCGCCCCCGTCGGTGCGGCGCCGCGGGTGTCCAGGAGGAGCTGCGCCTTGACCGACAGGCCCTGGAGGTCGTAGGTGCGGTGCTGCTGGAGGAGGATCGTGAGGTCGGCGTCGGCCACCGCCTCGTACAGGGCGTCCGCGCGGGGCACGGGACGGCCCTCGACGTCCCATCCGGGCACGTACGGGTCGTGGTAGCTGACCGTGGCGCCGAGACCGGTCAGGCGGACGGCGATCTCCTCGGCGGGCGTGCCCTCCAGGTCGGCGAGGTCCGGCTTGTAGGTGACGCCCAGCAGCAGCACCCGCGCGCCCCGGGCCGACTTGCCGTGCTCGTTGAGCAGGGCGGCGGCGCGCTGGACGACGTAACGGGGCATGCGGCTGTTGACCCGCTGGGCGAGTTCCACCATGCGCAGGCCGCGCCCGGAGGGGCCGGTAAGGTCCTGCGGATGGCCGTGGCCGCCGACGCCGGGGCCGGGGCGGAAGGCGTGGAAGCCGTACGGCTTGGTCTCCGCGCAGCGCAGCACGTCCCACAGGTCCACGCCCAGGTCGTGGCAGAGCACGGCCATCTCGTTGACCAAGGCGATGTTGACGTGCCGGTAGTTGGTCTCCAGGAGCTGGACGGTCTCGGCCTCGCGCAGGCCGCGCGCGCGGACCACCTTGTCGGTGAGCCGGCCGTAGAAGGCGGCGGCCGACTCGGTGCAGGCCGGGGTGAGACCGCCGATCACCTTCGGCGTGTTGGCCGGGGTGACGTCGCGGTTGCCGGGATCGACGCGGCTGGGCGAGTAGGCGAGGTGGAAGTCGCGGCCCGCGCGCAGGCCCGAGCCCTCCTCCAGCAGCGGGCACAGGAACTCCTGGGTGGCGCCCGGCAGCACGGGCGACTCCAGGATCACGGTGGTGTGCGGGCGCAGCTGCCCGGCCAGGGCGCGGGCGGCGGCCGCCACCTGGGTCAGGTCGAGGCCGCCGTCCGCGCCGCGCGGGGTCGGCGCGCAGATCACCGCGGTGCGCACCCGGCCCAGTTCGGCCGGGTCGGTGGCCGGCCGGAAGCCCCCCGAGAGCATCCGGCGCAGCTCGGCCGCGCTGAGCGGGCCCGACTCGTCCCCGGTCCGGTAGCCGAGCGTGGAGATGCCGGCGGCGACGGCGGCCTGGGCCAGGGGCAGGCCGAGAGGACCGAGTCCGATGACGGCGAGATCTGCGGGCATGGCGTGGGCCGTCCTTCCCAGTAACCGACGTGGTGCGGGCCCGCAAGTCCGGTGGACAGGACGAGCGAGTGCAATGTCAGACTAGGAGTAAATATGACCGTTTTGTGGGATTGACCAGCGTGTTTCTCGGAGTGCCGGGCCGAGTTGTCCACAGGCCGGAGGCGACTGGTGGCTGAAGTCGGGCAAGACGGTCAGAATTCTGGGCAGGGAGATACGCAGAGAGAGGCAGAGAGACGTGGGAACACGTGGGGGAGCTGGGACGGGCTTCGCCCGACGGGTGCGGCCGGCGTGACGGACACCGGGAGGCAGCAGTGAGGACAGCGACACTGGGGCCGGCGCAGCGCGCCGAGTCACTGGCGGGAATGGCCGAGCGCGAGCTGGACATCCTGGTCGTGGGCGGTGGCGTGGTCGGAGCGGGCACGGCCCTGGACGCCGTCACACGCGGCCTGAGCACCGGCATCGTCGAGGCCCGCGACTGGGCGTCCGGCACCTCCAGCCGCTCCAGCAAACTGATACACGGCGGCCTGCGCTATCTGGAGATGCTCGACTTCGCCCTGGTCCGCGAGGCCCTGAAGGAGCGCGGCCTGCTGCTGGAGCGCATCGCCCCGCACCTGGTGCGGCCGGTGCCGTTCCTGTACCCGCTCCAGCACAAGGGCTGGGAGCGCTGGTACGCCGGTTCGGGCGTCGCGCTCTACGACGGCATGTCGATGGCCCGCGGCCACGGCCGGGGCCTGCCCCTGCACCGCCACCTGAGCCGCCGTCACGCCCTGCGCGTCGCCCCCTGTCTGAAGAAGGACGCCCTGGTGGGCGCGTTGCAGTATTACGACGCCCAGGTGGACGACGCCCGCTTCGTGGCCGCCCTGGTGCGCACCGCCGTGTCCTACGGCGCGAAGGCCGCCAACCGCGCCCGGGTCACCGGCTTCCTGCGCGAGGGCGAGCGGGTGGTCGGCGCGCGCGTGCAGGACGTGGAGGGCGGCGGCGAGTACGAGATCCGGGCCAAGCAGGTCGTCAACGCCACCGGGGTGTGGACCGACGACACCCAGGCGATGGTGGGGGAGCGCGGCCAGTTCCACGTCCGCGCCTCCAAGGGCATCCACCTCGTCGTGCCCAAGGACCGCATCAACTCCACCACCGGGCTGATCCTGCGCACCGAGAAGTCCGTGCTGTTCGTCATCCCCTGGGGCCGGCACTGGATCGTCGGCACCACCGACACCGACTGGGACCTCGACAAGGCCCACCCGGCCGCCTCCAGCGCGGACATCGACTACCTGCTGGAGCACGTGAACTCGGTGCTGGCGGTGCCGCTCGGCCGCGACGACGTCGAGGGCGTCTACGCGGGCCTGCGGCCCCTGCTGGCCGGCGAGTCCGACGCCACCAGCAAGCTCTCCCGCGAGCACACCGTCGCCCACCCCGCGCCGGGCCTGGTGGTGGTGGCCGGCGGCAAGTACACGACCTACCGGGTGATGGCGAAGGACGCCGTCGACGAGGCGGTGCACGGCCTGGACATGCGGGTCGCCGACTGCGTCACCGAGGACGTCCCGCTGTACGGCGCGGAGGGCTACCGCGCGCTGTGCAACGCGCGGGCGCGGATCGCCGCCGACACCGGCATCCACGTGGTGCGCGTGGAACACCTGCTCAACCGGTACGGATCGGCCGCGCAGGAGGTCCTCGCCCTGATCGCCGAGGACCCGTCCCTCGGCGCGCCGCTCCAGTTCGCCGACGACTACCTGCGCGCCGAGATCGTCTACGCCGCCTCGCACGAGGGCGCCCGGCACCTGGACGACGCGCTGACCCGGCGGACCCGCATATCCATCGAGACCTTCGACCGGGGCACCCGCAGCGCCCGCGAGGCGGCGGAGCTGATGGCGCCGGTGCTCGGCTGGGACGCGGACCAGATCGAACGCGAGGTCGAGCACTACGAGAAGCGGGTGGAGGCCGAACGCGAGTCGCAGCGCCAGCCCGACGACCTGACGGCCGACGCGGCCCGCCTGGGAGCGCCGGACATCGTGCCGCTCTAGCCGGCCGCGGCGCGCCGGACACCGTGCCGCTGTGATCGGCCGCGGCGCGCCGCACCCGCCGCTTCCGGCCCGTCCCGCCGCTTCCGGCCCGTCCCGCCGGTCGGGCGCGCCCGGCGGGGCGGGGCGCAGAAGTGTTCGGCGCGCGTCGGGTTCCGGGAGCCGGGACGGAGGTGGGACCCTTACGGGCGGAAGTGTCCGGCGCCGTCGGCACCCCGCGCTGACCTGTTGTCACGGCCCGTCATCCCGCCGCACCGGGTGCGCCGTTCGGTGACGGGACCGGGCGCCGCGAGGGGCACCCTGGGCGTGGAGCACTTGTCGGGTGAGGGACAATGGAGCCTCTGTCAGGGCGGGTTGCATGAGGGGACGCATGTCGGAGGCGGAGCGGACGGGGGCATCCCGTCAGGACACTCGTCAGGACAACAGCGAGCGTCTTCTCGCCGGGCGGTACCGGCTGGGGGACGTGCTCGGCCGGGGCGGCATGGGCACGGTGTGGCGGGCCGAGGACGAGACCCTGGGCCGGACGGTCGCGGTCAAGGAACTGCGGTTCCCGACCAACATCGACGAGGACGAGAAACGGCGCCTGATCACGCGCACGCTGCGCGAGGCCAAGGCCATCGCGCGGATCCGCAACACCAGCGCGGTGACCGTCTTCGACGTGGTCGACGAGGACGACCGGCCATGGATCGTGATGGAACTGGTCGAGGGCAAGTCCCTGGCCGAGGTCATCCGCGAGGACGGCCTGCTGGAGCCGAAGCGGGCCGCCGAGGTCGGCCTCGCCGTCCTGGACGTGCTGCGCTCGGCGCACCGTCAGGGCATCCTGCACCGGGACGTGAAGCCGTCCAACGTGCTCATCGCCGAGGACGGCCGGGTCGTGCTCACCGACTTCGGCATCGCCCAGGTCGAGGGCGACCCGTCCATCACCTCGACCGGCATGCTCGTCGGCGCGCCCTCCTACATCTCCCCCGAGCGGGCCCGCGGCCACAAGCCCGGCCCCGCGGCCGACCTGTGGTCGCTCGGCGGCCTGATCTACGCCGCCGTCGAGGGCACGCCGCCCTACGACAAGGGGTCGGCGATCGCCACGCTGACCGCGGTGATGACCGAGCCGCTGGAGGAGCCGAAGAACGCCGGCCCGCTGCGGGACGTCATCTACGGCCTGCTCAACAAGGACCCGGCCGAGCGTCTCGACGACGCGGGCGCCCGGGCGATGCTCAAGGCCGTCATCGCCGCGCCCGAGGCCAGGGCGGCCGAACCGGAGCCGCCCGCGGACGCCACGAAGGTCGTCCCGCTGCCTGCCCAGCCGGACCGCCGGTCGGGCAAGGGCGGCGCGGGCGGCGGGAGTTCCGCGTCCGGCGCCGAGGCGGGCTCCGCCTCCGCCGCCGGCGGCAAGCGGGGCGAGGAGGCGTCCGACCGGCTGCGCGG
>NZ_BAABKC010000137.1:0-13596 GCF_039543625.1 Streptomyces similanensis | reverse complement strand
GCACCAACATGGGCACCTACTGGAACAGCGGCACCGACTGGAGCTCCGGCTGGGGCAACTTCCTCGGCCGTCCCAAGGGCGAGCTCCTCTTCGGCGACCTCAACAATGACGGCAAGGCCGACCTGTGGGTGCACAGCACCGACGGCCGGGTCGACATCCGGATCAACAACGGCACCCGCTGGGAGATCCGGTCCGCGGACGACTGGGTCTAGCTCTCCGAGTCGCGTTCTGCGGCTGTGACCGCGACACAGCCGCAGAGTGCGGGTTCCTATCCCCGCTCGTGCCCTCTCGTGGCCTCGGCCATGGGAGGGCACGACGTGCGTGCAGAAGTGTCGCGGTTCGGCATTCGCCCCGCCACGGGTTCAGTTGTGCCCGTGGCGCCAGCCCTGCCAGGCGGAGTCGATCATCTCGTCCAGGCCGTGCCGGGCGCTCCAGCCCAGTTCCGCGCGGATGCGGTCGGCCGAGGCGACCACCCGTGCCGGGTCGCCGGGGCGGCGGTCGGCCACCTCCGGGACGACGGTCTCGTTTCCGGTCGCCTTGAGGATGCGGTCCACCATCTCGCGCACCGAACTGCCCTCACCGCGCCCGATGTTGAGGACGAGCGAGGTGCCCTCGGGGGCGCCGGCCAAGTGCCGGGCGGCCGCCAGGTGGGCGGTTGCGATGTCCTGGACGTGGATGTAGTCGCGCACGCAGGTGCCGTCCGGCGTGGCGTAGTCGTCGCCGAAGACGCGGGGCGCCTCGCCGGCCTCCAGGCGCTCGAACACCATGGGGATGAGGTTGTAGGCCCCGGAGTCGGACAGCTCCGGGGTGGCGGCGCCGGCCACGTTGAAGTAGCGCAGGGCGGCGGCCTTCAGGCCGTGCGCCCGCGCGGCGGCCGCGATCAGCCACTCGCCGATCAGCTTCGTCTCGCCGTAGGGGCTCATCGGCAGGCAGGGGGTGTCCTCGGTGACGAGGTCCACGTCCGGCATGCCGTACACGGCGGCCGAGGAGGAGAAGACGAGCCGGTCGGCGCCGGTGGCGGTCATGGCCTCCAGCAGGGTCTGCAGACCGGTGACGTTCTCCCGGTAGTAGTGCAGGGGCCGCTCGACCGACTCCCCCACCTGCTTCTTGGCGGCGATGTGCACGACACCGGCGATGTCGTGGTCGCGCAGAGTACGCTCCAAGAGGTCCGCGTCCAGCACGGTGCCGATGACCAGGGGCACGCCCTCGGGCACGCGGCCGGCGTCACCGGTCGACAGGTCGTCGTAGACGACCACGTTCTCGCCGCCCTCGGTCAGGGCGCGCACCACATGCGCCCCGATGTACCCGGCACCGCCTGTGACCAGCCAGTTCATCGTCGCGTCTCCTCTGTCCGTGCCATTTGGACCACCCTCGCCGATGATCCGGGGAAAATCGAATTCCGCATAACGGGGCATTCACTGACGAAAAACTCGAAGGTCGCTGTGAAGAACCTCTCCGCCGGTTCACGCAACCGGCCGGCCGGTTCACGCGACCGGATGAACGGGCGCTGCCCCGGCACCTGTCCGGTGCCGGGGCAGCGTCCTTGTCCGCAGGGATTCCCTCAGAGCTCGTAGGGGCTCTTCACCGGGAAGTAGGCGCGCAGGAACGCCTCGATGATGCGGGCCTGTTCCTCCGCGGGCACCTCGGCGGTCGGCGACTCGGCGAGGCAGAACACATCATGCCCACGGGCCGTCAGCAGACGCGTCAGCTCGGGGTGGCGCTCGTAGTCGCCGACATCGATGTAGGCACACCGGATGCCGCTCGGCACGGCGGTACCGGTGAGGTAGCCGTAGTGGTGGTGCAGCGAGGACACCATGGAGACGTCCCGCCAGCCGCGCATCGGGTTGGCCGCGGTACGCGCCACACTCTCCGGGAAGTCCGCCTCGACCTGTTCCAGCACGCTCTTGCGCAGGGCGTAGGGAGCATGCGCGAAGCTGTTCGTGACCGTGACTCCGAAGCGCTCCTCCAGCAGGCGGCGGTTGTTCTTCGCCGCGGCGAAGTAGCCCTCGTCCTCTTCGGTCGCCTCGCCGACCGGCACCGTGGTCGAGGTCCAGAAGAAGCGGGTCCTGCCGTTGGACTGGAAGAACTTCTGCGGGCCGATCGGACGGCCGATGAAGAAGTCGTCGTTGAAGTACAGGAACTGCTCGGACAGGCCGTCGATGTGGTGCAACTGGCTTTCGATGGCGTGCGAGTTGAAGCTCGGCAGGCAGCTCGGGTCGGCGAAGACGTCACGGTGCGACACCACTTCGATGCCGGGGTGCGCGGTGTTCAGCCACGCGGGCTGCTGGTCGTCGGTGACGAGGTAGATCTTGCGCACCCAGGGCGCGAACATCGCGAGCGAGCGCAGGGAGTAGCGCAACTCGTCACGGTTGCGGAACCGGGCCGCCTCGTCGCCGGACGCCGCGGGCGCGAGCCCGAGTTCCGCGCGCCGCCGGGCGCGTCGCTCGGCCCACTTGGGGTCGGTGTCGTCGACCCAGGTGTAGACCACGTCGATGGGGAAGGTGATGTCGTTCACCAGATTCTTGGTGAACGGCTCCAGCGTGGGGTACTCACGGTCGCGGACGCGCAGCCCGGCGTCGGCTGTCAGCGACGGCAGCCGGGAGCCGGCCGCGCTGGGCCGCAGCGGCGCGACGAACTGGCCGTCGCCGCCCTCCTCCTCGGGCACCTGGCGCCAGAACTCGATGTCGCAGCCGTAAGCGGGGCCGAAGCGCAGCGTCCGGCTGGAGGTCACGACGGGACGGAACACCCGCAGGCCGGCCACGTCGCCGACGGGTTCGAGGCGTTCGGCCAAGAGCACGCCCGGGGCGTGCGTGCGGGGCTTGAGGAGTTCGGCGTAGACCGCCTTGCCCTCGTACTCGGCGGCGAGCGCCTTGCGGGTGCGCAGCTGGTGCTCGGCGTCCACGGCCACGCGTTGGCGCTGTATGTCGTCGCCGCCGCGCAGCAGCACGTAGGGGATGTCGTGGTGTTCCAGTGCGGCGACGACCGTGTCGAAGTTGCGCTGGATGATGTCCGCGCCCTGCAGGTCGTCCCGGACCTCGGAGAGCCGGCCGCTGGCCCGCACGAGGGAGCGGTTGGAAGCGCCGATCACCAGCTCGCGGGCGCGCTGGTCTCCGGTGGACGGGGCGGTGCGGTCCGCCGCGACCGCCACGTGGAAGCGGCCGGCCCCGCCATGGGTCACGCGGTAGGCCATGCGGTCGGCGCGCTCCGCCATCCGCTGGGGGTCGTCGCGGCGCAGCACGAGTTCGGTGAAGAGCTCTTCCCACTGCTTGACGATCACGTCGGCGGCGAAGCGCGCCGATCCCGCGTAGGCCTGCTCACCGTAGGAGCGCAGCAGGTCCTCGTCCGTCATCAGCGTGGAGATCGCCGTGGTGAGGCTCTCCGTGTCGCCGGGCGGGACGAGCAGTCCGTCCACACCGTGCCGGATGATCTCCGCCGGCCCGGTGACGACGTCGTACGCGACCGCCGGGACCCCGGCGGCGAAAGCCTCCAGAAGCACCAGCGGGAACGCCTCGCCCCTGGACGACAGCAAGGCGATGCTCGCCTTGGCCCACTCCGCGGTCATGTGCTGGGTGGAGCCGAGGATCTCGACGGAGTCGTGGACCCCGAGGCCCTGCACCAGATTGCGCAGCCGGGACATCTGCGGGCCGTCGCCGAAGATCCGCAGCCGCCACCCGGGGCAGTCGGGCAGGGCCTTGGCGAAGGCGTGGATGGCGTGGTCGACCTGCTTCTCGGGGACGAGCCGGCTCGGCATCACGATGCTTTTGCCGGTGAGGCTGGACCGGGGCCGGAAGCCCTCGGGGACGGCGTTCGGGATGGCCGCCAGCCGCGGGGCGGCCTTGCCGAGCGACTCCTCCAGCCACTCCTTGGTGCGTTCCGTCAGCACCACGAGCGCGTCCAGTTCGGCGGCCCGCTGCAACAGCGGCTCGCCCGTGCTGCCGCGCGACTGCGAGGACCGGTGCTCCTGGTGGATGGTGATCACCCGGGGAGGCGCCAGGTCGGCGAGGGCGGACATCAGGGCGGGCGTCGTGCTGATGAGGACGTCGGTGTCGATGGTGCGCAGGGCGCGGCTCATCTCGATGTCGGAGAGAGCGTCGAAGGTCCCTTCCCACTTGGGGCTGATCAGCTCGCTCGGCAGCCCGGCCAGCTGGCGGCACTCATCGGGGCCGAGACCGCTCTCTCGCACCGGGCGCTGGGTCTTGCCCGTGCGGTCCACCAGATACCGCACGGAGACCCGCTCGTCCACGGCGAAGAAGGGCCGCTCACGAGTCTTGTAGACGCTCAGCACCTCGACGGTGTGCCGGGACGCCAGGTGCGCCGCCTGTGTGTAGGCGGCCTGCTCCGTGCCGCCCATCTCGTCGCCCCAGGTGAGCAGAAAGGTGATCTTCATTGGTGTCAACATCCAGTGGGGAGGTGGGCCGCGCGGAAGGCGAGGCTTCCGACGGGCGTGTAATACGGGTTGATCCTCAGTACGGCGGCGGCGCCCTCCGAGGTCAGCAGCCGGTGCGGCATGCGGAAGACGTCGCGCGGGTTGCGTACGTCGGTGCGCTGCCGGGACACCTTCAGCGACCGGCGCCGCGGCCGCTGCAGACGTACGTCGAAGATCTGCTCCTTGGTGCCGAAGTCGCCGAAGTCGGCCGCACGGATCGCGGAGACGAAGGTGTCGCCCCGCCAGGTGGCCGGCACGACCCGCGTCACCCGGCCGTTCCTGCGCACCAGCTCGATGTCGCCGTGGCACTCGTCGGCCGCGGCGTTGACGAGCCGGCCCTCGATGGTCACCTCGGTCCAGCCGATGCGTACGGTGAGCAGCTCGGCCTCGGCGTCGCCCCGGCCCAGGGACACGTACGCACGGCCGGTGCCCGAGGCGATGAGCCGGCAGTAGGTGCCATCCGCCCGGACGGGCTCGGGAACCGTCGGACCGTCGGCCATGAGCCGCGGCGCCTTGGCGACGGCGAACCGGCGCTCCTGGCCGGACACGTCGGTGAAGACGGCGGACAGCCGCCACTGCCCGGACGCCAGCAGGAACCTGCGCACCCCGGCGGGCACCGGCCGGTGCGGGTCGGCGTCCGCCTCCATCAGGTCGAGGACGGCGGTGCCCGTCGCCTCGACGGAGCCGTCACTGCGCTGGACGAGCGTCAGCGGGACCACGACCGGGGAGGAGGAGCCGCCCAGCAGCAGGGAGGCCGCCGAGGCGGAGATCCCGTCCGGGACGCGCACACAGAAGTTGAGGGTCCGGCCGTCCAGCAGGGAGAGGTGCTCGGCGGTGACCCGCGGCCAGTCGTCGGCGCTCGGCGGTACCAGAACGAGACTGTCCAGTCGCGACCGTGCCGAGCGCACCACGTCGTACCCCTTGCGCATCACCTTGTGCGGGGTAGGAAGTTGTCTCATCAGTTGTCCGCACCACGCTCGTAGGGGCTGGGGAAGGGGAAGTACTCGTCCAGGAAGCGGGCCATGAGGGCCTGCTGACGGCTGAGTTCGGCCTCCGTGGAGGTCGTGTCGTTGAGGCAGAACACATGCGCGCCACGGGCGGCCAGCAGCCGGCCGAGTACCCGCTCGACGCCCGGCTTGCCGACGTCGCAGTACCGGTAGACCAGTCCTTCGCCGGGGAAGGAACGCTGTGTGTGGAACGCGTAGTAATGGTGGAGGGAGGAGGCGACCGAGATGTCGCCGGTGCTGCGGAACCGGCTCGCCTCGGTGCGCCGGTGCTCCTCGGGGAACTCCCGCTCGATCTCGTCCAGGACACTGCGGTGCAGGGCGTGCGGGACGTGCTTCATCTTCTGGAAGATGTTGTCGCCGAAGCGCTCCGCGATGAGCCTGCGGTTGTTCTTGCCGGCCGCCGCCACCGGCGGGTCCTCCGGGGAGGAGGCGCCGAAGGGGACGAGGGCGGGCGAGAGGTAGAACTTGCCGAGGCCGTTGGGCAGGAAGAACTGCTGCGGCAGGACCTCCTGGCCGAGCATCACGTCATCGTTGAAGTACAGGAAGTGCTCGGAGAGGCCGTCGATGTGGTGCAGCTGGCTCTCGATGGCGTGGGAGTTGAACGTCGGCAGTGACGCCGGGTCCCGGAAGACGTCCTTGTGGCTGACGACCTTGATCTGTGGGTGGTCCGTGTTCAGCCACGGCGGCGTCTGGTCGGCGGTGACGAGGTAGATGTTGCGCACCCAGGGCGCGTACAGGTGCAGCGAGCGCAGTGAGTAGCGCAGCTCGTCCCGGCTGAGGTAGCGCGCGGCGTTGGCCGCCTCGTCGTGGTACGGGGTGTCGGAGAAGTCGGCCCGCTGGCGCAGCCACTCCGGGTCGGAGCCGTCCACCCAGGTGTAGACGACGTCGATGGGGAAGGTCCTGCGGCCCACGGCCACCGCGGCGAAGGCCGGCCGGGTGCGCACCGGTACCGGCTCCGCGTCCCGCTCCCCGGACAGCGGTGCGAGATCGGTGAAGAGGCTGTCATCCGCTTCCACGGACGGTTCGGCCACGGGTACGGACTCGGCGACGACGTTGCGCCGGGGCGAGACAAGGTTGTCGCCGTCCCGCCGCCAGAACTCGACGTCGCAGCCGTAACGCAGGCCGAGTATCAGCCGGCCGGTCTGGTCGGTGAGGTACCAGGTGCACCGGAAGACATCGGAGTGGGCGACGCGCTTCCACGGTCCGGGCCCGTAACCGGGCAGTGCGGACTCCTCGTGCGGCTGGCCCTTGCGGATCGGCACCACGTAGCCGGGTCTTATTCGGCAGGCCTGGCGCAGCGCGGTGAGAACCTGCTCGCGGTCCTCCTCCCGGACGGCTATCGCCGCCGAGGTCTCGGAGGAGGAGCGCACGCAGAAGTAGTCGATGCCGGCGGCGCGCAGTGCGGCGACCACCTCGTCGCGGTTCGCCCGGCGGGCCTGCAGCGGAGTGGCGTCGGGGACGACATGGGCGATGCGCGGGGCGCCGTCCACGGTGACGACCTGGCGGTCGTGCCGGGCCAGCAGCTCCCGGTTCCGGCGCACGACCCGTACCCGCTTGACCTGGTTGCGCATCTCGGCGGCAGCGGCGATCCCCGACTTCAGCTGCTCCCGGAAGTCGGTACCGACATGCTCGGCGATCACACGTCGCGCACCGACCGGAACCGCCCGCCGGTATACACCGACCAATCGGGATGCTTCAGGATTTCGCACTGCGGGTACTCCTTGACGGGAACGGCTTGGCGAACGGCCCGCTCCCTTAGGCCAGAGGCAAAAGTAAGGCGCCACCAAGTATGCAGTGTGTTTACCTCACGTCCGCATAACTGTGCCATACCCTTAACCGTCACCAAATGCTGCGCAACGGACAAACCGCATGTGGAGCGTTGAGTAAGTCACAGCCGCCCCGCCGGTCATCGGCGAGGCGGCTTCCGGACGTCGGGCGAGGCGGCTTCCGGACGTGCTCTCCGCCGCTCCCGGGCTCGGCGGCTAGAACGGCTCGAAGTCGTCGAACTCCTGCTGCGATTCGTCCCGTTCGGCCTGGCGGTCGCGGCGGCGCTGCGCGGCCGGGCGGGGCTCCTCGAGGCGGTGGTCCTCACCGCGGCGGCCCAGCATCTCCGCGCCGGCCATCACCGAGGGCTCCCAGTCGAAGACGACCGCGTTGTCCTCGGGACCGATGGCGACGCCGTCGCCGGAGCGGGCGCCCGCCTTCATCAACCGCTCCTCGACACCGAGGCGGTTGAGCCGGTCGGCGAGGTAGCCGACGGCCTCGTCGTTGTTGAAGTCGGTCTGGCGCACCCAGCGTTCGGGCTTCTCGCCGCGCACCCGGTAGAGACCGTCCTCCTCGCGGGTCACCGTGAAGCCGGCGTCGTCCACGGCCTTGGGCCGGATGACGACGCGGGTCGCCTCCTCCTTCGGCCGGGCGGCACGCGCCCCGGCGACCAGCTCGGCGAGCGCGTACGACAGCTCCTTGAGGCCCGTGTGCGCCGCCGCCGACACCTCGAAGACCCGGTAGCCGCGCGCCTCCAGGTCCGGCCGGACCATCTCCGCGAGGTCCTTGCCGTCGGGTACGTCGATCTTGTTCAGGACGACGAGGCGCGGACGGTCGCCCAGGCCGCCGTACTGGCGCAGCTCCTCCTCGATGGTGTCGAGGTCGGAGACGGGGTCGCGGTCGGACTCCAGGGTCGCGGTGTCCAGGACGTGCACCAGGACGCTGCACCGCTCCACATGGCGCAGGAACTCCAGGCCCAGGCCGCGGCCCTGGCTGGCGCCCGGGATCAGGCCGGGCACGTCGGCGACGGTGTAGACGGTCGAACCGGCCGTCACCACGCCGAGGTTGGGCACCAGGGTGGTGAACGGGTAGTCCGCGATCTTCGGCTTGGCCGCGCTGAGCACCGAGATCAGCGAGGACTTGCCCGCGCTCGGGTAGCCGACGAGCGCCACGTCGGCGACGGTCTTCAGCTCCAGCACGATGTCGCCGAGGTCGCCCGGCTCGCCGAGCAGCGCGAAACCGGGCGCCTTGCGGCGGGCCGAGGACAGCGCCGCGTTGCCGAGTCCGCCGCGGCCGCCCTGCGCGGCGACGTAGGAGGTGCCGTGGCCCACCAGGTCGGCGAGCACGTTGCCCGCCCCGTCCAGCACGACGGTGCCGTCCGGCACCACCAGGACCAGGTCGGCGCCGTCCTTGCCGGAGCGGTTGCCGCCCTCGCCGGGCTTGCCGTTGGTGGCCTTGCGGTGCGGGGAGTGGTGGTATTCGAGCAGCGTGGTCACGGACTGGTCGACGGTGAGGATCACGTCGCCGCCGCGCCCGCCGTTGCCGCCGTCCGGGCCGCCGAGCGGCTTGAACTTCTCGCGGTGTACGGAGGCACAGCCGTGGCCTCCGTTACCCGCGGCGACGTGCAACTCGACGCGGTCCACGAAGGTGGTCATGGTGGGTGCCTCCAGAACTACGGGGATGTCTCTTGCGTAACACGCGAAAGGCGGACCCGCCTTCCCGACCGGGAAGTGAGGTCCGCCTCTCGGAACGAAACCGTTCGGTCGAGCCTTGGATCAGGCGACCGGAACGATGTTCACGACCTTACGGCCACGGTGGGAGCCGAACTCCACCGCACCGGCCTGCAGCGCGAACAGCGTGTCGTCGCCGCCACGGCCGACGCCCGCA
The DNA here is from genome assembly GCF_039543625.1 of Streptomyces similanensis. Taxonomy (NCBI): domain Bacteria; kingdom Bacillati; phylum Actinomycetota; class Actinomycetes; order Kitasatosporales; family Streptomycetaceae; genus Streptomyces; species Streptomyces similanensis. The sequence continues at coordinate 4,512 of NZ_BAABKC010000137.1, read as the reverse complement.
CCCGGGTGGAAGTGCGTGCCGCGCTGACGGACCAGGATCTCACCCGCGTTGACGACCTGACCGCCGAAGCGCTTCACGCCGAGCCGCTGGGCATTGGAGTCGCGACCGTTCCGGGTGGACGATGCGCCCTTCTTGTGTGCCATGTCTCTTCAGTCCCTTACTTCGCAGCCGTGGGGATCGACGTGACCTTGATCGCCGTGTACTGCTGGCGGTGGCCCTGCCGACGGCGGTAGCCGGTCTTGTTCTTGTAGCGCAGAATGTCGATCTTCTGGCCCTTGTGGTGGTCCACGACCTCGGCCTGGACCTTGATGCCGGCCAGCACCCACGGGTCGCTGGTCACAGCGTCGCCGTCGACAACGAGCAGGGTCGAGAGCTCGACCGTGTCGCCAACCTGGGCGGTGGAAATCTTGTCAACCTCAACGATGTCGCCGACAGCAACCTTGTGCTGGCGACCACCGCTGCGCACGATGGCGTACACGCGGATCTCTCTTTCGCTCGAAGAAACGGCACCCCCGCAGGCCAGCCGCCCTGGAACACACGGGCGACCTCTCCCGGCCAGCCGTGTGCCCGGGAGGAAGAGGTTTACGGGGATGTGGCATGTGCAACGGACACGCCGACGGTCAAGGTTACGGGCCCGCCCGCCCGGGGGTCAAACCGGGCGTGCCCCACCGCGTGTGCGGTCCCTCACGCACCCGCGGCACCCCCGGGTGAAGCGGCCCCCACGAACGGGCCGCACCCACGGACCGGCCACGCCCCCGGACCGGCGGCGCCCGCAGACCGGCGGCGCCCGCAGACCGGCGGCGACACCCGACGGGCCAGTCGCTCCCCCGGGCCAGCGGGGCCCACGAGCCGGCGGCGCCCTCGAACCGCGGGGACGCGTCCGGACGTGCGGGGCCGTCGCACCCCCCACGGCCGCGGCGCCCAGCCGACCACGGCGTCCGCCCGGCCCGCGTGCCCCGTCCGGCCGCGCTCCCGGGAAAACGAGGCGGGCCCGGGACGTCGTACGTCCCGGGCCCGCCTCGGCTGTCGCCGGTCAGCCGGTCACTCGTCGGTCGAGGCCGAGACGGACGGCGTCGACTGCTGCGCCGCCGCCGTCTTCTTCGACGCCGACTTCTTCGCGGCCGTGGCCGTCTTGGCGGTCTTCGCCGCCTTCTTGGCCGTCGCCTTCTTCGCCACGGTCTTCTTGGCCGCCGCCGTCTTCTTGGTGGCGGCCTTCTTCGCCGTGGCCTTCTTGGCGACCTTGCGGGCCGTCTTCTTGGCCGGGGCGGCGTCCTCGTCGCCCTCGACGCCCTCGGCGCCTTCCTGGGACGCCTCCGCCGCCTGCGGCTCGGCCGGCTCCTGCTCGGCCTCCGCCGGGGCCGACGGGACGACCACGACGGCCGTCTCCTCGGCCGCGGTCGGCGCGGTCGCCTTGCGCACCGCGCGGCGGCCCGGCCGCGCCGCGGCGGCGGGCTCGGCCGGCGCCTTGGCCACCGAGCCGGCCTCGGGCTCGGCCTCCGCCGGGGCCGCCGGCTCCTGCTCCGCCGGGGCCTCGGGGGCCTCCTGCGGGCGGGCCGCCTCCGGCACCGTCACGACCGCCGCCTCGGCCCCCTCGGGGGAACCGGCCGGTGCCGACGCCTTACGGGTCGCCCGACGGCGCGTACGGCCCTTCGGCGCGGCCTCCTCGACGCTCGCCTCGGCGACGGCGGCCTCGACCACCGGGTCCTCGACGGCCACGGGCTCGGCCTGCGCCTCGGCGGCCGGCTCCGGACGCACCGGGCGCTCGGCCTCCCGCTCGGCGGTGACGTCCTGCGCCGTGGGCGCCGGGGCGGCGCCGTCGGTCAGGGCCCTCGGCGCGCCCGCCGGAGCGGACGCCCGACGGCTCGCCCGGCGCCGGCCACGGCCCCGGGAGGCCGCCGCCTCCGCCTCGGCGATGGAGCTGTACAGCTCCTCGTCCGGCGCCATCTCCGGCGCGGACAGCGCGATCGGCTCGGCGACCTCGGCGGCGACCTCCGCCTCCGTCTCGGCCTCCTCCTCGGCGCTCACCGGGGCGAGGGCCACGGCCTCGTGGTCGTGCTCGTGCGGCTCGGCGCCGGCCCGGGCGCGCTTGCGGCGCTTGCCGCCGCCCCCGCCGACCGCCGACGGCTGCTCCATGTGGACGATGACACCGCGGCCGTTGCAGTGGACGCAGGTCTCGGAGAAGGACTCCAGCAGACCCTGGCCGACCCGCTTGCGGGTCATCTGCACCAGGCCCAGCGAGGTCACCTCGGCCACCTGGTGCTTGGTGCGGTCCCGGCCCAGGCACTCCAGCAGCCGGCGCAGCACCAGGTCCCGGTTGGACTCCAGCACCATGTCGATGAAGTCGATCACGATGATGCCGCCGAGGTCGCGCAGCCTGAGCTGGCGCACGATCTCCTCGGCCGCCTCCAGGTTGTTCCTGGTGACCGTCTCCTCCAGGTTGCCGCCCTGGCCGGTGAACTTGCCGGTGTTGACGTCGACGACGACCATCGCCTCGGTCCGGTCGATCACCAGCGAACCGCCGCTGGGCAGCCAGACCTTGCGGTCCAGCGCCTTGGCCAGCTGCTCGTCGATCCGGTACGTGGCGAAGACGTCCACCTCGCTCGTCCAGCGCGACAGACGCGGGGCGAGGTCCGGGGCGACGTGCGAGACGTAGCCGTGGATGGTCTCCCACGCCTCGTCGCCGCTGACGACGACCTTGGTGAAGTCCTCGTTGAAGATGTCGCGCACGACCCGGACGGTCATGTCCGGCTCGCCGTACAGCAGCGTCGGCGCGTTGCCGCCGTTCTTCGACTTCTTCTTGATCTCCTCCCACTGCGCCTGGAGCCGCTCGACGTCCCGGCGCAGCTCGTCCTCGCTCGCGCCCTCGGCGGCGGTGCGCACGATGACGCCCGCGTCCTCGGGGACGACCTTCTTGAGGATGGTCTTCAGCCGGGCCCGCTCGGTGTCGGGCAGCTTGCGGCTGATGCCGGTCATGGAGCCCTCGGGCACGTACACGAGGTAGCGGCCCGGCAGCGAGACCTGGCTGGTCAGGCGGGCGCCCTTGTGGCCGATCGGGTCCTTGGTGACCTGCACCAGGACCGACTGGCCGGACTTCAGCGCGGACTCGATCCGGCGCGGACCGCCGGACATGCCGAGCGCCTCGAAGTTGACCTCGCCCGCGTACAGCACGGCGTTGCGGCCCTTGCCGATGTCGATGAAGGCGGCCTCCATCGACGGCAGGACGTTCTGCACCTTGCCGAGGTAGACGTTGCCGACGTAGGAGACGGCCTGCTCCTTGTTGACGTAGTGCTCGACGAGCACGTCGTCCTCAAGGACGCCGATCTGGGTGCGGTCGCCGTGCTGGCGGACCACCATCACGCGCTCGACGGCCTCACGGCGGGCCAGGAACTCGGCCTCGGTGATGATCGGCACGCGGCGCCGGCCCTGCTCGCGCCCCTCGCGGCGGCGCTGCTTCTTGGCCTCGAGACGGGTCGATCCCTTGATGGACTGCACCTCGTCGGAGGGGCGCTCGTCCTTCTTGCGCGGCTCGCGGACCTTGACGACGGTGCGCTCGGGGTCGTCGGCGGACGACTGCTCGGCCTCCGGGGCACTGTCACCGGCGCGGCGACGGCGCCGACGGCGACGCCGGCTGCTGCTGTTGCCGCCCGCGTGGTCCTCGTCCTCCGGCTCCTCGGCGTCCTGGGCGTCCTCCTCGACCTGCTCGGCGGTGTCCTCGGCGTCCTGCGCGGCCTGCGCGGCGGCGAGCTCCTCCTCCGCGTCCTCGTCACCGCCGGCCTCGGCGCTCTCGCCCCGGCGGCGGCGACGGCCACCGCGGCGGCGACGGCGGCGCGACGCGCCCTCCTCGCCGTCCTCGCCCTCGGCCGCGTCCTCCGGCTCGTCGGCCTCGTCGGTCTCCTCGGCCTCTTCGGGCTCGGGCTCCTCCTCGGCGACGGCCGGGGCGGCCTCCGGCTCCTCGGCCTGGCCGGCGCCACGACGCCGGCGACGGCGCCGGTTCCCGGACTGCTCGGCCTGCTCCGCCTGTCCGCTCCGCTCCCGGACGACCGCTTCGGTCTCCTCGGGCTCCACGGGCTCCACGGGCTCGGCGACGTCCGCGGCCTCGGCGGCCGCTTCGGCAGCGGCCCGCTGCGGGGTCTGGAACTGGAACTTCGGCTCGGCGAAGACCGGCGGCTGGAAGACGGCGACGGACGGGCGGGCGGGCTTACGCGACGATTCGCCCTCGCCTGCCCCGCCCTTCGCGGCGGACTTGGCGGCGGGCTCGGAGAACCCGGTCGCGGCACGCCGCACGACCCGGCGCCGACCGCGGCGCGGGGTGTCCTCGGCATCGGCGGGCGCGGCCTCGGCGGCCTTCGGGGCCTCGGCGGGAGACCGTCCGGCCTTCGGGGCCTCGGCGGGAGTCCGCGCGGCCTTCGGTGCCTCGGGGGCCTCGGCCGCGGCCGGCTCGCTCACGGGGGTCTCCGGCGCACCGGCCGGCGCGGACGCGCGGCGCGTGGCGCGGCGGCGGCGCGGCGCGCG
>NZ_BAABKC010000136.1:0-21067 GCF_039543625.1 Streptomyces similanensis | reverse complement strand
AGTGGGTGGAGCGGTGCCGGGCGAACTCGTCGAGTTCGACGAAGGAGTCCTCGTCCAGGAGGAGTTCGACGCGTTCACGGGCCGTCAGTTTGCCCTTGGCGTGCTGCTTCTCGACGGCGCGTGCGGAGCCGGCGTGCGTCGCTTCCTGGATGCGCCGCTGAAGGTCCGCGAGTTTCCCCGCGGTGGTGTGGAGGTCGATGTCGGTCACGGGCTGCACCACCGGGTCTCGTCGGTCGGAAGGCTATCTGGTACTTGATCTCTGTAATACGGTACTCAGTACCGTTGAGCGGGGCAAGTGGCCACCAGGGGCCACGACGGGAGAGGATGTGCGGTCATGAGCAAGCCACCGGCGCGGATCCGACTCGCGGACGCCGCCTTCGCCCTCTTCGACGAGCGCGGATACGAGCAGACCACCGTCGACGACATCGCCGAACGGGCCGGAGTGGGACGGACCACATTCTTCCGGCACTACCGGTCCAAGGAAGCGGTCATCTTCCCCGACCACGACCGGCTGCTCGAACTGATCCGCGACCGGCTGGCGACCTCCAGCCACCGCACCGCCCTCGTCGCCGTCTCGGACGCGGTCCGCCTGGTCCTGCTGCACTACATCGAGGAGGGCGACCTCGCCCGCCGCCGCTACGCCCTGACCAGCAAGGTGTCGGCCCTGCGCGACCGCGAGATCGCGAGCGTGGCCCGCTACCAGCGGCTGTTCCGCGAGTTCATCGCCGACTGGATGGGCGACCCGACGAAGTCGGCGTCGCTGCGCGCCGAGCTGATGGCGGCCTCCGTCGCCGCCGCCCACAACCACGTGCTGCGCCGCTGGCTGCGCGGCGAGTCGGCGGATCCGGTGACCGAGCTGGACGAGGCGATGGGCGAGGTGCTCGCCCTGTTCCCGGCGCCGGGCGCCCCGGCGGACGGCGACGGCGGCGGCACCACCGTGGTCGCCTTCCGCACCGGCCAGGACCTCGACGCGCTGCTGCCCTCGCTGCGGCGCCTGGTCGAGGGCGGGACGGGGCGCTGAGACGCGACGACGCCGGCCTCCGGGACCGTGGACGGGGCGGGGCGGTCCCGGAGTCCGGTGTCGGTGTGCCGCCGTGCCCGGCGGCGACGGGACAGCCGGCCGGGCGCCGGCCGGAGAAGGCGGCGAGCCTGGCGACGGCGGGTGTGACGTGCTCGTCCTTGTCGTACGGGGACACGGCGCTGACGGTGGCGACGGCCTTGACGCGGCGGTCGGTCCGCGCGGCGAAGGGCACGTAGCCGCCGGAGGCGCAGCTGCCCAGGGCGCCGACGCGGTCCGGGGTGCGAGACGACCGCCGCCGGCAGGGGCACGCCGGGTCTGCGGAAGCCGAGAGGTAGCTCCGACTTCTCCGTTCCGTCGATGTCAACGCGCTCGCGCCGGAGGCGAGTCGGACGCCGGGCGAACTCCAACTCGCTGCGGCGCATGGCGGGTATCCGCCGTTCCGTCCCGGGTTCAGGGTGTCGAACGCCCGGACGGGGAAGTCGGCATGGGCCACCGCGTTCCACCGAGCCCGAGGACACCGCCGATGAGCCATCTCCCGGTCCTGCCGACGCGGACCCGGACAGCAGGGCCCGAGACCCACCGCGCGACGGAGGGCAGGTGAACGACGACACCGACCGGCAGCGCACCCGCGAGCGCGCGTCCCGCTCCGCGCGAGGCGGCACGTCCCCGAACCGGGCCGCGACGGGCGCCGCGACGCGGCCCCGCCCCGCGCGACGCGGTACGGCCCTCGCCGTCTACCTGGCCTCCGCCACCCTGGTCCGCTCCGCGAGCGGCGGCGCGCCGGTCGGCCTGGTCTCCCTCACCCTCGCCCGGCACCCGCACGGCGGCGCGACCCTGGGCAGCGTCCTGGCCGCCCTGCTGATGATCCCGAACGTCGCCGGCCCGTGGCTGGCCCGGCGGCTCGAAGGCGCCCGCGACACAAGGGTGTTGCTGGCCGTCGCGTTCGCCGTGCACGGGCTCGCCCTGGCCGGCGGGTCCCTGCTGCTCGGCCGCGCCGCCACACCCGTGGTGGCGGCGCTGATCACGCTCGGCGGGCTGGCCACCCCGCTGATGACCGGCGGGCTCAGCAGCCGCCTGGCCCCGCTCGTCGGCGGTGACGAGCGGGCGCAGCGCCGCGCCGAGGGCTGGGACTCCGCCACCTACGGCGTCAGCAATGTCATCGGGCCCGCGGCGGTCGCGGTGCTGGCCGGTGTGACCGGACCGCTCGCCGCGATGGTCGCGCTCGGCGCGGCGGCCGTGCTGGCCGGGCTGCTGCTCGTCCTGCTGCCCCGGGAGCGGGGCGCGGGCGGGCCCCGGGGCGAGGCCCTGACGGTGCGCGAGGCGCTGCGCGTGGTGGTCACCCGCGGGCCGCTGCGGCGCGTCATGGTCGCCACCATGCTCACCTCGGTCAGCACCTCGGGCGTGATGGTGATCGCCGTCGTCTTCGGACGGGCGCTGCACCACTCGGCGGGCGCGGGCGCCGCACTGGGCGCGGCCTACGGCGTCGGCAACCTGTGCGGCGCGCTGCTGACCGCGGTCTTCCCGCTGCGGGGCGAGCCGGAGCGGCTGGCGGTCCGGCTGATCGGCGCCAACGCGGTGGCCGTCGGGCTGTGCGCGGCCGCGCCCGACTACGCGATCGCCGTGGTCACCTTCGCCCTGGCCGGCGCGACCAGCGCGGTCCTGTTCACCGCGACGCTCGCCGTGCGGTCCGTGTACGCGCCGCCCGCCGCCCGCGCGCAGGTGTTCGTCACGATGGCCGGCTGCAAGATGGTCGCCGGTGCGGCGGGCACCGCGCTCGCGGGCACGCTCTCGGGCTTCGATCCGCGGCTGGCCCTGGCCGTCGGCTGCCTGGTGGTGACCGCGGCCGTCGGCACGGCCCGGCTCGACCGCCGCCTGACCCGGGACGCACCGTCCACGTCGGACGGGGCACCGCTCCCGGCGTCCGAGGCGGCGGAAGAGTCCGTCGCCCCCCGCGCGACTCCGCCCGCCTGACCGGTGCCACTTGTGCACGGTCGGTCGTCCCGCCCGGTGGCCGTGCCCGGCGCGACCGCCGCTCTGACCGCGCAGGACAGGGCGCCGCTTCCCGGGTCCCCCACGGCGGGGGAATGGCGGGGCCGGACCGAGGATCTGCCGCTGGAGCGGGCCGCTGAGGCGCACCGCCGTATCGAGTCCGGCGCCACCACGGGCAAGCTCGTGCTGGAGGTCGCGGCGCCGCGACCCGCGCCGTAGGTCGAGCCGCTCCGTCAGCGGTGAACCCTGCTGAGGCTTCGGATTCCCTGACGCGTCAGCCGTGGGCCGTGCCGGAGCGGGTCGAGGTGATCACGACGGATGGGTACGAGCAGCCGGGCGGTCACGGAGGAGGCGACCTGTGCCGAGGGCGGAGAAGCTCCCGGGAGCGACCACCACCGACCACAGGTACGGAGCCCGCACGTGCCCGCCGCCCCCGTGGTGCTCAGCCCCCTCTCAACCCGTGTAGAGTGGTGTCAACGCCGCGGGGTGGAGCAGCTCGGTAGCTCGCTGGGCTCATAACCCAGAGGTCGCAGGTTCAAATCCTGTCCCCGCTACGAGAAGGAGAAGGGCCCGGAGACATCCGGGCCCTTCTTCGTGCGCGGCCGCTGTGCCGCCCGGCTCGTACCCGGCGGCCCGCTCAGCGCGGCGAGCCGAGCCGGCCCTTCGATGCGGCGAGCAGTTCGGGCACCGTCACCAGCTTGCTGCGGGGTCTGCCGCCCCGGCTGCCGCGGGCCAGCTCGGCCCGTTCGATGGCGGCCAGGCCCCGCGCGTCCACGAGGTGACCGCTGCGCCGCCGCACCAGCCGCTGGAACGCCCGGGCCGAGTGTTCCGGTGCGGGCAGCGCACCGGCGACGGCGTCGGCGAGGAGCGTCCCGACGGTCTCCGCGGCACACGCCCGGTTCGCGCCGATGCCGCCGGAGGGACCGCGCTTGATCCACCCCACGACATACGCGCCCGGCTTCCCGGCCACCCGCCCGGCCTCGTGCGGCACGGTGCCCGTCGCCGCGTCGAACGGCAGCCCCGGCACCGGCACGCCCCGGTAGCCGATCGCCCGCAGCACCATGCCCGCCCCGATCTCCGTCCCGCCGTCGCCCCCGGTGACACGTATGCCGCGCACCGCGCCGTCCCCGCACACCTCCTCGGGCGCGGAGTGGAAGCGGAACACGATCCGGCGCTCGCCGTCCGCGGCCGGCGGCCGCGTCCAGTCGACCCGCTCGCGGACGGCGTCGCGCAGCAGGGCGGCCTTGTCCTGCGGGCCGGCCGCGGCCAGCGCCTCGGCGATGCGCGGATCGTGGTCGTCCACGACCAGCTCGACACCGGGCAGATGGCTCAGCGCCAGCAACTCGGGCCGGGTGCAGGCGGCGTGCTCGGGACCGCGCCGGCCGAGCAGCACCACCTCCCGCACGCTGCCCGCGCGCAGCGCCGCGAGCGCGTGGTCGGCGATGTCCGTGCCGGCCAGCTCGTCCGGGTCCGAGACCAGGATGCGGGCGACGTCCAGGGCGACGTTGCCGGTGCCGACCACCACGACGCGCCCGGCGGACAGATCGATCCCGTCGGGGGCGCCGTCCGGGTGGCCGTTGTACCAGGCGACGAACGACGTGGCCGAGACGCTGCCCGGCAACTCCTCGCCCGGAACGTCCAGTCGGCGGTCACCGGAGGCGCCCACCGCGTAGACGACGGCGTCATGGTGCGCGGCGATCTCCTCGACCGTGACGTCCTTGCCGACCTCGGCGCCCAGCAGCATCCGGACCCGCGGATGGGTGTGGAAGCGGGCGAAGGACTCGCCGATCCGCTTCGTCGCCGGATGGTCCGGCGCCACGCCGTAGCGCACCAGGCCGCCGGCCACCGGGAGCCGGTCGATGAGCGTCACCTCGGCGTCGGTGTGCAGCAGCAGGTCCTCGGCGGCGTACATGCCGGCCGGGCCGGTGCCCACGACGGCGACGCGCAGCCGGCGGAAGTCGGCGGGCAGCGTGCGCGCGAACGCCGGGGCGCCCCAGGGATGGAAGTTGGGGCTGTCGCCGGCGACCGGCGCCGGCTCGGCGTCCGCGTAGTACGCCGCGTTGACCTCGGCGTACCGCGCCTGCGCGCCGGTCAGCCGGTCGGCCGGCGAGATCGCGTCCACCGGGCAGGCGTCCGCGCAAGCGCCGCAGTCGATGCAGGACTTGGGGTCGATGTACAGCATCTCCGTGCTGCCGAAGGCGCGTTCCTCCGGCGTCGGGTGGATGCAGTTGACCGGGCAGACGGCGACACAGGTGGCGTCCGAGCAGCAGGTCTGGGTGATGACGTAGGTCATGGCGGCCGGTCCGGTTCAGATCAGGTGGGCGCGCTTGTAGAACGCGAGGGCGGGCCGGGTGAGCAGCCGGGCGGAGGCGAGGAAGCTCATCAGCCCCGAACAGCTCGACCGCATCATCGACTTGTGGTGCTGGTTGGCCTTCGCCTCGGCGATGGCGCGGGCGCTGTCGAGCCCGGCGTTGGCGTACACCTTCTTGTTCACCATGCTGGTGACGATGACGTAGGAGGCGACGGCGATCACGAAGGCGTGGATCTGCCGGCGCACCCAGCCCGCCTTCTCCAGGCGCTGGAGCGTCTCCTCACGGGCGAACTTCATGTGCCGCGATTCCTCGACGACGTGGATGTTGTTGATGGTGCGCACGAACGGCACCACCCGCTCGTCGCGCATCCAGTCGCGCTGCATCACGTCGAGCACCTCCTCGGCCACCAGGATGGCGGCGTAGGCGGCCTCGCCGAAGGCGACCGTCTTGAAGGCGCGGCCCAGTTCGACGGCGGCCCGGCGCGGCCGGTACGCCGGCGCGCCCAGCTTCTTGGCGCCGCGGGCGAACATGATGGAGTGCCGGCACTCGTCGGCGACCTCGGTCAGCGCCCACTGGAACTCGGGGTCGGTGGGGTCCTTGGCGTAGATGTCCCGCAGCACCAGCTGCTGGAGGATCATCTCGAACCAGATGCCGGTGCTGGCCACCGAGGCGGCCTCCTGCCGGGTCAGCTCCTTGCGCTGCGCCTCGGTCATCTCGTCCCAGTACGCGGTGCCGTAGAGCGTGCTCCACTCCGGGCTCGCGCCGTGGTAGCCCTTGTCGAGCGGCGTCTCCCAGTCGACCTCCGCCTGCGGGTCGTAGGAGAGCGTCGCCGAGGAGTCGAGCAGGCGCTGCGCGACGGCGGAGGCGCGCGACGGCTGGACTTCCGGTCGTACGGTACTGCTGGCCATCTGAGCTCCTTGGGTCGACAGGCGCGGCACCTGGGTCGCCGACGAGGGTCGTCGCTCGTGGGTCCGCGCCCCGGCGCACGCACGTACGCCGGCCCACGACCGCGAAGGCGCGCGGCGCCGGCTCGGTCGGCGGTACCGGGGTCACCGGGACACGACGGAGGCGCCACCGCTTGTTAGACTGAATGTATAACAAGCGATGGCGCGTGCCTACCCCCGAGTAAGGAGCCGTACGGCCCCTTCTCGCCCCAAGGAGTGGGGGAGCTGGAGAAGGGCGAGGTCAGGCCGCCGACAGGGAGACCTCAGTCGACTTGAACAGCGCGGTGACGGCGGAGCCCTCCGCCAGGCCCAGATCGGCGACCGCGTCCTGGGTGATCGCGGCGGTCAGCTCGGCGCCCTCCACCGCGACCCGCACCGAGGCCATGGCGGCGCCCGTGGCGATCTCGCGCACCGTGCCGGGCAGCCGGTTGCGGATGGACAGGCCCTCCACCGGGCCGGTGGCGAGCGCGACCTCCGTGGCCTTGACCAGGGTGCGCACCGCGGACCCCTCGTCGAGGCTCAGGTCCTCGACGGCGTCCCGGGTGACGGCGGCGGTCACGATCTGCCCGCCGCCCAGGCGCACCCGGACCGTCGCCATCGCCTCGCCCCGGGTGACGGAGGTGACGGTGCCGGGGAGCTGGTTGCGGATGCTCAGACTCATGGTGGACGCCTCGCAGGGTACGGGGGCTCGGTTCGCCTTCGCTGGATGATGTGCGGCCCACGGTAGTCCGGCGACGGCGGCGCCGCGCGGCCGTCATCCGGTCGGCGCAGGCGACGAGCGGAGGACGGCGGTTCCGGTCTAGCCTGGCAAAGCCTTGTGCTGACAGGACGACAAGGCGTGGGCGGCCCCGCACTTCTGCGCCCTGGACAGGGGCCGCCCCACTTCCCGTCTCCCGTGCGTACCCGTGCGCACACATGCGCTATGCTCGATCCAGAGCCGGTCGCCGCAACTGCGGTGAACCGACCGCGCGTTGGTGGTCCAAGGAAAGACGCCCCGCTTCCTGCGGGGAAATGCAGGTGCAAGGCCTGCCCGGCGCTCCACAGCAGCCCCGCCTCCGGCATCCGGAGGTGGGGCTGTCGTCTGTGCGGGGGCGGCGGCCCCGGTCAGCTTCCGACGTACCAGGTGAAGCCGCCGTTGGACGCGGCCACGGCCAGCAGCACGAAGAAGATGACCAGGTCGACGATGCCCAGGACGATGCCCGCCTTGGCCATCCCGCGCCCGCCGCCCGCGCCCGCCGTCTGCCGCAGCGCGATCCCGCCGAAGATGATGGCCAGCGGGCCGAGGACGACGTTGAGGAAGAACAGACCGACGATGCCGCAGACCAGACCTGCGACCGCCAGGCCGTTGGTGCGCGAACCGGAGGACGCGGCGGAGGGGTTGCCATAACCCGACATCAGATACTCCCGGAGTAGGTGTGGGCCGAGTGCGCGCGCCCCAGGGGCCCACGCCGGCTTTACTTTTCCTTCACCACCCGGATGCCCCGGCAGCCAACGAGCATGCGCGCTCGCGCAGTTACGGCTTCGGTGCCTCCGTCCGTGCGGCCACCTGCTCGACGCCGGCGCCTTGGAGCAGGCGTTCGACGGGGATCTCCGGCCGCTTGCCTTCCCGCACGCTGTTCACGCCGTTCCGTCCCTCGGGATCCCGGGCGCCGGTGTACGACCCCGCTTCCTGCGGTGGCGGTCGAGGCCGACCGGGACCAGCCTCATAGACACGCGACCCCGCACCCGCACCCGCTCCGGAGCACCCCACGGCAATCCCGAGCAACCCCGAGCAATCCCGAGCAATGGAGACACACGTATGACCCCGACCGGACTCGTCGACGTCCACGCCCACTTCGTCACCGACGGCTATGTGGGCGCGGCCCGGGCCGCCGGCATCGAGCATCCCGACGGCATGCCCGGCTGGCCCGACTGGAGCGTGGCGGCGCACCTCGACCTGATGGAGCGTTCGGGCATCGAGAAGTCCTACCTGTCGATCTCGTCCCCGGGCGTGCACTTCGGGGACGACGGCGCGGCCCGCGCGCTGGCCCGCGAGGTCAACGAGTTCGGCGCCCGCGTCCGCGCCGAACACCCGCGGCACTTCGGCCACTTCGCCTCCCTGCCGCTGCCCGACGTCGAGGGCGCGCTCGCCGAGGCCGCCCACGCGCTCGACGTGCCGGGCGCGGACGGCGTCACGGTGGAGAGCAACCACCACGGCGTCTACCTCGGCGACCCGCGCCTCGAACCGCTCTGGGAGGACCTGGACCGGCGCGGCGCCGTCGTCTTCGTCCACCCCACCTCGCCGCCGCACGCCGACGACCTCGCCCTGGGCCGCCCCCGGCCGATGCTGGAGTTCCTCTTCGACACCGCCCGCACCGCGAGCGACCTGCTCTTCCGCGGCGTCCTCGGCCGCCGGCCGCGCATCCGGTGGGTGCTCACCCACGGCGGCGGAGCGCTGCCGCTGCTCGCCGACCGGATGGAACTCTTCCGCACCCACTTCGGCGAGGGCCCCGAGGACGCGCCGGGCGCGGTGGAACAGCTCGGCCGCCTCTGGTACGACATGGCCGGCACGCCCTTCCCCCGCCAGATCCCGGCCCTCGACGCCGCCTTCGGCACCGAACGCCTCCTCTACGGCAGCGACTACTGCTGGACGCCCGCCGAGGCCGCGCTCGCGCAGGTCGCCACCGTCGACGCCGCGCCCGCCCCGGCCGACGCCGCCACCTGGCGCGACCTCACCACCCGCAACGCGCACCGCCTCTTCGCCGCGGACGCGCGGTGACCGCGGCCTCGCACGGAGGAGGAACGCCATGCCGGACATCGACACCGTCACCGCCGACCTCGCCTCCTTCACCCGCCTGGCGCCTGGCCCGGCGCGGCCACGACCTCACCGACGACCTGCTCGGCGACGACCGGCCGGCGCGCACGGCCGCCTTCTACGCCGACACCCTGGCCCGGCTCCGGGCCGCCCGCCGGAGCCGGGCGGGGGCGCCGGGGCCGCGCCGCGCACCGGGGGTCGCGCGCTCAACGCGTCCGCGGACCGCCGACGAGCAGGGCGCGCACCCGCTCGAACTTGTCACTGACCACTCACCCTGTCGGCGGCAGATCGCACGCCAGCAGGCCGGCCAGGGTGGCGGTGGCCGCGTCCGGGCCGGCGCCGCGCCAGGCGACCACGTGGTCGGGCCGGAGCAGCGTCAGACCGTCCGGGGCGAGGAAGTCCGCCGTGCTCCGGTGGACGGCGAGTGCGGCCGCGTACGGACCCGGGATGGTGAGGCGGTCGGGGACGCGGGCGCTGGGGCCCGCCAGCAGGGCCCAGTGCGGCCCGGCCAGGTCCAGGGTGGAGCGGGTGCGCCGCTCGTCGAGCCAGCGGTGCGGCACCCGGGTGCCGACGCGCCCGGCCGGGGCGAACTCGGTGACCGGCTCCGGGTCCGCGGCGTCCGCCGGGCCGGGCGCGAGCGCCCCCTCGGTGTACTGGAAGCCGCCGGCCGCCAGCACGTAGGGGTGGGCGAGGGTGGGATCGGGCGGGGCGGCCGGGTCGCTCAGCGCCTGGCTGCGCCGGCTGGACTGGTCGGCGGCGAACCACCCCGCCGGTCGGCGCTCGGTGTCGTAACTGTCCAGCAGGGCCGGGGCGGCCCGCCCGCGCAGGACGGCGGCGAGCTTCCAGCCCAGGTTGTGCGCGTCGGCTATGCCGGTGTTGGCGCCGCTGGCCGCGAACGGCGGCATGACGTGTGCGGCGTCGCCGGCCAGGTGGACGAGCTGGTGGGTGTAGCGGTCGGCGACGCGCATCTCGGCCCGCCACGGCAGCACGCTCAGGACCTCCAGGCCGGGCGCCGGCACGCCGAGCACGGTGCGCAGCAGACGCGGCCAGTCGCGGCCGGCGGTGTCGCCCGCCGTCATGAACACCCACCGGTGCCGGCCGTCGACCGAGGCGAGCGGGCCGGGCGCGTCGGGGTGGTCGAGCCGGCAGAGGTTGAAGGCGCGGTCGCGGACGACGTCGCCGAGGTCGGCCCGGAAGTAGACGCTGACGCTCGGCTCGCCGACCGGGCCCCGGCCCGACCGGCCGATGCCGAGGGCCGCGCGCACCGGGCTGCGGGCGCCGTCCGCGGCCACCAGGCGGCGGCAGCGCAGCCGTTCCCGGCGGCCCGTGGTCCGGTCGAGCAGGGCGGCGACCACCTCGCCGTCCTCGGGCCGCTGTGCGAACGAGATGAGTTCGGCGCCGAACCGCACCGTCGCGCCCGCCGCCACCGCGGCCTCGCGCAGCACCGGCTCCAGGGTGTCCTGGGCGATCAGGCACGGCGGCTCCGGGCTCACCTCGACCTCCGAGCCGGCCGGCCCCGACGGCCGCCACAGCGGGAGGAGTTCGGCCTCGGCGAGCGTGCGTCCGGCGGCCATGCGATCGTGCCCGGCGAGATCGCGGGCCGCCTCGTGCACCGCCCGCGCCAGGCCGAGTTCGCGGAAGACCTCCATGCTCCGCACATGGAAGCGCCGCGCCTTGGGCTGGGGCGAGGTCGTCGCCCGCCGTTCCACGAGGGTGACCGCGAGCCCGTGGTGACGGCAGACCAGCGCGGCCGTCAAACCCACCAGGCCGCCGCCCACGATCAGCACCTCGGTCGTCGGTGTACGTTGTCCACTCATGGTGTACAACGTACACGACGTAGGGTTCGGTCACCATGACTCCTTCCGACGACCGGCCTCCGACCGGCGGACTCGTATGGTTCGACGAGCCCGCGCCCCCGCGCGCCACCGAGCAGCTGAGCCGGGAGCGGATCGTGGCCGCCGCGCTGGAACTCGCCGACCGCGAACCGACCGGCGAGATCACCATGCGCGCCCTGGCGGCCCGGCTCGGCGTCCGCAGCCCGATGGCCCTCTACCGCTACGTCGGCAGCAAGGACGGACTGGCCGATCTGATGGCCGACGAGGTCTACGGCCTGATCCGGGCGGCGCGCGGCGAGGGCTGGCGGGCGGCGCTCGACACCCTCGGCCGCACCGGCTGGCAGGCCGTGCGCGCGCACCCCTGGTTCGCCCGGCTCGCCTTCAGCCGCCCCCCGCTCGGCCCCCACGCCCTGCGCCTGTACGACGACGCGCTCGCCGAACTCGAACCGCTCGGCCTGGACGCCGCCACCCGCATGGGCTTCGTCAACACGGTGCTCGGCCACGTCCTCGGCTCCGGACTCGCGCTCCTGGAGGAACGGGCCATGCGCGCCCGCGCCGGCCTCGCCTCCGACCGCGACCTGGGCGCCGCCGCCGCCCCCTACCTCGAACGCGTCGCGGCCCGGGGCGGCCACCCCCACTTCAGCCGCTGGGCCGCCGACCCCGCACGGCACGCCCCGCCGCCCCAGTCCTTCGAACGCGTCCTCGACTGGCTCCTCGACGGCCTCGCCACCCAGCTCGCCGACTAGCTCGCCGACTAGCTCGCCGACCGGCGTCCGGGCCGCTCAGCCGATGGTCACCACCCGCGCCCACGACGGCGGGGTGTCCGGGACGTAGTCCGGGTCGTGCTCGTCGGCGGCCCCGGCGGGGCGCGGGAAGAGGCCGACGACCGTGCGGCAGGACGGCTGGGCGGAGGGCCACGGCGTCTGGCCGTCCGTCAGGGCGACGATCACGTCCGGACGCGGCCTCGTCCGCAGCGCCCGCTCGAACCCCGAGCGCAGGTCCGTGCCCCCGCCGCCGATCAGCCGCATGCTCTCGGCCCGGCACAGCGGCACGGCGACCCCGGCCGCCGCGTCGCAGGAGATCACCGAGACCAGATCGCGCCGGCCGCCCACCGCCCGCGCGATCGCCGCGACCTCCAGCAGCGCGCCGCCCAGCTCGGCGTCGCTCACCGACCCCGAGGTGTCGATCACCACGCACACCCGGGGCGGCGTACGGCGCAGACTCGGCAGCACCACTCCGGGCAGCGAGGCCGAACGCCGCGACGGCCGCCGGTAGCTGTGGTTCTCGCCCGCC
Source organism: Streptomyces similanensis (assembly GCF_039543625.1). NCBI lineage: Bacteria > Bacillati > Actinomycetota > Actinomycetes > Kitasatosporales > Streptomycetaceae > Streptomyces > Streptomyces similanensis. The sequence goes on along the minus strand of NZ_BAABKC010000136.1, from coordinate 8,879 downwards.
CCCGGCGCGCCCGCCGCCGCGCGCACCGCCGCGCCGAGCAGCTGCCGCCAGGGCTGCGGCGGGTGGAACGCCTCGTCCGCCCATCTGCGCCAGCCGTCCGGCGCACTGCCCGGCCGGCCCTTGATCCCCTCGGCGACCCGGAAGCGGACCGCGTCCCGCTGCTGCCGGGTGAGGCCGTGCGCCCCGTCCGGTCCCAGCTCCCAGGGCCGGGCCTGCCCGTCGGCGCCGCTGCCGCAGTCCAGCCAGGCCAGCTCGGCGGTACGGGCGGACAGCGACGCCGTGCGCAGATACTCCTCCATCAGCAGCCCCGTCGGCAGACGTAGCAGCGACGGCAGCACCGCGCCGGCCGGCAGCGGAAGCCCGCGGCCGTAGATGTCGTCGTTGATCTCGAAGTCGGCGGCGATGTTCCGGCGCAGCCTGCCCGAGCCCTCGGCCGCGCAGCCGCCCGGCCCGCGCCGCCCGCCGGGCCCGGGCTCCGCCTCGTACTGCCGCGCGTACCGCTCGCCCCGCCCGTGGTGATCGCGCAGCAGGTGGGACACCTCGTGCACCCACACGCCCGCGAGTTCCGCCAGCGGCATCCGGGCGACGAAGCCGGGGGAGACGTAGCAGCGCCAGTGCGCGTCCACCGCCATCGTCGGCACCGACCGGTCCTCGACCACGTGCAGCGCGAAGAGCGCGTCGGCGAGGTACGGCCGCACCTTCACCGCGTGCAGCCGGGCGGCCAGCAACTTGTCCATGTCGAGCGGCAGCAGGGGTGCGTCGGTGGTCCGCACGCCTGCCGTGTCCGCGGTGCCCGCCGTGTCCGCCACGTCGCGGGGACCGCCCGGCGTCCCCGGCGGGACGACCCGTACGGACCGCGGCGGCGCGGACCGGGACGGCGGCCGTGGCGGTGCGGGGCGTGGCGCCGGCGGGAGTCGGTGTCGCGGGGTCTGCTGAGTTCGGGGCTGGGACGGCGGGGTCCGCTGCGTCGGGCGGTGGTCCGCGGGAGGCGTCATCGGGGGGCGGGCTGGTGGAGTCTGCCCAGGTCGGGGATGGTCTGTGGTGGGTGTGATCGGTGGGCGCGCCGGTGGAGCCTGCCCAGGTCGGGGGTGGTCTGTGGTGGGTTCGGTCGAGGGGCGGAGCGGCGGGGCCTGCTGCGGTCCGGGGTGTTCCGTGGGCGGACTCATCGGCGCGCACCCGTCGCGCGTCCCGCGCCGGCCGCCGCCGCGACGCGCTCCACGGAGCGGTCCGCACGCCGGGCGAGCCCGACCACCGCGGCCAGCCGCTCCACCGCCTCGGGCACCTCCCAGTCGTCGCGCCGCAGCGCGGCCAGCGTCGTCGCCGGGGCGACCAGCAGGTCCGGCGCACCGGTCTCCAGCGCCCGCACCAGCACCGCCCAGCCCGCCTCCCACCTCGCCCGCTCCGGCCGCGCCCCGACGGCGGCCACCACCGCCTCCAGCGCCGCCTGCCGCAGATCGCCGCGTTCCGGCAGCTCGGCGGCGCCCGGATCCGCCAGCAGCGACTCCGGGTCCGGCAACTCCATCCGGTCCAGATGGGCGAGGAGTTCGAGCCCCGGCCCGTCGCCCACCGCGCCCCGCACCAGCAGCGCCAGCACGTCCCGGGAGACGCCGGCCGCCGTGCCGAAGGCGAGCAGCGTCAACGCGGCCTCCCAGCTCCGCGGCGAGGGCCAGGCGCCGCCACGCCGTGTCTCGCTGTTCGGCAGCCGGTGGATCAGCGTCGGCCGCGCCTCCAGGAAGCCGCAGACCGCCCGCCGGGCGAAGGCCACCGCCTCCGGCAGCCGCCCGGCGATCAGCCGGGGCAGCTCCGCCCGGGGCCAGACGCCGCCCAGCCCGCGCACCACCACCTCCCGGTCGTGCACCCAGTACAGGTGCACGAACCGGTTGGCCAGCGGCGGGCTCAGCTCCCAGCCGTCCGCCGCCGAGGCGCGCGGATTGGCGGCCGCCACGATCCGCACCCCCGGCGGAAGCCGCAGCGCGCCCACCCTCCGCTCCAGGACCACCCGGAGCAGCGCGGCCTGCACGGCCGGGGTGGCGGTGGACAGCTCGTCCAGGAAGAGCAGTCCGCGCCCGGCCCGCACCAGCTCGACCGCCCACTGCGGCGGAGCCATCGGCACCCCCTCGACCGCCGGGTCGTCGCCCACGATCGGCAGCCCGGAGAAGTCGGACGGCTCGTGGACGCTGGCGATCACGGTGGTCAGCGGCAGGTCGAGGGAGGCGGCGAGCTGGGTGAGGGCGGCGGTCTTGCCGATGCCCGGCTCGCCCCACAGCAGCACGGGCAGATCGGCCGCGACGGCCAGCGTGAGCGCCTCCAACTGCTCGTCGGGACGCGGCTCGGTGGTGGTCGTCCGCAGCAGGGACAGGAGGTCTTCGGCGACGGAGAGTCGAGCGCCGGTGGCGGTACGTGAGGACACAGGGCATCACCTCGGGTGGGAGAAGGGAGCGGGACAGCGCGTCCCGGAGGAAAAGGGTGGGTCGAGGGCGTGCCACGCCCAAGACCCGGGTCAAGGAGGGGAGTCGGAGACGGCCGGTCAGTCGGGCAGGGCCAGGCGCGGCCGGGTCCGGCTGCCGCGCCTGCTGCGGATCTCGGGCGGCGTACGGCGGTTGATCCGGTGACGGCGGTCCGCCCCGCCACGCCCCGTACCCGAGCCGCCCCCTGCCGCACCGGTGGACGGGTTCCCGCCCACCAGGCCCGACCGAAACAGCCCGTGGTCGACACGGCGGGCCGCGGCGGACTCCAGTTCCGTCCGCAGTGGCCCGTCGCGCAGCACCGCGCCGGGCCCGAGCAGCCCCTCGACCACGGCCAGCGCCCCGGCGACATCACCGTGGCCGAGCCGCTCCCGTACGGCGGGCAGCGCCTCCGGACTGCGGTGCGCCGCGTCGATCGCGCGCAGGCAGGGCAGCCCCGGGCCGCCGAGCGCCACCAGCAGCTCCTCCCGGCGCAGTTGGGCGAGGTCGTGATCGACCGCCGTCAGCACTCCGTCCCGCAGCGCGATCCGGTGGACCTCGCCCCGGCACTCCACCCGGTGCGGATCGCCCGGTTCGGGCGCGGCGGCGGCTGCCTGCTGCCGGTCGCAGCCGGCCAGCGCCGGGGCGACGAGCGGATGCAGGCGGCCGGCCGTGATCAGACCGGCCCGCAGCAGCTCCAGGTCCGGCAGGACCCGGGCCGCCGCCTCCGGCAGCACCGGAAGCGCCGCGACCCGCTGCGGCGGCAGTTCCTCCCGCAGCGGCCGGAAGGAGGGGACGTGGCCGTCGTCGGGGGCGACGAGTTCGAGCACCGCCGGGCCGCGCGCACCGAGCCGTACCGTGAAGGCGCCGCGCGGCCGCCCCTCCGCCCGCAGCAGTGACTCCGCCTCGGCGGCCCAACGGTTCGTCGCCCACGGCGAGTCGGGGTCGACGGGCGGATCGGACCGGACGGCGGACACCGCGTCCGCGCCGCACCGCAGCGCCAGCTCGCCGCTGCGGCCGGAGTCCCACAGGTGCCGGTGCAGATCGAGCCGGAACCGCCGGTCGGGGTGTGGATGCGGGTGTGAGCACGGGTGTGCGGGCGGGCGGCGTCCCGGGCGCCCCGGGGGGCCGGCACCCGGCCCCTCCCACAGCGCCAGCGACATCCGCTGTCCCGCGTCCGCCCAGGCCGGTGGTGTCCGCACCACCAGAGCGGGCGGCACGGCGCCGGAGCGCGGGTAACGGGCCAGACAGAGGGTGACGCCGGGGCGGAGCCGCCCGTCGGGGGCGATCCGGGGCATGTGCCAGCGCAGCAGATCCGGCGCCAGACGGCGCAGGTCGGCGCGGAGGAGCCGGACGAGATCGGTGCCGTGGCGGTCGCGCACGGCGCGCAGATCGAGATCGACGTCGATGCGGGCGGCGGCGCACGCGCCCGCCCAGTCGCCGACCACACGCCGTGCGGTCGCGGTCTCGATCATGGACGGTGGCACGGCGTACTCGCGTACGCGCTGCCACATCAACAGGCGGGTCGGAATCGCGGACGGAAGGTGAGGTGCCATCAGCACTCACCTTGCGTGGACGATTCCCCCCATCCGAACGAGGAGGAGTTCTTCATCGCCGACATCTAACCACACCGTCGCCGAAGTCCCTCCTGATTAAATGAAGTCCCGCCCCTGTCACAGTAGTTGACGTCTGCGACATGACGAGGGCGTGATGCATGCCGTTGAGGTGCCCGTGTCGGACGGGGCCGGGACGAGCGAATGGCCCGGGTCCGGATCCGCGAGGCGGGCGACTCGCCGGTGCCGGTGCCGGTGCCGGTGCCGGTGGGGCGCGGGGTGCGCTCCGTCGCGCGGGCCGGGACGCCTCCCTCCGCGGCGGACGCCGGCCGCACTGGCGTACGACGGCCGGGTGCGGCTGCGGGACGTGGACGGCGGACGGTGGCTGCCCGACCTCACCGTCACCGGGGTACTCCGGCCGGGCGCGTTCTCCTCGCCGGACACGCCGAGCGTGCAGAGCGCCGAGAACGACTACGTCGTCTGGACTGTGATGGTCCGTCAGGAGCGGTACGGGGTTCGCGCCGGCGGCCGGGGCGACCGGGGACATCAGCGGCGACGGGCGGCACAACGGAGGGCGTCTGCCCCCAGGTGGCTTCCTGATCCCGCCCCGTCAGTCCCGGCTGGGCACCGGCCGGTCGTCGCCGACGGCGGTCGCGCAGGTCACCGGCGCGCCGTCGGCTCCCGCCGGGGCCGCGTCGTGCGGCGTGACCGGTTCCCGGGCGCCGCGCGGCGTGGCGGTGCGCACGACGCGGGACCGGCTGTGCAGCCGCAGCGAGACGCTCACCAGGGCGATCGCCACCAAGGTCATGGCCGCGCCCGCCCAAGCGGTGGAGGCGAAGCCGAAGCCCGCGTCGATCACCGTGCCGCCGAGCCAGGGGCCGCCGGTGTTGCCCAGGTTGAACGCGGCCGTCGTCGTCGCGCCGGCCAGCGTGGGCGCGGCGCCCGCCACGTTGAACATCCGCGCGTTGAGCGCCGGGGCCGTGTAGAACGCGGAGAAGCCGAGCAGGAACGACAGGGCGATCGCGGCCACCGGGCTCGACGCGAACAGCGCCAGGGAGACCAGCAGCACGGTGGAGGCGCTGATGCCGGAGAGCAGCACGCCGAACAGGTGCGCGTCGGCGACCCGTCCGCCGACCGTCGTGCCGACCAGCGCACCGACGCCGAAGAGCGCCAGCACGGTCGGCACCCAGCCGTCCGCGAGGCCGGCCACGTCGGTGAGCAGCGGCGCCAGGTAGGAGAAGGCGCAGAACACGCCGCCCGCCGCCAGCGCGGTCACGCCGATGGACAGCCACACCTGCCGGTCCCGGTAGATCGCCAGCTCGCCGCGCAGCGCCGAGTGCCGCTCGGGCAGCGGGATGCGCGGGATCCGGGTCAGCACGCCGACCAGCGCGATCGCGGACGCCACCGCCACCGCCCAGAACGCCGACCGCCAGCCCAGGTGCTCGCCGAGGAACGCGCCGGCCGGCACGCCCAGCACGTTGGCGATCGACAGTCCGCCGATCATCACCGCCATCGCGCGGGCCCGCGAGGTCACCGGCACCATCGCGATGGCGACGGACGCGCCGACCGCCCAGAAGCCGGCGCAGGCCAGGGCGCTCACCACCCGCGAGACGAACAGGATGTCGTACGTGGGCGCCAGCGCGCCCGCGACCTGGCCGAGGCCGAACACCGAGATCAGGGCGAGGAGCGTGGTCTTGCGCGGCAGCCGCAGCGTCGCCGCGGCGAGCAGCGGCGCGCCGACCACCATGCCGATCGCGAACGCCGATATCAGCAGTCCGGCGCGCGGGATGGACACGTCCATGTCCTCGGCGATGGGCGGCAGCAGCCCGGAGAGCATGAACTCGCTCGTGCCGAGCGCGAACACGGACAGACCGAGGATGTAGACGGCGAGCGGCATGCGGGGTGCCGGGGGCCGTGCGGAAGATGCGCGCATGACAGGTGCCAACGACGCTCTCGCTCCCGTCATTCCCCGCGCCCTCCCCCGCACGCCCGGCGGCGGCCCGTCAACACACGGTTCGGCGCACGGTTCAGTACACGGTGATGTCCCAGTGGTTGCCCTCGTCGCAGTACAGGTTGCCGGAGGCGGCCTGCCACTGCGGGTAGCCGTCGCCGCGCAGTCCGATGTAGGTGAAGCTGTTCTTCACGTAGGAGTCCAGGCACGAGTTGTGCGAGGTGTCCACCTTGTAGCCGTTGTAGTGGCTGTAGGTGCCCGAGGCGTGTCCCACCTCCGTGCCGCCGGTGATGTTGATGGCACACCCGCTGGCCCGCTTGAGGGTGACCATGGCGTCGACGGTGCCCGAGTTGATCTGGTCGAACGACGTACAGGTGGAGTTGGAGCGCGTCGTGCAGTGACCGCTGGAGCTCCAGGTGATGCCCGCGGCGCTGAGCTTGCTCGCCGCGGCGGACTGGCTCATCTTGGTGCCGCTGGCGTCGGCCTCGGGCGCGAGGAAGGCCAGGGAGGCCAGGGCGAGGGCGGCGGGGACGAGGACTCTGCGAGCGTGCATGTTTCCTCCGGTGGGGTGGGCGGGGGACCGCGCCGGCGCAATGTACACGACAAGTCGGTGTGTGGTGAAGACCGCCTCCCGGGCCGGCCTCCGGCCTTCCCGGGCCCGGCCTCCGGCCTTCCCGGTTCGGTGCCCGGAGCACGGGTATTCGGCACCTATGGGATTTACGGCAGCTATGGGTTTCATGGACGGAAAAGGCCGCACGCGCGGCTCCGGCCGGGGCAGGGCCGGAGCGCTGGGGGCCGCCGCCGGGGCCGCGACGGCCGCGGGGCTGCTGCTCGGGCGCAAGGCGGTGAGCATCGCCAGGACCGGCAAGGGGCACCCCCTCAAGCACCGGGCGCTCGATCTGGCGGCCGGCGCCATCCAGCCGAAACATCCGCTGGACGCGATGAGCACGTACCTCAACGGCTTCCACATGTACGCCGACGACATGGGCCGGCAGGTGGAGGCCAGCCACTTCTGCGTCCACCTGCGACACGACCTGCACCAGTGCGTCATCTTCGACCGCAACGCGCCCGACGCCCGCCTCATCGGCATCGAGTACATCATCACCGAGGAGCGCTTCCGCGCCCTGCCCGAGGACGAGAAGCGGCTGTGGCACAGCCACCACTACGAGGTGAAGTCCGGCATCCTCACCGCCCCGGGCATCCCGGACCTGGCCGAACACGCCTACTTCCAGGACCTGGTGACGACCTACGGCAAGACCTTCCACACCTGGCAGTACGACCGCGACGGCGACTTCCCCTACGGGATCCCGCAGCTGATGATGGGTCTGACGGCGGACGGGCAGGCCGACGAGGCGCAGATCCACGCCCGCGACCGCAGGCTCGGCCTCTCCACACCGCACAAGCGGGACAACCGGGCCGACATCCCGACACCGGAGGTGGCGCCCGGAGCCAACCCGTGGGAGAGCGGCCGGACCGTACAGACCCGGCTGGAGGAACTGGACTTCAGGCGGTAGCCGCGCCCGCGCCCGCCGCCCCGCCCGAACACCCGCCTCCCACCAGGCCGTAGGCTCGCCGGGACGAGGGATATGGGGGGCGGCAGCCGATGACGTACGCGACCGAGGTGTTCCAGCCGTTGCAGGCGGACGACCCGCCCGTGGTGGGCGGCTACCGGCTCGCCGCCCGGCTCGGCGCGGGCGGCATGGGCCGGGTCTACCTCTCGCACACGCAGGGCGGGCGGCCGGTGGCCCTCAAGGTGGTCCGGCCGGAACTGGCCGACGACCCCGCCTTCCGGCAGCGGTTCGGCCGGGAGATCAAGGCGGCCCGGCGGGTCCGCGGCGCCTACACCGCCGAGTTGATCGACGCCGACGCCGACGGAGCGCCGCCCTGGCTGGCCACGCTGTACGTGCCCGGCCCCTCCCTCACGGAGGCCGTCGCCCGGCGCGGGCCGCTGCCGACGCCGGCGCTGCTGTGGCTCATGGCCGGCGTCGCCGAGGCCCTCCAGGCCATCCACGGCGTGGGAATCGTCCACCGGGACCTGAAGCCGTCGAACGTCCTGCTGGCCGCCGACGGACCACGCGTCATCGACTTCGGCATCTCGCTCGCCTCCGGCGTCACCGCGCACACCGCCACCGGTGCCGCCGTCGGCACGCCCTCGTTCATGGCCCCCGAGCAGGCCTCCGCCGACCAGGTCACCGCGGCCACCGACGTCTTCGCGCTCGGTCAGACGGCCGCCTTCGCGGCGCTGGCCGAGCCCCTGTACGGCGACGGTCCGGCGGTCAGCGTGCTGTACCGGATCGTGCACAGCGCACCCGACCTGACCCGGCTGCCCGCCGAGCTGCGTCCGCTGCTCGCCCGCTGCCTGGCCGCCGACCCGGCGGACCGCGCCACCCCGGCCGAGATCGTGCGGTGGTGCCGGCGGCAGCTCGACCAGGACGGTGCGCGGGAGGCGGCGCCGGCCGTATGGCGCGAGATCACCGGGGCGGACGCCGCACCCCCGGCGCCGGGCCCCGTACCGACGCCGCCCCGGGGCGCGGTCCTGCCGACGGTTCCGACACCGTCCGGGGGCGCGGTCCTGCCGACGGTTCCGACACCGCCGTGGGGCGCGGTCCTGCCGACGATCCCGGCCCCGAGCCCCGTACCGGGTGGTCCGGTGCCGGCCCCGACGCGGGTGGGCGCGCCGCCGGCCTGGCCCTCGCGGCCGCCGGAGCCCGGGGCGCGGCGGCCCCGCAGACGGCGTACCGCGCTGATCGCGGCCGCCGCGGTGGCGGGCGGCGCGGTGCTGGTGACGAGCTGGGCGTGGACCGTCATGGACGCGACCGACCGGTTCCGCCACCGGGGTACGACCGCCGCCACGTCGTCCGGCCGCGCGGTGGCCGCCCGGTCGGCGGACCCGCGGGCCACGGCGTCCGCGCGGACCGCGGCGTCCTCGGC
>NZ_BAABKC010000135.1:0-105471 GCF_039543625.1 Streptomyces similanensis | reverse complement strand
GACGGGGCCGTTGACGTCCACCGAAAGACGGTAGTTGTCGATGCCCGACCAGGGCGCCGTGCCCCAGTCGCGGATGTAGAACTGCGTCAGCTCCTTGAAGCTCATCGTGATGCCGATCACCATCGGCACCAGATGGACCAGGAGTTCCAGGAGCAACGCGGGCAGCAGGAGCAGGTACGGCAGTCCGATGCGCTTGATCCGCCCGGGGCGGCGCGGGCCGCGCGCCGCCCCGGGGGAGCTCTTGTGCACCGGCCGCGTTCCCTGCTCGGGGAGCGTGGTCGTCATGAGGGTGTCCGCACTCACTTCTTCGGCATCTGCTGCTGGGCCTTGAGGAGCTTGGCCTTCACCGCTTCGGTGGTCACCGCGTGGCCGGCCGCCGCCTCGGCGAACAGGTCCTTGACCGCCGTGCCGACCGCCGTCTCGAACTGGGACTCGTCGGCGACCTGGGGCAGCGCCACGGCGCTGGAGGCCAGGGTCTGGCGGAGCACGGCGGTGCCCTGCGCGTTGAACGCCGGGTCGGACTGGGCCGACTTGACCGGCGGGATGGACCCGTAGGCCTTGTTGAGGAGCTTCTGCTCGTCGTCGCTGGTCATGAACTTCACGAATTTCGTCGCGCCGTCCACGTTGTGGGTGTTCTTGAAGACGGCCATGTTGATGCCGGCCACCATCGAGTTCACCTGGGCGCCCGTGCCCGGGGCGCCGGACGGGACGGGCGCGGGGGCGACGGCCCAGTCGGAGTCCTTCATGCCCAGCGACTTGAAGGTGGCGGAGGCGGTCTGCCACAGCACCATCGCCGTCTTGCCCTTGGCGAAGTCGCTCAGCGACTGGTTCTGGGAGTACTCGGCGTTGCTGACCGGGACGACCTTGTCCTTGGCCATCAGGTCGACGTACTGCTTGACCGCCGCTACCACGCCGTCGTTGGTGAAGTCGGCCTTGCCGTCGGCGGTGAAGAAGTCCGCGTGGTGCTGCTTGGCGAGGACGAACACCTGGTGGATGTTCTCGGAGAGGTTCGAGCCCTCCGTGCCGATGGCCTGCTTGCCCTTGGCCTGGATCTTCTTGCCGTCGGCGACCAGCTCGTCCCAGGTGGCCGGGGGCTTGGCGATGCCGGCGTCGGCGAAGATGTTCTTGTTGTAGTAGAGCGCGTAGGCCATCGAGTACAGCGGGACGGCCGCCGGGTCCTGGCCCGTCACACCGGTCGAGCCGAGGGCCGAGTCCACGAAGCGGTCCTTGCCGCCGATCTTGTCGAAGTTCTTCGCGTCCCACGGCAGCAGCGCGCCGGTCGCCTGGAGGGAGGCGCTCCAGGTGTTGCCGATGTTCAGGATGTCGGGGCCCTGCCCCGAGGTGGTCGCGGTCAGGATCCGGTTCAGCAGGTCCGCCCAGGGGACGACCTCCAGCTTGACCTTGATGCCCGTCTGCTTCTCGAACTTGTCGAGTTCGGGCTGGAGGACCTTCTTGTCGACCTCGATGCTGGCGCCCTGGTTGGAGGCCCAGTAAGTGAGCGTCTTCGGCGAGTCGTTGGACCCTCCGCCGGTGGACGAACCGCCTCCGCAGGCCGTGGCCGCCAGGGCGAGAGACAGGGTGACGGCGCCTACGGCCGCGGCTCGGATCTTGCGCATGACTCCTGGTGTCCCTTTCCGGGGGTCGAAAGCCGTGGAGATGCCTTCGGACGCCGCCGACACGGCGTTCGACTCCTGAAGTCCCCAGGGCTTAATTTAGGATGTGAGTTAAGCCCCATGAGAAGAACGCCGTCAAGAGGTGTGGTCCGTCCGGCTTGCCCACCGCAGCGGCGAACCCGCGGGCGAGACAGCTGGCGAGCACGGCCGTAGGGCCTGTGACCTGCGGCGGAGGCGGGCGACCGCCGTTTGGCAACGGTTGGGTCTCGGCACTGCGGCCCGCGCCGCCGACGGCGCGGAACCGGCGGCTCGTTCAGGACCCGGAGGTGAGGCGTCCTCCCGCGGCCGCGTGAGCGCGCCGGCCGCACGGCGCCCTCACGCGGTCTCCCGCACGATCAGCTCGGGGTCGAAGACGACGGAGGCGGGAGCGGTGCGTGCGCCGCGGATGTGCTCGTCGAGCAGGCGGGCCATCTCCGCGGCCATCTGCTCGACCGGCTGGCGGACCGTGGTCAGCGGGGGCCGGCAGGCGAGCGCGATCCCGGAGTCGTCGAAACCGATCACCGCGACGTCCTCGGGCACCCGCCTGCCCCGCTCCTGGAGGAGTTGGCAGATGCCCTGCGCCATGAGGTCGTTGGCGGCGAACACACCGTCCACGTCCGGGTGTTCGGCGAGCAGCCGCTCCATCGCCGCGATCCCGCTGTCGAGCGTGAACCCACCCTCGGCGACCGGCACGTGAGCATGTCCGCGGCGGGCCAGCGTGTCGCGGAAGCCCGCCAGCCGCTCCTGGCTCGCGGCGACGGCGAGCGGCCCGGCCACGGTGGCCGGCCGGCGGCAGCCGCGCGCCAGGAGGTGTTCCGCCGCGAGCCGGCCGCCGTCGCGGTGGTCCAGGTCCACACAGCTCAGCGGCACCGGGCGGGCCGGGCGGGCGAACAGCACGGCGGGCAGCTTCGCGTCGGCCAGCAGCGCGGGCAGCGGGTCGTCGGCGTGGGTGGAGACGACGAGCGCGCCGTCGGCACGGCCCTGGCGCAGATAGGTGAGCACCTCGCGCCGGTCCTCGGCCGACTCGGCGAACATCAGCACCGGATGCATCGAGCGCGGGCTCAGGAAGCCGACCACGCCGGAGACCACCCTGCCGAAGAAGGGGTCGGCGAACGCCCGCGCGGCGAAGGCCCCCCGGGCCTCCTCCGGTGCGTCGCCCGCCCCGGAGACGACGAGCGCGATGGTCTCGGCGCGCCGGGTGACCAGCGAGCGGGCGGCGCGGTTGGGGGCGTAGCCGGTCCGCTCGATCGCGCGGTGCACCAGCTCCTGGATCGCCGGGTCCACGTTGCGGACGCCGTTCACCACCCGGGAGACGGTCGCCCGGGACACACCCGCCTCACGGGCGACATCCTCCAGGGTCGGGGCCTGATTGCTCATGCCCGCACCCTAACGGCCCGCCGGAAACACCGTACAGAGCGCTCTCCCGCCGGCCTCCGGCACCGTGTGAACTGGGCGTTCGCCGGGCGGCGTTCCCCCGCCGACAGCGGCGGCGGACGTGTTCGCCGCCCCTTCCCCGCCCTCGTCGCCGCCGGGGTATTCGGGGTATTTCCCGCCGTCCGGAGCATGGGTGCGGCCGCGCCGGTCAATCAGTGGCGAGTCAGGGATCGTACGGGTCGAGCCGTGCGGGTCGAACAGCGGACGGGAGCCGGCGCCGATGGGTCGCAGCGTGGTCGTGGGAGCCGGACACATGGGGTCGGTCGTCGCGGGCCGTCTGGCGGACGAGCTGCCTGGGGCGGAGGTCGCGGTGGTGGAGCCGTCCGCCGACCGGAGGGCCGCGCTGGGCCGTGATCCGCGGCTGCGGGTGCGGGAGTCGTACCGTCCCGAGCCGGGTGACACGGTGGTGCTCGCCATCCCGCCGGCCGCACTGGACGGCTTCGCCGCCGGGCTGCCGGTCGAGGCGTTCCGGAGCGCGACGGTGGTGTCGGTCATGGCCGGGGTCCGTCTTGCCGCCCTCGCCGCCCGCCTCGGCACCCCGCACGTGCTGCGCGCGATGCCGAACCTGGCCGCCGAGGCCGGGCAGAGCATGACGCTGCTGTGCCCCGGGCCGGGGGCGCGCCCGGAGGATCTGGAGCGGGCGGAGCGGGTCCTCTCCGCCATCGGCGCGTATCTCGTGGTGCCGGACGAGTCGCTGCTCGACGCCGGGACCGCGCTCGTCGGCAGCGGCCCGGCGCTGGTGGCCTACCTGGCGAAGGCGTTCGCCGACTTCGCGGTGGAGGCGGGTTTCGGCCCGGCGGACGCCCTGCGGATGACCTGCCAGGTCCTGCGGGGCACCGCCGACCTGCTGGCGGCCGGCGACGGCGGTCCCGAACGGCTCTACCGGCGGGCGGCCACCCCGGGCGGCACCACCGAACGGGGCATCTCCTGCCTGGCGGACCACCGAGTCCAGGACGCCCTGCACGAGGCGCTGGCCCGGACGGCCGCCCGCTCCCGGGAACTCGCCGGCTGAACCGCCCCGGAAGCCGTCCTCACTCCGTCGCCACGCCCCGCCGGACACGCCGGGGGCCGCCGCGCGGCGATGCTGGACAAGCGCTCCCCCGGCTTCTTGGATCGTCTCGCCGGATGTGCGGAGCGCGCCCCGGCCCCCCGAGGGGGCGCTCCGCACGAGCCGGCCGCCGTCGGGGCCGGCTCGGTGGCCGCCTGCTGGAGAAGGAGTTCTGCGATGGTCGATGGGCCGATCCTGGTGCTTGCCGCGACCGGCGGGCAGGGCGGGGCCGTGACGGACGCGCTGCTGGAGCGCGGCGCCCCGGTCCGGGCGCTGGTGCGCGACCCCGACGACGGCAGGGCGCGGGAGCTGGCCGGGCGGGGCGTCGAGGTGGTGGCGGGTTCCCTGGGCGACGCCGACTCGCTCGCCGCGGCGATGCGCGGGACGGCGGGTGTCTTCGCGTTCACCACTCCGTTCGAGGCCGGGGTGGAGGCCGAGGTGGGCCAGGGGCAGGCGATCCTGTCCGCCGCGGCCCGGGAACGCGTCGGGCACCTCGTCTTCAGCTCCGTCGCAGGCGCCGACCAGGACAGCGGGGTGCCGCACTTCGAGAGCAAGGCCCGCGTCGAGGCGGAGCTGACCGGCGGCGACGTGCCGTACACGATCCTGGGGCCGACGTACTTCTTCGACAACGCCCTGGGCGGCGCCGAGCGGCTGCGCGACGGCGTCCTCGATCTGCCGCTGCCGCCCGACCGGCCGCTGCAACAGCTCGCCCGGCCCGATCTGGGCGCGTTCGCGGCGCGGGTGCTGCTCGATCCCGGACCCTACGTCGGCCGGCGCGTCGAACTGGCCAGTGACGCGCCCACGCCGCTGGGGATGGCGGCGGCGCTCGGCGCGGCCCTGGGACAGGAGGTCCGCCATGAGCGGGTGCCGCTGACGGCGATCGGCAACCCGGACATGCGGGCGATGTGGACGTTCCTGAACGGCCCCGGCTACCGCGTCGACATCCCCGCCCTGCACGCCGCCCACCCGGAGGTCCGCTGGACCCGCTTCGCCGACTGGGCGCACGACACCTGGTCGTCCTGACCGCCGGGGCCGCGCCGGTCGGAGGCCGTGCCGGGCACGGCCTCCCGGACGCCGGTCTCAGCCGGTGGCGGGCTCGTGGGCCGGGAATTGGGTGAGGGTGCGGTCGGGGCGGGGGATCTCGCCGAAGTCCTCGTCGGCCGAGTGGACGGGCAGGCTGTGGATGACGGCCTCGAGGCGGGGCGGCAGGGTGGGCCGCCGGCCCCGCCAGCAGCGGCGGATCAGGTCGCGGCGCACCCCCTCGGGCAGCAGGAAACGCTGCGGCCGATGGGCGCCGGCCGGCCGCTCCGGCGGCGGGCCGGCGGCCCGCGCATGGGCGCGCCAGTGCGCGGCGGTGCGGTGTTCGGCGCGCTGGAGGTGGAGGAGGTAGAGGCAGAACGCGGCGGTGCGGTTGCCGGCCCCGGCGGCGAACTCGAACCAGAACTGGGCCTGGTCGCGGTACCCGGCCAGATGGAGCAGGGCGGCGAAGACGAGGGCGCCCTCGGGCTCGATGTGCTCGTGGTCGACCAGCCGGGCGAGGCTCAGATGCGCCTGCGGGGCGTCCACGACGAGGGTGACGGCCAAGTCCAGGTCGTGCGCGGCCTGTTCGTGCACGGTGCGGTAGCGCGCGGGCGGGCGGGCGGGTGTGCCGCCGGTGTGGGGCGGGACGGTGTCGGGGCGGGGCGGGGCGGCGTCGGCGAGGGCGGTGACGCGCCGCAGGGCCGCGTCGGTGTCGTAGTCGTCGTAGGCGTCGGTGAGGGCCTGGGCCGCGTGCAGGGCGGCGTCGATGCCGGCGGCGGGCTCATGGTCGGTGCGGGCCACTGCTAGTTGTCCGTCTCCTGGTAGGGAATGTGGAGTTCCTTGGCGAGGGATCGACGGGCATGGCGGACGTGGGAGCGCACCGTGGCGGTGTCGATCCCGAGGTACTCGGCGACCTCGTCGGCCGGCATGCCGAGCAGGAAACGCAGGACGATCACGTCGTAACGGCGCTCCGGGAGGGATGAGATGGCGGCGTAGAGGCCGATCTCCTGGGATATGACGCGCAGTTCGTCGCGCATCTCGTGCAGCAGGAGCTTCTGCAGGGCGGTCTGGAAGGCCGCGTCGCCCACCTGCGGCGGCAGTCCGCGCGCGTCGAGCCAGCGGTGGACCTCCTCCTTGAGGATCAGCCAGGCGTACCGCGGCACCGAGTCCTGGAGCAGCACGTGCGCCCAGTCGGCCCGCAGCCGGGCGCACGCGGCGTCCACGACGGCCTCCGCTCCGGTCCGGCTGCCGACCTGGGTGTGGGCGAAGCGCATCCAGAGCTTGCGGTGGTAGGCGTGGAAGGCGCCGAAGGTGAGCGCCAGCCGTTCGGGACGGACGGGCGGCCGCCGGGTGTGGGGGCGGTGCGGGCCGTCGAGGGAAGGATTCATCACACCTCGCCCTCGTGCGTGCGGGTGTGCGCGGCGGCGGAGGCGAGGTGCGGGTGGTCGTGGGGATGGCCGTGCGCGTGGCCGCACAGGTGGGCACGGTGGTACGGGTGGACGTGGTCGTACGGGTGGTCGAGGGAGCGTAAGGCGGCGGCGAGGGGGCGGCGACCGGCCTGGGCCGGGTCGGGCGCGATGATCCGGGCGGCGGTCCGGCGGACCGCCGGGGGTGCCAGATCGAGTTTCACTGTGGTCCTTCTCGCTGTGCACCGCACCGCTCCACGGTGGGGCGGGGTCGGTGTGGGGGGTGGACGTTTCCCACTCGTCAGCCAACCGGCCGAACGGCCGCCGCGTGCAAGGGATTCCGCAAGTTTTTACCCGACCGGCAATAGTGTGATTAATGCGGTGCGCGGCGCGGCGCAGGTCACGACGTCCCGGTTCGCCCGGATGCGCGAGGCGGGGAGCTTGGCCTGAGCCGCACGGTTGTCCCGGCGGTGCGCACGGGGGAAGCTCAGGTGGTGCGGGGTGGCGCTTCCTGGCGCGGCCTGGCGTTCGATCACCACGCGGGAGACGGGGGCAGGGACGATGGACGGCGGCGGTACGCGGGACCACGGCAGTGTGGTGGACCTGGAACTCGACCGGGCGCACTCGGCGCGCATGTACGACTACTTCCTCGGCGGGATCACCAACTTCCCCGCCGACCGGGAGGCGGCCGGCCGGGCCATGGCCGCCTTCCCCTCCGTCCTGATCGCGGCGCGTGGCAACCGCGCCTTCATGCACCGGTCCACCCGCCATCTCGCCCGGTCGGGCATCACGCAGTTCCTGGACATCGGCACCGGCATCCCGACCTCGCCCAACCTGCACGAGGTCGCCCAGGCCGTCAGTCCCCGGGCCCGGGTCATCTACACCGACAACGACCCGATCGTCCTGGCGCACGCCCGCGCGCTGCTGCGCAGCCACCCCGAGGGCAGCACCGCCTACATGCAGGCCGACGTCACCGACCCCGGCGCGCTCCTGGAGCATCCCGTGCTCCGGTCCACGTTCGACTTCGGCGCGCCCATCGCCCTCAGTCTCAACGCGCTGCTGCACTTCATCACCGACCGGCACGACGCTCACGGCATCGTCGAGCGCCTCAAGGCCGCCCTGCCCTCGGGCAGCACCCTGACGATCAGTCATGTCACCCCGGACTTCGACCCGGAGGCCATCGCCCGCCTGACCGCCGTGTACGAGGCGGCCGGGACGCCCGGGCAGGCCCGCACCCTGGACGAGATCGCCGCCTTCTTCGCCGGCTGGGACCTCCTCGAACCCGGCCTCACCCCGGTGCTGCGCTGGCGGCCCGACCCCGACGAGCCGCACCTCAACGTCACCGACGCCGAGGCCGCGCTCTACGCCGGCATCGCCCGCAAACCCTGACCGCCCGGCCCCGCCGAGCGGCCCGCCGAACGGCCCCGGCCCGGTGCGCGGGCCGGCCCGCCGAACGGCGCCGGTGCGCCGCGCCGGGTTTACCCGCGGCGTGACGGGTCAGGCGCATTGTCAGCAGCGCAAGACGTTCGACCGAGGAGAGTGAGCAGCATGGCCGCCAGCGAGAAGGCTCGGGCCAAGGCCGAGAAGGCAGTCGGCAAGGTCGCTCAGGCAGCGGGACGCGCCGTCGGCAACGAGAAGTTGGTCGCCAAGGGCCACGCGGCCGAGGCCGCGGGCCAGGCCCGTGAGGCCAAGGAGTCGGTGAAGGACACCGGTCGGCGCTGACCGCCGACCGCCGGGAGTCCCCTCCCCCCTGCGTCCCGGGCCGGAGCCGTTCACGGCTCCGGCCCGGTCGTGTGCCGGGGCCGCCTCCGGGGCGGCCCGGGAGTCACGGCCGGCCGCGCGTCCAGGACGCCCACAGGCGGGCGTACGTGCCGTCCGCCGCGCGGAGGTCGTCGGGCCGGCCCAGCTCGGTCACCCGGCCGTCCTCCAGCACCGCCACGAGGTCGGCGGTGGCCGCCTGAGAGAGGCGGTGGGCGACGACGACCGCGGTGCGGCCCTCGGTCACCGCCAGGGCCGCCCGGTCGAGCGTCTGGGCGGTGTCGCTGCCGGCCTCCGCCGTCGCCTCGTCCAGTACGACCACGTCCGGGTCCAGCAACAGCACCCGAGCCAGGGCGAGTTGCTGCACCTGACGCGCCGTCAGCCGTACCTCGCCGCCCGGGCCGACGATCGTGTCGACGCCGTCCGGCAGCGCGGCGGTCCAGTCCGCGGCGTCCACGGCGGCGAGCGCGGCGTCCAGCTCGTCCCGCGAGGCGTCGCGGCACGCGAGGCGGAGGTTGTCGGCCACCGTGCCGGGGAAGAGATGGTGCTCCTGGGTGACCAGGACGACGCGCCGGCCGCCGTCCGTCACGGTGCGGGCGAGGTCGCCGGTGGGGACGCCGTCGAGCGTGACGTCGCCCTCGGACGGCGGACGCGTTCCGGCGATCAGCGTCGCCAGGGTCGACTTGCCCGATCCGGTCGCGCCGACGACGGCGAGGCGCTGTCCGGGGCGGATGTCGAGGTCGATGCCGTGCAGGACGTCGGGGCCGTCGCCGTAGCGGTGGCGCACGCCGCGTACGGCGATTCCGGCCCCCGGCCGGCCCGGGGAGGCGTCGGAACGGGCTTGGTCAACCGGCCCGTTCAGGGTGAGGCCGACGATCCGGGCGAGCGCGGCGGCCGCCTGCTGCACGCTGTCGAAGGTGCCGAGGAGGGTGTTGACCGGGTCGAACAGGCCGACGAAGAAGAGTGCCGCCGCGGTCGCCGCGCCGACGTCGGCGCGTCCGGTGCGCACCAGCGCCCAGGCGACGAGGAGGATCGCGGCCAGACCGGTGAACTCGGCGATGTTGAGGCGGCCGTAGAAGCGGGTCGCCGCCCGGGTCGCCCGGAACTCGTACGCCATCGCCTCCGCCGAGGCGTCGGCGACGCCGGCCCGCCGGCCGGGGCCCAGGCGCAGGGCGCGCAGCGTGGCGGGTGCGGTGAAGGCGCCGAGCAGCGCGGAGGCACGGCGGCCCTCGGCGGTCCGGCCGGCGGCGTACAGGGGCCGGGAGGTGCGCAGGTACCAGCGCAGGGTGTGTGCCTGGAGGGGCGCCGCGAGCAGTCCGGCCACGGCGAACCGCCAGTCCAGGGCGGCGAGTCCGGCCAGTGCGGCGAGGATGGTGAGCGCCGCGGCGCCGAAGTCGCCGAGGGCGCCGGAGGCGGCCTCCGAGACGCGCTCGGCGTCGCCGGAGACCCGGGCGACCAGGTCGCCGGAGCCGCCCGCCTCGACGGCGTCCACGGGCAGGGCCAGTGCGGCGGCGACGGCGTCCTCGCGCAGCCGTCCGGTCACCGTCAGCACGACCCGCGCCAGCAGTACGGTCGCCGCCCAGCCGGTCAGCGCGCCGGCCACGGCGGCGGCGGTCAGGAACAGCACCGGTCCGACCAGCGCGTCCGGGGTACGGCGGTCGGTGACGGCCTGGGTGATCCGGCCGATCGCCAGCGGTCCCACCAGGGTCAGCGCACTGTCGACCACGAGCGCGGCGACCGCCGCCCACAGCACCGGCCACCGCCCCCCGAGGGCCACCCGCAGCCGAGCACGAGTCTGCCGAGCGGTGGCGACGGGCAACAGCACGGGGGCGGGGGCGGCCGGGGCCACGGGCGCCGGACTCGTCGGGGTCGTCATCGTTGTTCCGTCCGGTCGGTCGAGGGCAGGTGGATGACGGAGTCGCAGCGGGCGAGCCAGGCGGGGCTGGTGGTGAGGACGAGGGTGGTGCGGCCGGTGCGCGTCCGGCGTACCCGCTCGGCGACGGCGTCCTCCGTCGCCGCGTCCACAGCGGTGGTGGGGTCGTGCAGGACGAGCACCGGCGACCGGGCGGCGAGCGCGCGCCCCAGCGCGACCCGCTGGCGCTGGCCGCCGGACAGCGTCTCGCCGCGGTCGCCGACCGGTGTCCGGGCACCCTGCGGTACGGCGCGCACGACCTGGTCGGCGAAGGAGGCCCGGGCCGCCTCGGCCACGGCGGCGGCGTCCTCGGTGAGGGCGGCCAGGTTGTCGCCGACGGTGCCGGGCAGCAGCACCGGATCGTGGTGGCACACCAGGACGGTGGCCCGGAGCGCGTCCAGCCCGAACTCCCGCAGATCCGCGCCGTCCAGCAGGATGCGTCCCGCCCCGGGGTCCTCCTCGCGGGCCAGCAGCAGGGCCACGGCGTCGGCGAGGGCCGGGTCGGCGCAGACCAGCCCGGTCATCTGCCCGCCGGGCGCGGTCCACCGGGCCGTGACCGCGCCCGGCAGCGACACGTCGCGGAATTCGAGGGCGGGTGCGCCGCTCGCGGGCGCGCCCGGTCCCGGACCCGGTCGCACCGGACTCGGGCGGCCCTCGCTCGTGTCCGCCAAGTCCTCGTCGCCGTACTGGGGTTGTTCGGCCGTCGTCTCCACCACGCCCGGTGGCGTGGCCAGTACGTCCCTGATCCTGGCGGCCGAGGCGAGGGCGCGTACGTAGCGGGCGTGGGCGGCGGAGACGACCCGCATCGGACCGATCACGAACCGGGCGAGGCCGAGCACCGCGATCAGCCGACCCAGGCCGATCCGGCCGTCCAGCGCGAGACCGCCGCCGAGCGCGGCGACGGCCGTCAGATACAGCCCGGTCAGCAGGACGCCCACCGACACCAGCGCGCCCTCGGCGGACACGGCCCGCCGCGCGGCGCGTACGGCGTCCCGGCTGACCCGGGCGTAGTCGGCGGCCACGGCGCGTTCGGCGCCGATGCCCTTGAGCACCCGCAGCCCCCGGACGAGTTCCTCGGCGTGCGCGGTGGCCCGCGCCTGGAGGGCCTGTTCGGCGCCGCTGGTGCGGTGCAGCAGGTGGGAGAGACGGTTCTGCGCGAGCAGCACCCCGGCCGTGCCGGCCACCACGAGCGCGCCGAGTCCGAGGGAGAGGCGCAGCAGCAGCACCGTGGAACCGGCCAGGACGACCACCGCGGCCACGGTGCCGGCGAGGGTGCCGGCGAAGGCGCCCACCCGCTCGGCGTCGCCGGACGCGCGGCTGAGCAGCTCGCCCGGCGCGAGCCGCACCCCGCCGGCCGGCCGCAGCACCCGTTCGGTCAGCGCCATGCGCACCCGGTGCTCGGTGTGCTGCCGCGCGCGTACGGCCGCCCGCGCGCCGAAGCGGTACGACAGGGACAGCAGCAGGAAGTCCGCCGCCAGCAGGCACAGCCAGCGGACGGTCGCCGCCGGGCTTCCGGACCGTACGGCCTCACCGACCGTGGCGCCCACGATCACCGGCACCAGCGCCTCTCCCAGCTGGTGCGTGCCGAACAGCGCCGACGCCAGCGCCAGGTCGCGCCGGCGTTCACCCAGCGACCACCGCAGCAGGGCCCTTGGCGAGGTAGTG
Organism: Streptomyces similanensis; assembly: GCF_039543625.1. Classification (NCBI taxonomy): domain Bacteria; kingdom Bacillati; phylum Actinomycetota; class Actinomycetes; order Kitasatosporales; family Streptomycetaceae; genus Streptomyces; species Streptomyces similanensis. Next base: position 93,576 of record NZ_BAABKC010000135.1, on the reverse strand, counting down.
GGCGCGGGCGCCGGGGCGGCGGAGGCGGGGAGCGCGGAGCGGGCGGCCGCGGCGGGGTGTCGACGGGGCGGGGCGGGGGCGGGTACGGTCACCCAGCCACGTTAGGGTCGCCTTACTTTTGTCGTAAACACAGCAGTGCGCCACCGTATGTCGCGCATCGGCCAGGGACACGTGTGTCGTCCGCCGGCCGTGCGCGGCGGACCGGGGCGCGGGAACAGGGCAGGCAGGGACACCGGGCATGACACACGAGAACACCATCGACCTGGAACGGTTCGAGATGGTCCGGGGCCAGACCTTCCTGCACCACGTCCACGACGACCACCAACTCGCCTGGGCCAGCAGCGGGGTGGTCATGGTGGACATCAAGGACCGCTGCTGGGTGCTGCCCCCGCATCTGGCGCTGTGGATCCCGGGCGGCGTCCGGCACGCCACCGGCGCGCTGCGGGAGTCGGTGCTCCAGGGTGTCTACCTGGACCCGGTGAGCTGCCCGCTGGCCTGGCCCCGGCCGACCGTGCTCGCCGTGTCCCCGCTCGCCCGGCATCTGATCGGCTACCTGGCCGGCGCACTGGCGCCGGAGGTGCGCGCACACGCGGAGGCCGTGCTGCTGGAGGTGCTGCGCCCGGCGGACGGCGCCGTGTTCGAGCTGCCGCTGCCGGCCGACCCGCGGGCCCGGGAGACCGCGGCGCTGCTGCTGGACGATCCCGCCGACCCGCGCGGGCTGGGGGAGTTGGCGCACGCGGTCGGCTCCAGTACGCGCACGCTGCTGCGGCTGTTCCTGGCCGAGACGGGGATGACGTTCACCCGGTGGCGCACCCACGCCCGACTGCAAGCCGCCCTCGCCCACCTCGCCGAGGGCGAGCCGGTCGGGCGGGTGGCCGAGCGGGTGGGCTACGCGACACCCAGCGCCTTCGTCGCGGCGTTCCGCCGGGTGACCGGCACCACGCCCGCCGCGTACTTCGCCCGCTCGCGCGGCGACGCGGACGGACCGGCGACGTAGCGGACCGGTGCCGCGACGGACCCAACACCGTGGCGGACCCGGCACCGTGGCGGACCCGGCACCGTGGCGGACCGACGACGCAGCGAACCGACGACGTGTGGCGGATCGGCGACATGAGGTGGCGTCCGACCGGCTTGTCGCGCCTGCGGCGACACCTATAACTTGCTTAGGCAAGGCTAAGCTAACTTTCGAGGGGCACGATGGGCACCGCCACGATCAGCACCACCGAGGTGGTGCCCGGAACCGACGGCGAGGGACGAAGACGCCGCACGGCCGTCACCGCCGCGCGCCTGCTCGGACTCCTCCTCGCCTGCGCGCTGCTGGCCCTGGTCACCGTGGTGAGCGTCGCCGTCGGCGCCAAGGCCATCCCACCCGGCGAGGTGCTGCGCGCGCTGCTGCACGGCCGGGCCTCGGTGGACGACTCGGTCGTCCTCGACCTGCGGCTGCCCCGTACGCTGCTCGGCATCGCCGTCGGCGCCGCGCTGGGCCTGGCGGGTGTGCTGATGCAGGCGCTGACCCGCAACCCGCTCGCCGATCCCGGCCTCCTCGGCGTCAACATGGGCGCCTCGGCCGCCGTGGTGGTCGCGATCGCGCTGTGGCACAGCACCGACCCGTCGTTCTGCGTCTGGTTCGCGTTCGCCGGCGCGGGGCTCGCCTCCGCGCTGGTCCACCTGCTCGGCTCGCGCGGCCGGTCGGGGCCGCCGCCGGTACGCCTCGCGCTGGCCGGCACGGCGGTCAGCGCCGTGCTCAGCGCGCTGATCTCCGTGGTCACCCTGCTGCGGCCGGACGTGTTCGACCAGTTCCGGTTCTGGGGTGTGGGCTCCCTGGGCGGGCAGCCGATGTCCGTGGTCACCGAGGTACTGCCGTTCCTCGGCGCCGGTGCCCTGCTCGCCCTCGGTCTGTCCGGCCCGCTCAACGCGCTGGCGCTCGGCGACGACACGGCCCGCGCCCTCGGCACCGGGGTGCGCCGCACCCGCCTCCTCGGCCTGCTCGCCGTCACCCTGCTGTGCGGGGCGGCGACCGCCGCGGTCGGCCCGATCGCCTTCGTCGGCCTGGCCGTTCCGCATCTGGCCAGGGCGCTCACCGGGTCCGACCACCGCTGGCTCATGCCGTACGCGATGGTGTGCGGCGCGGCCCTGCTGGTCGGCTCCGACATCCTCGGCCGGGTGCTCGCCCGGCCCGGTGAGATCCAGGCCGGGATCGTGACGGCCTTCGCCGGAGCGCCCGTCTTCATCGCCCTCGTCCGCCGCCGCAGGATCGCCGAACTGTGACCCCCCAGACCGCTTCCCCCACCTCTCCCGTTTCCCCCGCTTCCCCCACCTCTCCCGCTTCCCCCGGCTCCGGCCTCCGCTCCGTCGCGCCTCGCGGCGCCGTCCCGGGCGGCCGGGTGCTGCGCCTGGACGGCGGCCGGATCTCGCTGCGCTGGCGGCCCCGTACCGCCGTGGTGTGCCTGCTGCTGACGGCCGCCTGCCTGGTGGTGGGCGCCCTCGGCCTCACCACCGGCGCCTACCGGGTGCCGTTGTCGGGGGTGCTGGCCTGTCTGCTGGGCCACGGCTCGGCGGCCGACTCCTTCATCGTGACCGACCTGCGGCTGCCCCGCCTGGTGTGCGCGCTGCTGGCGGGCGGCGCGCTGGGGATGAGCGGCGCGGTGTTCCAGAGCATGTCCCGCAATCCGCTGGGCAGTCCGGACATCGTCGGCTTCACCAGCGGCGCGGCGACCGGCGCGGTGGCGCAGATCGTGCTCTTCCACGGCGGGCCGTACGCCACCGCCCTCGCGGCGATGGGCGGCGGCCTCGTCACCGCGCTGGTCGTCGGCCTGGTCGCGGCGGGCCGCGGTCCGGCCGTCGGCCACCGGGTCGTGCTGGTCGGCATCGGCGTCAGCGCGATGCTCACCTCGCTGACCGCCTATCTGCTGACCCGGGCCAGCCTCTACGAGGCGCAGGACGCGCAGATCTGGCTGATCGGCAGCCTCAACTCCGTGACCTGGTCGGTGGTCGCGCCGCTGGCCCTCGCCCTGGCCGTGCTGGTGCCGGTGACCGTGCTGTGCGCCCGCGCGCTGGACTGGCTGGAACTCGGCGAGGACACCGCGCGGGGCCTGGGTGTGCCGGTGGGGCGCGCCCGGCTGGTGGCGGCGATCGCCGCCACGGCCCTGGCCGCGGCCACGACCGCCGCGGTCGGCCCGATCACCTTCGTCGCGCTGGCCGCCCCGCACCTGTGCCGTCCGCTGGTCCGCTCCCCCGGCGCGCTGGTCGTGCCGTCCGGCGCCATGGGGGCGCTGCTGCTGTCGGCGAGCGACTTCGCCGCGGGGCGGGTGCTGCCCGGAACCGAGTTGCCGGTCGGCGCGCTGACCGGCGTGCTCGGCGGTCTGTACCTGTGCCGGCTGCTGCTCGCCCGGCGGCGGGCGGCCCGGACGTGACCACCGCGCACGGACCCGCACCTGCCTTGGCGCACAGACCCGCCCCGACCGCCGTCAGCGGCCCGGCCACCGCCCACGGCCGCACCGCGCGCTGCCGAGCCGTTCACCCGCGGCCGCCGCGCGAGCCGTTACGCCGCCCGGACGCCTGAGGACCCCGCTCAGGAATTCTCCGGTCCCCGTCACTCTCCGAACTCCGCTCACCCCGCGGCCCCTGTGCGACCTGCCCGCGGCCCCTGCCCGGCGGCCCGGCCGCCGCACCCTCACCTCGATCAAGGACACACCCATGCCCAGCGCGACCCACATCCGTCCCCGCGACACACGTTCCCCGCTCTCCGCCCTCCACGGCGCGCGTCCGTCCCGGCGCGGGCTGCTCGCCGGCGGACTCGGGGCGGCCGCCCTGCTCGGCCTCACCGCGTGCGGCGCCGACGACTCCGGCGGCCCCTCCACCGCCGGCGGTTCCGGCGCCGCCGGGTGGTCCTTCACCGACGACCGGGGCCGTACCGTACGGCTGTCCCGGCGGCCGAAGCGGATCGCGTTCCTCACCGACACCGTGGGCGCCGCGCTTTGGGCGGCCGGACTGCACCCGGTCGCGGCCACCGACTCCGGCCAGGGCATCGTCCCGGCCGTCAAGCCGGACTGGTCCGGGGTCGCCAAGATCTACTCGGCGGACAAGGGTGTACGGATCGAAGCGCTCGCGCAGGCCCGCCCCGATCTGCTGATCGACGCCGTGCAGCCGGACGGCACCCTCCAGGTCGCCTCCCAGCTCCCCGCGGTCACCAAGATCGCGCCGGTGGTGGGTCTGAGCACCTACCGCTCGATCGAGCAGATCGCCGGCACCGCCGACCGGCTGACCGGCTCCCTCGGCGCCCGGCTCGCCGACACCGGCGCCAAGACCCGGTACGAGGAGGCGGGCAGCCGGCTGCGCAAGGCCGTCGCCGCCGACAAGGAACTGCGCGTCGGCTTCGTCTTCGGCATCGACAAGAACACCATCGGCGTGATGAACCCCAAGACGTGGGCCGTGCTCAAGACGGTGAGCGCGCTCGGCATGCGGCTGCTGCCGGTGCCCGGCGGCGCCGACAACACCTACAGCCAGGCGGTGAGTTGGGAGAACGTGCCGTCCCTCCCGGTCGATCTGCTGGTGTGGGCGGTGTCCGACCCGCTGCCGGACAACCCGCTGTGGAAGCGCACGCCCGCCGTCCGCGCCGGACAGCTCTGGAAGCCCGACCTGTCCTCCTGGTACGCCTACAGCTGGGAGAACTTCACCGTCCTGCTCGACGGCCTGGCCACCCACGTCCAGTCCGCCCACGCGGGCGTCGGCCCGCGCACCACGTCCTGAGCCCGTCCCTCCCCCTCGCCGCGTCCCGTCCCCTCCCCCGGCCCGGACCGTACGGTCCGGCCACCCGCGCACACCTGGAACCCTCGTGAACCCCGTACCCTCACCCGCCTGCCCGGCCACCGCGCACGCCGCCCGCACCGTCCGGCGCCGCACACGTGTGCTGCGTCCGGCGGTCGCCGCCGCCGCGCTGGCGCTGGCCCTCACCGCCTGTGACTCCGGCTCGTCCGCCGCCGGCGGTGCGGGCGGCACGACCACCGCGACCCGAGTGGTCGGCACGGCGCACGGCAAGGTGACCGTGCCCGCACACCCGCTGCGGATCGTCTCCGTGCACTCCTGGTCCACCGAGTCGCTGTTCGACCTCGGTCTCACCCCGGTCGGTGTGGAGGACAGCGGCGCCAACTACGTGCCCCCGCGCTACCTGAAGGGCTGGAAGGCCGCCGCGAAGGTGTCGACGGGCGCCGACCTGGACTACGAGCGGATCGCCGCGCTCAAGCCGGACCTGATCGTCGGCGTCGACGTGCCCTACCTCAGCAAGGCGTACCGGCGGCTCTCGGCCATCGCGCCGACCGCGTTCGCGTCCTTCCGCGAGTCCGACTCCTAGACCGCGTACCCGGACGCGACGGCCTCCTTCGTCAACCGCACCGCTCAACTGGCGCGATTGAAGAAGAAGTACGCCGACCGGATCGCCGCGGTGCGCGCGGCCGAGGGCGCGAAACTGTCGGGCAGCCGCTGGGACGTGATCCAGGGCGGCTTCGACAGCGGCAACTACTGGATCTACGGCCCGTCTTCGCCCGTCGGCGACATCCTCGCCCGGCTGAGGGCGCGGTTCGCCTCCGCCACGGCGGCGGTGGACAAGGGGGCCACCAAGTCCGTGTCGTACGAGCGGGCGGACCTGCTGAAGGACGCCGACCACCTCGTCTACTACACGAACAACGACGGCTCCCCCGCCAACGACATCCAGAAGCTGTTCGCCCTGCGCGCGTTCAAGGAGTTGCCGGCCGCCCGGAACCACCGCGTGGTCGGCACGGCGGACTTCCTGCCGGGCTCGTACAACGACGCCATCGGCGTCGTGGACGCCATCGAGAAGGCGCTGAAGGAGCACACCGGCTGAAGCCGGCCGGGCGCCGCCCGCCAGGGACCCGAGGGACTGTGCCGCACCCCCGGTCAGGGACCCAAGGGCCTCTGGTGGCGCATTCGGTCACGGTGCCGCGCCGAGGCCCGTCCCGCGCGTCGGGCCGGCGCGAGCCGGAGTGCACTCATGTGACGGAGCATCAGCGAACGTCAGCTGTAGCTCAGTTCACCAGTGCCTCGACCACCCGCCGGACGACCTCGCGGCGTTCGGCGCGGTCGGGCAGGTCGGCCACCGCCAGCACCTCCGGGTTGGCGGACTCCCACAGCATGGCGATGTGGATCAGCAGGGCGAGCAGCACCCGGGAGTCGAAGCGGGTGGAGACCAGGCCCGCGGCCTGGGCCTCGGCGATGGCGGCGCTGCGGGCGCGGACGTCGGCGACGGCGTAGGCGTTCGGCTCGTCGCCGCTCTCCAGCCGCTGCCAGGTGATCAGCCGGGGCAGCTCCGGGTGCTCGGCGTAGAGGTCGCTGAGGTGGACCGCGACCCCGGGCAGGTCCTCCACGTCGTGCGGCAGGTTGCCGATGATCTGTTCGACCAGTGTGGTCCAGACGGCCTCGAAGAGCCCCGCCTTGCTCTTGAAGTAGTGGTAGATCTGCGCCTTGTTGCACCTGGCGACGTCGGCGATGCGGTCGACGCGGGCGCCGTTGAGGCCGTGGGCGGCGAACTCGGCCCGCCCCGCCGCGATGAGTCGTTGCTTGGTGGCTTCGGCGTCGCGCTGCATGGGCGCAGCCTAACCCAGCTGCTAACTAACCGTTTACTTGACAGTTTCAGGAGTGCGGGATGTAATCAACTAACCGGGTAGTTGATTGGAGTCGGTCATGACGATGGTCGGCCGCGACGGCGAACAGGCGCGGCTGGCCGCGTTCGTGACGGCCGCGGACGCCCGGGCGCTCGTCCTCAGGGGCGAGTCGGGGGTCGGCAAGAGCGCGCTGCTCGACCACGCCGCCGAACTGGCGGCCCGCGAGGGCCACTTGGTGATCCGGGCCACCGGCGTCGAGGCGGAGTCCGAACTCCCCTGTGCCGGACTGCACCAGCTCCTGTATCCGCTGCTCCCCGACGCCACCCGGCTGGAGCCGCCGGCCCGCGCGGTGTTCGACGCCGTGTTCGGCCGGCCGGAGGGCGCGCCGCCGTCCGTCATGACCCTCGGCATCGCGGTGCTCGGCCTGCTGTCCCTGGCGGCCTCCCGCCGGCCGCTGCTGCTCGTCCTCGACGACGGCCAGTGGCTGGACGACCCCAGCGCCGCCGTCTGCGCCTTCGTGGGCCGCCGGCTGGCCGGCAGCCCGGTGAGGCTGCTGGCGGCCGTCCGCGCCGACATCGCCTCGCGGTGGGACGCCGCCGCCCTGCCGGAGGCGCCGGTCGGCGCCCTGCCGGAGGACGACGCGGCGCGCCTGCTCGACCTGCGTCATCCGGGCCTGCCGCCGCGGCTGCGCCGGCTCGTGCTGGCCGAGGCCCAGGGCAACCCCTTGGCGCTGCTGGAGCTCCCGGTCGAGATCGGCGACCGCTCCGGCGACCCGGCGGCGCCCGAGGAGGTGTTCGGCCGGCCCGGTCTGCCGCTGTCGCGCCGATTACAGCACCTGTACGGCGCCCGCATCGCCGGTCTCGGCGACGGCGTCCGCGCCGAGCTGCTGAAGGGCGCCCTGGACGGGGTCGGGACCCGGCCGGGCGACACGGCGGCCGGCGCCGCGCGCTACCGCATGCGCGACGCCGAGGAGGCGGTGGCCCGCGGTCTGCTGGTCGTCGAGCCGGTCGGCGGCGACCTCGCCTTCCGGCATCCGCTGGTGCGGTCGAGCGTCGTCCAGATGTCCACGCCCAACCAGCGCCGCGCCGCCCACCACACGCTGGCACGGGTGCACCGCGCACACCTGGAGCGCCGCGCCGCGCACCTGGCGGCGGCCACCGTCGACCCGGACGAGGAGGTGGCGGCCGTCCTGGAGGCGGCGGCGGAGTCGGCGACCCGGCGCGGCGGCGCGCTCGCCGCGGTGGCCTGGCTGACCCGTGCAGCGGAGCTGAGCGAGACCCACGCCGAGCGGTCCAGGCGGCTCGCGGACGCGGCGTTCGTCGCCGGGCACGCCGCCCGCCTCGGCCAGGCACGCCGCCTCGTGTCGGCCGACCCCGCCCCCGGCGCGGACGACTCCCCGGCCTCGGTGCTCGCCGCCGGGTATCTGGCCCTCTACCAGCACGGCGAGGTGCGCTCCGCGCTGCGCCAGATCACGGCGGCGATCGAGAGGCTGCACGACGGCGGACCACGGGGGCACGACGAGGTCCTCGGCCGCCTGGTGACGCTGCTGCTCGCCGTCAGCCAGTACGCCGCGGACCGCGCCGTATGGGAGCGCACCCGCCAACTCCTCGCTTCTCTCGGTGACTTGGCCGACGAGCGGTCGCGGCTGTACGGCGACACCTGGAGCGATGTCGTCCGGCACGGCGCCGGCTGGTCCGGGCCGGTGGAGCGGGCCGCGGCGCACCTGCGCGACCGGGAACCCTGGGACGTCTCGCGGCTGGGCGTCTCGGCGTACCACCTCGACGTGCTGGGCCTGTTCCGCCCTCATCTGGAGCAGGTGGCGGCCCGCGAACTGGAGACCGGCGCGGCGTCCAGCGGCATGATCATGCTGCACCTGATCATGCTGGACCAGACGGCGGCCGGTGAGTGGGACGCCGCCGAGCGCACGGGTGGGCGCGCCCTGGCCCTGGCGGCCGAGCACGGCCACGAGCTGTTCGCCCAGCAGACCCGCGGCTATCTGGCCCAACTCGCCGCGCTGCGCGGGCAGGTGGACCGGGCCGACGCGCTGCGGGCCGAGGTCGACGCGTGGGCGCGCCCGCGCGGTGTCGGCTTCCTGACCCAGCTCGCCGACTCCGCGGGCGCGACGGCCGCGCTGAGCGCCGGCGACTACGAGGCCGCGTACGCGTACGCCACCGGCATCACACCCGCGGGCGCCTTCCGGCCGTACGTCTACCAGGCTTCGCGGACCCTGCTCGACCTCGTCGAGGCCGCCCTGCACACCGGGCGCGTGGAGCAGGCCCGGGCCCATGCGCTGGCCGCGCGCGACGCGCGACTGGCCGATCTCTCCCCGCGTCTCGCGCTGCTCACCCATGGGGCGCTGGCGATGACGGCCGACGACATGACGGAGGCGGCCGAGATGTTCGAGCGGGCCGAGTCCCACCCGGCCGGCGCGCGCTTCCCGTTCGAGCTGGCGCGGATCCGGCTGGCCCACGGCGTCCGGGTGCGGCACGCCCGGGACGCGGGGGCGGCCCGGCGGCCGCTGGCCCGGGCGGCCGAGGAGTTCGAACGGCTCGGCGCGACCGCCTGGGCCGAGCGGGCCCGCCTCGCACTGCGGGCCGCCGGCGCCCCGTCGGGCGCCCCCGCGCACCCGTCGGCCCCGCTGACCTGGCAGGAGCTGCGGATCGCCGACCTGGCCGCCGGTGGTCTGACGAACAAGGAGATCGGCCGGCGGATGGGGCTGTCCCCGCGTACCGTGAGCGCCCATCTCTACCGCGTCTTCCCGAAGTTGGGCATCACCAGCCGGGCCGCGCTGCGCGACGCCCTGAACCGGATGGGCGAGCTTCCGGGGAGCCCGCCGCGGGTGGACAGCGGACGTCAGGCGATCCGGCACGCCGATGGGGGCGCGCGGTGAGTCATTCGACTGTCGCCGCCGGGCGGCCCCCGGCTGATCCTGGGACGACCGCCCGCGTGCCGGTGCCGGGCGGCCGTCCTGCGCGAAGGGGCCAGCCTTGCAACGTACTCCCGTCGTCTTCGTCCATGGCCCGTGGCTGCACGCGCTGTCCTGGCAGTCGTGGGCCCGGCGGTTCGCGCACCGGGGATACCTCCCCTTCCTGCCGCGCTGGCCCGGCGAGGCGGCCACCGTCCGGGAGGCGCGCACCCGGCCCGGAGCGCCGGGCGGCGGCCCCGGTCTGGACGCGCTGACGGAGCACTACGCCGCACTCGTGCGCTCGCTCGCCGTCGCGCCGGTCCTCGTCGGTCACTCGGCCGGCGGCCTCATCGCGCAGCGCCTGCTCGGCGCCGGGGCGGGCCGCGCCGCCGTCGCCCTGGCGCCGGCCCCGATCAACGGCGTTCCCCTCCCGGCTCCCCCGGCCTGGCAGGAAGGCGGTCCGGAAGGGCCGTCGGCGGTCCTGTCGCCGCAGCGGTTCCGCCGCCTCTTCGCCAACACGGTCGGCGCCGAGGAGTCCGGCCGCCTCTTCGAGCGCTATGTCGTGCCGGCGCCGTACCGGCTGCTCGCCGACCTCGGCCGCACGGGCGCGGACCCGCATCCGCGCGCCCGTGCGGACACCGGCAACACGGCGCGCGGTCCGCTGCTGCTGGTGTCCGGGCAGGAGGACCTGCTCGTGCCCGACGCGGTCACCCGTGCCGTGTACAAGCTGTACGGCGACTCGACGGCCGTGACCGATCTGAAGCAGTTCGCGGACCGCGGGCACTCGCTGGTCGTCGACAGCGGCTGGCGGCAGGTCGCCGACCACGTCCTCGACTGGCTGCACGAGCGGGGCGTCCGCGCGCTGTCCGGGGACGGTTGAGCGGACGGGGCCGGGCCGGGCGGCCGTGGCCGGGCGGGCCGGGCCGCGGAACCGCGGGGCCGTCCCTCAGAGGCGGTCGGCGTCGACCACGGCCCGGGCGAAGGCGGTGGGCGCCTCCTGGGGGAGGTCATGGCCGACGCCCTCGATCACGCGGTACGCGTACGGGCCGGTGAAGCGGTCGCGGTTGACGTCGTGGCCGGGGGTGGCGAACGGGTCGTGCTCGGCGTCGAGGACGACGGTGGGCACGGGGATGGCGGGGCGGGCGGCGAGCTGCTTCTCGTAGCGGCCGTAGCGGCGTTCGCCGTCGGCGAGGCCGAGCCGCCAGCGGTAGTTGTGGATGACGATGGCGGCGTAGTCGGGGTTCTCGAAGGCCCGCGCGGTGCGCGCGAAGGTGGCGTCGTCGAAGTCCCAGGTGGGCGAGACGAGGTCCCAGACCAGGCGGCACAGCTGGTCGCGGTTGCCGGGGTCCTCCATCGCGCGGCGGCCGCGTTCGGTGGCGAAGTAGTACTGGTACCACCAGGTGTGCTCGGCGGCCGGGGCGAGGAATGTCTGCTGGGCCTCCACGTTGGTGATGAGGTAGCCGCTGGTGGAGACGAGCGCCTTGACCCGCTCCGGCCACAGGGCGGCGATGATGTCGGCGGTGCGCGAGCCCCAGTCGAAGCCGGCGAGGACGGCCCGGTGGATCTTCAGGGCGTCCATGAGGGCGAGGATGTCCAGCGCGATCGCGGACTGCTGGGCGTTGCGGACGGTGCGGTCGGACAGGAAACGTGTGCTGCCGTGGCCGCGCAGGTAGGGCACGATGACGCGGTAGCCGCGGTCGGCCAGCAGGGGCGCCACGTCGACGTAGCTGTGGATGTCGTACGGCCAGCCGTGCAGGCAGATCACCACGGGACCGTGCGCGGGGCCGGCCTCGGCGTAGCCGATGTCGAGGACGCCGGCCCGGACCTGCTTGAGGGTGGGGAAGGCGGTGTGCGCGCCGGGTGCGACGGCGGGCACGGTCCGGGGGGACGTGTCGCCGCCCTCGGGGCGGGGTGCGGCCGAGGCGGCCTCCGCTGCCGGCAGGCCGGCCAGGGAGACGGCGGCCGCGCCGGTGCCGAGGCCGACCGCCTTGCCGAAGGTGCGCCTGTCGATCATGTCAAACCCTCCGTCATACGTATGCTGACCGGCCCGCGCCGGGAAGGCGCCGCGGGTGTGGAGCGCCGAGGGGCGGTCGCGGGGGCGGTCGCTTCCCTCGGCGGAGTCCGGCACACCACACTGTCGTCCGGCGGCGAGCCCGGCCACAACAGTCACTTGACGGTGCGGCGCGGCCCCGGCGCCGCACGGCCGTCGGCACAGGGGGCCCGTCCGGTCGCAGGTCGTGCGGCCGGGACCCGGAGACGTTAGGTCATTCGACTGTACCGGCGCCGCCCACCACGGGCCCGCCGCACGGTGCCCCGCCCCGCCCGCGCCGGGCCCGCCGCACCGTGCTCGGCAGCGGGGCCGCGTGGAGCGAACCCGAACCCATTTTCTGGACTTGCCGGTCCAAAAACCGCTCCCTACGCTCACCGTCACAACGTGGCCGGCCCCGGCGCCGTCCCAGGCGGCCGGGCCGGCGAGGAGCGAGCGGAAGAGGCGGGTCACATGCGTGCCGTGGTGGTGGAGGAATTCGGCGGGCCGGACGTCCTGCGGGTGCGGGAGCTGCCCGACCCCGAGCCGGGACCCGGAGAGCTGCTGGTCGACGTCGACTTCGCCGGCGTCAACTTCATGGACACCGGCTCCCGGGTCGGCTACGGGCTGCCCAGGGGCCTCCCGTTCGTCCCCGGCGTCGAGGGCGCCGGCCGGGTCGCCGCGGTCGGCCCGGGCGTCAGCGGCTTCGCCGTGGGCGACCGGGTGGCGTGGGTGTACGTCTACGGCAGCTACGCCGAGAAGATCGTCGTCCCCGCCGACCAGGCGGTCCCGGTGCCGGACGACCTCCCGAGCGACGTCGCCGCAGCGACGATGATGCAGGGCCTCACCGCGCACCACTTCGTCACCGAGTCGGCGCCGCTGGCCGAGGGCGGGACCGCACTCGTGCACGCCGCCGCCGGCGGTGTGGGCCGGATGGTCGTCCAACTGCTCAAGCTGCGCGGCGTACGGGTGATCGGCCTGGTGTCCCGGGAGGAGAAGGCCGCGGCCGCGAAGGCGGCGGGCGCGGACGAGGTGCTCGTCTCCTCCGGCGGCGACTTCACCGACCGGGTGGCCGAACTGACGGGTGGTCAGGGGGTGCACGCGGTCTTCGACGGCGGCGGGGCCGGCACGTTCCAGCCGTCGCTCGACGCGCTGCGGCGGTCGGGGACCCTTGTCTACTACGGCCCGCTGATCGGTGACGTCCCCACCGTGCGGATGACCGACCTGCCCAAGAGCGTCAAGGTCGCCTACGCGGTGTTCGCCGACCACATCCACACCCGAGAGCTGCTGCTCAAGCACACCGGGGACCTGTTCGACCTGATCCGCGAGGGCAGCCTGCGGGTCGACGTCACCGGCCGCTATCCGCTGGCGGCGGCCGAACAGGCCCACGTCGACATCGAGTCGCGGCGCACCTCCGGCAAGTTGCTGCTCGACGCGCGTCGTTGAGGCGCGGAGAGCGCCACGAGAGGGCACGGCGCGAGAGGGCGGTCACTTGACTGACGCCTGCGCGCCGCCGCTCGGCGCACCCTTCTGCCACGGCACGTCCTCGGTTCCGGGGGCGCGTCGGCCGTCCGCTGTTCCCACCGCCCGCGTCGCCGACGCGGGCCGAGCCCGAAAGCAGGTCTCTCCGTGATCCTCACCTCGTTGAAGTCGGCGACCGCCGCCGTCGCCACCGTCGCCGCCGGCGCGGCGCTGCTCTTCTCCGCGACGCCCGCGTCCGCGGCCAACCCGCCCTACGACGGCTGCCCCGGCTGGGCGCTCTGCCTCTACCAGAACGGCGGCGGCACGGGTTCGAAGGCCATCGTCACCCCTCCCCCGGCGGGCGGCACCACGGCGATCGTGCGCATGTCGAACGTCCACTTCCTGAACGGTGACCCGGCCGACAACCAGGTGTCGTCGTGGCTGAACAACTCGCAGTGCGCGATCGAGTTCTGGGACGACCCCCAAGGGGAGCTGCACTTCTCCCAGATCGACTACGCGTCGTCGTGGAGCTGGGGCCTGACGGGCGACTACGCCTACGGAACCAGCAAGTCGTACGACAACGACCGGATCTCCTCCCTGCGGTTCTCCTGCCCGTAGCGGCCGCGTCCGGTTCGAGAAGCATCGAGAAGGTTCGAGAAGGTTCGAGAAGGACACCACGATGAAACGAGAAGGGGTCACGTGAAACGCTCACGATCGGCGGCCGGGCTGCTGTCCGGCCTGCTGCTCTCCCTCTCCTTACCGGTGCTCGCCTCGGCGGCGCCCGCCCAGGCCGCCCAGGCCGCCGCCGCCGGATCGGTCGGTTCGGCCGGCTCGGCCGGCTCGGCCGGCTCGGCCGGTTCGGTCGGTTCGGTCGGTTCGGCCGGCTCGGTGAACTCCGCCTCGGCGAAGGCGGTTTCGGCCGCGTCCGCCTCGGTGACGGCCGGTCCCGGAGCGGACGGTCCGGATCTGAGCTACGCCAACCGCACGGCCGCGCCCGCCGGCATGCCCGACTGGTCGCGCGTCGGGTACCGGGGCGGCCTGCCGCTGCCCGGCGACGGGCAGCTGACCGACGACGCCTCCTGCCGGATCACCCCGGACCGTCTCGCCGCCCAGTACGGCGTGGTCGCGGACGACGGTGCCGACGACACCTCCGGCCTCCAGAAGGCCATCGACGACATCAAGAGCGCCTGCTCGCCGAACGCCAACTTCGACCGGCTCTCGCTCCTCTCGCTGCCGTCCGGGCGTATCGACGTGTCCCGGCAGATCTACGTCGACGCCGACTTCCTGATCGTGCGCGGGCAGGGCTCGGGCGACGGCGGCACCCGGCTGGTGTTCCGGCCGGACGTGAACAACACCCGTTACGACACCCTGGTCAACGGCCGCTGGGACCAGGACAGCATGAAGGCCGGCAGCGGCAGCGACGTCGGCACCGGCGGCTGGATGTGGCCGGGGCGCGGCATGTTCCGGGTGCAGACCCGGGACGTGGCGGCCCGGTACCAGGACGACTGGGCGGCGGCCCCGGCCAACCGCAAGGACATCTTCGAGGGCAGCGTCAACCAGCACTGGGCCTCCGGCATCAAGGTGGCCGCCCGGACCGGCGACCCCGGCTACGCGGCCCGGCAGGGCAGCGACGTCGTGCCCCTGGACGCGAAGACCGACATGAAGAAGTTCTCGCTCGGCGGCTATGTGTGGGTGGGCGCGGCCAACAGCGTCAAGTTCTACGAGCAGCAGGGCGTCAGCGACCGCGGCTCGATGGACGACCTCCACATGCGCCAGCAGATGTTCCGGGTCACCGGCATCGACGCCACCGCCCGGACGATCACGCTGGACCGGCCGCTGGAGTGGGACCTGCCGGTCGACTCCACCTCGGACGGCTCGCCCGCGCTCGGCGACAAGCCGTACGCCAGCAAGGTCACCCCGCTGAACGTGGTCGAGGGGGTCGGGTTCGAGAACTTCGCCTTCACCCAGGACATGACCGGCCTGCCCAAACTGGGCGGCGGCACGTATCAGTTGACCCCCGAGCAGGCCGTGCACAACTACGGCAACATGGCGCCCGAGTACGCGATGCACGGCATCGTCTTCAAGTGGGCCGCCAACGACTGGGTGCGCGGAGTGAAGGCCACGATGACCGGCTCTCACCCGATCGTCACCGAGGACGCGCGCAACCTCCAGATCGAGCGCAACAGCTTCGACGGCGCGTGGAACAAGGGCAAGGGCGGCAACGGGTACTTGCGCGGCAGCCGCGTGTGGGACTCGCTGTACGCGTACAACCTCAGCCGCAACCTGCGCCACTTCACCTTCCAGTGGTCGGCCAGCGGCAACGTCGCCTTCCGCAACGACCTGGACTCGGACCTGAATCTGCACGGCGGTTGGGAGCACGGCAACCTCTTCGAGCAGAACACGGTACGGGTCCCCTACGAGCACCGCTCGGCCAGCTGCCAGGCCAACTGCGGCGGCGAGGGCGGCGAGATCGACGAGGGGACCTGGTATCCGATCTGGTGGGCCGCGGGCCCCAAGGCGGTCAAGTGGTCAGGATCGTCGGGGCCGCAGAACGTCTTCTACGGCAACACGATGATCAAACAGACCACACCGGGCGGGCCGTTCGAACCGTACGCGCCCTACGGCACCCAGCCCGGCACCGCCTTCGAGTTCGGCTCCGACGACGCCGACCCGCACCGGTTCAAGCCGCTGGGCCAGGACGGGCAGGCGATCGCGGACTGGACCGGCCGGGAGACCCTGGACTACACGGGGCAGGGCGTGGTCGCCGCCGACGTGGGCAAGCGGCCGTCGCTGTTCCTGCGCGACACCGGCGGCGGCGTCGATCCCCGCCAGAACGACCGGCGCACGGTCACCACCTGGAACATGCAGGGCGCGAACGGCGGGATCGTCAACAGCAACAAGTACGTCGCCGACCTGCCCCGGCTGGTCCGGGGAGCGGGCGGCGCCAGCGTCGTCCTGCTCCAGGAGGCCGGCGCCCCGCCCGCCAGCGCCCAGCCGGGGGCGGTGATCGCCCACAACAACATCCAGTACTGGGAAGATCTCGAAGTCGTCCCGGTCCGGGAGTACCGGCTCGGAACAGAGAGCCGGCCCCTGGGGTATCTGTACTGGCTGAGCACCGCCACCGACGCCTCCCCCACCACCGAGGGCCGGGTCAACCTGGCCGTCTTCAGCACCACCCGGGTCGCGCCGCAGGACGTGTACGTCGCCAGGTCCGGCTTCCTCGACTCGCGTCCCGCTCTCGGGATCAACGTCGGCGGGGTGGTCTACTACACCTTGCACGGCGTGTCCGGCAGCGGAAACGACGACCCCAGTCTGCTGGAGAACATCCAGACCCAGATGAACACCGCGGGGCTGCCCTGGATCGCCGTGGGCGACTACAACCGCGACCCGAACAACCTGGGCGCCGCGGTGGCCGGCCGCTTCACCGTCCACGCACCGACTGAGGACACCCATCCGTCCTCGACTGCGGTCCTCGACTACGCCGCCGTCCCCGTCGGCGGCGCGCAGCAGCCGCCCAGCGTCACCGGCACGACCGTGCTCAGCACCTTCGTCGTCTCGGACCACTATCCCGTGCGCTACCAGCTCGGCAACCTGCCGAACCCCCCGCCGCCCGCGCAGGCGGCGGCGAATCCGGTGCCGCCGGTCCAGGCGGTGCTGCGCAACGCGGCCACCACCAACGGGGCGGGGCCGTCCACCGGCAGCCACGCGGTCACCGACCAGCCGCTCAACCAGGCCAACCTGCCGGCCCAGACCTTCACCCTGTCGCCCGACCCGGAGTTCCCGGACTACTACCGCCTCTACCACGCGCAGCCGCCGTACAGCGGCCGCTATCTGGGGCAGGAGGGCGGCGCCCGGAACGCGCGCACGGTGCTGTGGCCGGCGCAGGCGCAGGACCAGCTCTGGGCGCCGGTCGCGCAGGCCGACGGCACCTGGGCCCTGCAGAACTTCGTCACCCACCAGTTCCTCACGGCCACCGGCGGCGGCGGCGAGGTGGCGGGCCGCGACTTCGACGGCAGCGCCGCACAGCGCTGGTTCCTCCAGGAGCCCGGCCAGGCGCTGAGCACCAGCGAGGTCGTCCTCCAGCAGGACACACCCGAACCGCTGGCGCTCGAAGTCGACCGCCCGGACCAGGAGGGCTCCACGGTGGTCCTGTCCGCCGCCCGGCACCAGAGCGGCCAGGAGTTCAGCGTGGTCCCGGCGGGCCGCACCGGCCAGGACGACTGTTCGTACCTGATCCTCGACGGGCAGTACGTCAACTCCACGTCGGCCCACCCGGGGCACCCGCTGGGCGGCAGCACCGTGACGGTGAACCCGTACCGGCCCGACGACGACGGCTTTCTGTGGTGCCGCCCCGCCACGGGACCGAGTGAGGCGTTCCTGAGCAATCACACCTCGCCCGACGACCGCGTCCACCTCACACCCGGCACGTCGCCCAGCACTCCGCTGACCGTGCAGTCCGGCTCGCCCAGCGCCCTGTGGGCGTATCTCACGAGCAGTCGGTGACGCGCTCGGCGCGGTGAGCCGCGCGGGTTCGGTGCGCCGCGGCGCCCCTCACGGGGGCGCCGCGGCTCATCGCCGTGTGCGGCGGCCGGACCGGATCACCGGGCGGTGACCGGGTAGCGGACGAAGAGGACGCCGTGGACCTCGCCGTGCGGGGCGCTGTAGAGGTGTGCGGTGTCGGCCGCCCAGCGCACCGAGCCGCCCGGCCCGACGCTGCGCGGCGCGTCCAGGGCGCCCACGACGGCCGTGCCGCTGAGGATCATCAGGCTCTCCGTGGTGCCCGCGACATGCGCGGCCGACTCCTGGGTGGCGCCGGCGGCGATGGTGACGCGGAAGACGTCGGTGACCGCCTCCCCGTCCTCGTACCGCTCGATCAGAGCCGCGGTGACCGCGCTGCCGGAGACGGCGCCCCGGTGCTGCCCGGTGGACGGCGGCGTCTCGTCGGCGAGCACGGCGCTGAGCGGCCGGTTGAGCGCCGTGGTGAGCGCGTAGAGGGTGTCGAGCGTGGGGTTGCGGGTGCCGCCCTCCAGTTCGGAGAGCGTGCCCTTGCCCACGCCGGAGCGTCGGGCCAGCTCGGAGAGGGTCAGGCCCCGGGCCGTGCGCAGCTCGCGCAGCCTGCGCCCCACTTCGTCGTTCAGCCCCATCGCCGGATCGTGCTCCCGCTGTCGTCGCCGTGGTTGACGGGTCTCGGCCCCGCTCTCTAGTGTTCCACAAACAGAACGTTCTGTTTATGGAACAACCGCGCCCCTCGCCGCCTCGTCCCGGAAGTCGCCCCGTATGTCCTCCTTCACCGACCGTCTGCGCGCGGCGGCCCCGCCCTCGGCGGTCGCCGCCGGTCTGGTCGCCGTCACCGTGGGCGTCACCAGCTCGGCCGCGCTCGTGTTCACCGCGGCCAAGGCCGCCGGTGCCGGACCCGCGGAGATCGGCTCCTGGATGCTCGCGCTCGGCGTCGGGCTCGCCGTCACCTGCGTCGGGCTCTCCCTGCGGTACCGCACCCCCGTCGTCACCGCCTGGTCGACACCCGGCGCCGCGCTGCTCACGACCGCCCTCGTCGGCGTGCCGATGGCCCAGGCCGTCGGCGCGTTCGTCCTCTCGGCGCTGCTCATCCTCGTCACCGGTGTGACCGGATGGTTCGCCCACGCCATGGACCGCGTCCCGGTGCCGCTGGCCGCCGCGCTGCTCGCCGGGGTGCTGCTGCGGTTCGGCACCGGACTGTTCAGCACGATGCACGGCGACTTCGCCCTGGCCTTCCCGGTGTTCGCGCTCTACCTCCTGGCCCGCCGGCTCGCCCCGCGCTACGCCGTGCTGGTCGCCCTCGCCGGCGGCGTCCTCGCCTCGGTCCTCACCGGCGGCTGGCACCTGGCCGAACTGCGGGTCTCGCTCGCCCGGCCGGTGTTCACGGCGCCGGAGTTCGACTGGCGCACCCTCGTCGGCGTCGGTGTGCCGCTGTTCGTGGTCACGATGGCCTCGCAGAACCTGCCCGGGGCGGCGGTGCTGCGCAACTCGGGCTACGACGTGCCGGTCTCGCCCCTGATGACGTGGACCGGTGCCGTCAACGCCGTACTCGCCCCGTTCGGCGCCTTCGGACTGAACCTGGCCGCCATCACGGCCGCGATCTGCACCGGCGAGGAGGCGCACCCGGACCGGGACAAGCGGTACGCCGCCGCCGTGTGGGCGGGCGTCTTCTACCTGTGCGTCGGCGTGTTCGGCGCCACGGTCGCCTCGCTGCTCACCGCGATGCCGCAGGCCCTGGTGCTCTCCCTCGCGGGCGTCGGCCTGCTGGCCACGATCGAGAACTCCCTGGCCACCGCCCTGTCCGAGAAGGCGTCGCGGGAGGCGGCGGTCGTGACGTTCCTGGCCACCGCCTCCGGTGTCACC
Organism: Streptomyces similanensis; assembly: GCF_039543625.1. Taxonomy (NCBI): domain Bacteria; kingdom Bacillati; phylum Actinomycetota; class Actinomycetes; order Kitasatosporales; family Streptomycetaceae; genus Streptomyces; species Streptomyces similanensis. The sequence continues at coordinate 74,189 of NZ_BAABKC010000135.1, read as the reverse complement.
CTCCTCGGCATCGGGTCCGCCTTCTGGGGGCTGCTCGCGGGCGTCCTCACCAGCGTGGTCGCGACGGCCGGCCGATCCGCCGGACAGAAGCCGCCGACCCCTGCCCCTGCGCCGGCTCCAGCGCCTGACTCCGCGCCGCCCCACTCCGCCACGGGGACCACGAGCACCACGCGGACCTGACGCCCGCGCGGTGGGTGTTTCACCGCGCGGACGGCGGGATACCCATGCGACGAGCTGATGTGCAGGCGCGTTCGCCCGCGCCGAGCGGTGGTGGATCCCGCCGCGGCCCCCGGTACGCCGGCGGCCCAACCGCCGACCAGGCCAATGGGTCCTGTCCCCCGGCCCGCGTGCGCGTGCCCGAAGAAGGACGCCTCCCATGCCCATCCGCCGACTCGTCCTCGACGTCGACATGGCCGTCTCCGAGCCGAGCCTGCCCCAGCTGGCCCGGGCGATCGAGGACGTCCCCGGCGTCCAGGCCGTCAACGTCACCGTGACCGAGATCGACGTCGAGACCATCGGAACCGACGTCACCATCGAGGGCGACGATCTCGACCCGCGGGCCGTCCAGCGCGCCATCGAGCACACGGGAGCCGTCGTGCACAGCACCGACGAGGTGGTCGCGGGCACGTACACACTCGAACGGACCCCCCGCAAGCGATGACCGCCTCCCCGGCGGCGGCCGTCGAGAAGGTCCGGCTGCCCCTGGTCCTCGGGATCACGGACGGCCTGCTCAACGCCCTCACCCTCGCCGCGGCCTCCCTCACCGGATCCGGCAGCCCGGTCGGCTGGGGGCTGGCCGCGCGGGTGGGCTGCGCCGCGCTGATCACCTCGGCGTTCACCGTCATGGTCGCCGACTACGCCGAACGCCGGGCCCACCTCGTGCACGTCGCCAAGGAACTGAGCCTCAGCGGGAGCGGCCGGATGGCCGCCACCCGGCTGGGCCGCCTCGCCCTGCTGCGCTCCTACGGCGCCGCACTCGTCGCCTGCGTGGCCAGCTTCGCGGGCGCCGCGCTGCCCCTCGCCCTGGGCGCGGTCCTGCCAGGTCCGCCCTGGATCGTGGTGGTCCTGGCGGTGCTGGCCCTGTCCGCCCTCGGCGCCGCGCTCGCCCGTCTCCTGGCCGGCCGCCCCGCCCTGTGGGCCCTCGCCATGGCGGCCGGCGGCGTCGCGACGACGCTCATCGGCGTCCGGCTGAACATCGCGTGAGAGCGCCGCCGCAGGCGAGCCGTACGACCGCCGCCCGCGCGCGTCACCGGGGGGCGAGGCCGTAGGCGAGGGCGGGGTCGGCGGCGGCGATCTCGATGAGCCGGTTGTACTTCGCGACGCGTTCCCCGCGGGCCGGGGCGCCGGACTTCAGCTGTCCGCAGCCGGCGCCGACGGCCAGGTCGGCGATGAAGGTGTCGTCGGTCTCGCCCGAGCGGTGGGAGACCATCTGCGGGTAGCCGCCCGCGCGGCACACCCGCATCGCGTCGAGGGTCTCCGTCACGGTGCCGATCTGGTTGACCTTGATGAGCGCGGAGTCGCCCACCTTCCGCTCGATCGCCCCGGCGATGATCTCCGGGTCGGTGACGAAGATGTCGTCGCCCATCACCTGCACCCGGGGGCCGAGGCGTTCGGTGAGGCGGACCCAGCCGTCCCAGTCGTCCTCGGCGAGACCGTCCTCGATCGACCACACCGGGAAGCGGTCGACAATCTCCTCGTAGCGGTCGATGAGCCGGTCGCTGGTCAGCGCGTCGCCGGCCACGTGGTACAGCCCGTCGTCCGCGTGGCGGAACTCGCTGGCGGCCGGGTCCAGGGCGATGGCCACACCGTCGCGCCCGGGGGTGTAGCCGGCGTCGGCGATGGCCTCGACCAGGAGTCGCAGCACCGTCTCGGCGCTGTCGACGGCGGGGGCGAAGCCGCCTTCGTCGCCGAGGCCGGTGGTGTGCCCCTCGGCGGCCAGCCGCGCCTTGAGCCGCGCGTACACCTCGGCTCCGGCGCGCACCGCCTCGGCGAGGCCGGGCGCGCCGAGCGGGGCGAGCATGAACTCCTGGAAGTCGAGGTCGTTGGCGGCGTGCGCACCGCCGTTGACGACGTTGAAGTGCGGTACCGGCAGCCGGGGCGCGGTGCCCGCGATCGCGGCGAGGTGCTGCCAGGGTTCGCGCCCGGCGAGCAGGGCCTCGGCGCGGGCCGCGGCGAGGGAGACGCCGACGAGCGCGTTGGCGCCCAGGCGGGACTTGGCAGGGGTGCCGTCCAGGTCGATCAGCGCGCGGTCGACGTCGGCGAGCGAGGCGTAGCCGCGGCCGGTGAGGGCTTCGGCGATCTCGCCGTTGACGTGACCGACGGCCGTGCGCACCCCCTGCCCGTGGTAGCGGGCCGGGTCCCCGTCGCGCAGTTCGACGGCTTCGCGGGTGCCGGTGGACGCGCCGGAGGGCACGCCGGCGCGGACGCGGACCCCGTCGGCGGTGGTGAGGGTGACGGCGAGGGTGGGCCGAGCCCGGGAGTCCAGGATCTCCACGGCGTGCAGGGCCGTGATCCGCAGAGGCATGGGGGGTCGTCCTTTCAAGGGTGGTGCGTCGCGGGAGGAGGAGGGGTGCGGGGGCTCGGCTCCGGCGGGGCGCCGCACGCAGGCGCGGGAGCAGGGCCACGCGGGGAAGGGGCCGCGTCCGGCGGCGGCACACGCCACGCGCGCCGTCCGTCGGGCGGCCCGGGGCGCGGTGGTGAGTCCCGCGGGGAACGAACGGCGGGGAACGAACGGCCGGAGACACTCCGGCGGGTGTGTGCACGCCGTGTGTGTCTCTGTGGACGGCGACGGGCGGCGGCGAAGGCTTCACCGTACGCACCTCCCGGGGGCATGGGTTCCTGACCGTGGTCAGGAACCATCAGCCCGGGATCGGGGCGGTTCGGACCGGAGTCCAGGCGGGATCCATCGCCGGGTCCGAGTCAACCGGCGCCCGCGGCCACGGTCAAGACCGCCGGGGCCACGCGGGTCACGGAACCGGCCCCCGGCGCCGCCGCCCCGGGCCGGCCGAGTGCCGCGCTTGCCTCATCCGGCGCCGGTCCGCACAGTGGGAGCGACAGCGGGAATCCGGACAGGCGGCGTCGGCGCTCGTCGGCGTCGCCGGCGCGGTGGCGTCACCGGCCGTGCGGAGAACCGGAGTTCGTACCGGCACGGCGGCAGGCGCCGTACCGGGCAAGGAGGACGGCGTGCGACTCACCGACAGCCGGTCGCGGCGGCTCACCCCGGTCCGGCGGGGGCCGGGCGGACTGCTGCGGGTCTGTGTGCACCCCGCACCGGCCGGGCGCCACGACCTCCTCGGCGACCTGCGGGCGATGCTCGTCGCCGATGTGCTGTTCCGGATCGCGGAACTGGAGGACCTCCAGGTGATCACCGGCCACGTCGAGCGGGCGCTGCCCGAGGAGCGAGCGCGGGCGCTGACCGGCGCGGCCGGACGCCTCGGCATCCACCCGCCCGCCGTGCGCACCCCCGACGCCACCGTGTCCGCGCCGTTCGGCGGCCCCGTCGACGTCCATGTCCTGGCCCCGTCGGCCGCGCCCCCGCCGACGGAGGACGGGCTGCTGGTCGTGGTCGGCCCGGCGCAGCCGCCCGGCGGTACGGACACACCGGCCGCCGACGGAGCCGACCCGTCGGCTCTCCGGCTGGCCCTGCTCGCCCTGCCGTACGCCCTCCCGGCCCGGATCACCGAGGCGGCGCTGGCCGAGGCCGGCGCGACCCTGGGCCGGTGGCGCGGGCGCGTCGCGGCCTGGGCGGACGCGCCCTCGCGCCCGATGCACGCGGACACCGTACGGCGGCTGGGCGCCGCCTACGACGACGACCTCGACACCCCCGCCGTGCTGGAGGCGCTGCGGCGGCTGGAGGACGACCCGGACGTGCCGGACGGCGCCAAGTTCGAGACGTTCGCCTACGCCGACCGGGTCCTCTCCCTCGAACTCCCGAGCGAGATCGGCCGCGTCTGACCACTGGGGCGGCCCGCCCCGCCCCCGCCGCGGACCGGCCCGCCGGCCGCCCCCGGCCCCGGCGCCGGGCCGCCGTCCCGGGTCAGTCGTCGCCCGCCGCAGGCGCGGCCGTCAGCTCGGCCACCAGGAGGCTCGTCACCGGCACCGGCACTCCGTGCCGTTCGGCCGCCCGTACGACCGCCCCGCCGATCGCGTCGAGTTCCAGCGGACGGCCCGCCTCCGCGTCGCGCTGCATCGAGGACTTGCTGCCGGCCGGGAACGCGTCGTACAGCGCCAGCGCCTTCGCGGGGTCGGCGGGCGCGCCGCAGGCCCGGCTCACCGCGGCGGTCTCCTCGACGAGCGCGGTCAGCTCCGCGCGCCGCTCGGTGCGCACCGCGCCGATGGTGAGCCCGTAGCGGGTGGTGAGCAGCGCGAACGGGGCGAGGAAGGCGAGTTTGGCCCACAGCGCGGCCGTCTCGTCGTCAAAGACGCGGGTGCGCACCCCCGCGTCGGTGAGCAGCGCGGCCAGCGGGGCGAGGCGTTCGCTCCGGCCGGCGAGGTCGATCTCCGTGAACGGGCTGCCGTGCTCGATGGCGCCGGGCGCGGTGCGGGTGGACTCGACCCGGATCACACCCGCCGCGACGCTGTCCGCGCCGTACCGGTCGCGCAGCGCCGCCAGGTGCTCGACGCCGTTGAGCAGCGGGAGGATCAGGGCGTCGTCGCCGAGGAGGCGGGCCGGCACCCGCTCCAGCGCGGCGTCGAGTGCCGTGTGCTTGACGGTGATCAGGAGCAGGTCGACCGGCTCGCGCAGTGCGGTGTCCGCTTCGACGGGCTGGACGAAGTCGCCGAACTGGCCGCTGCGCACCCGGATGCCGTCCTGGCGCAGCGCGTGAGCGGTGTCCTGTCCGGCGAGGCAGACGACCCGGTGTCCGGCCCGGGCCAGGAGTGCGGCCAGGAGGCCGCCGACGCCGCCCGGGCCGAGTACCGCGATGGTCAGACGGCCGCCTGCGGGGCTGTCGTTGCGTGGTGGAGTCGTGGACACGTGTGTTTCCTCTCGGGTGTGGGCGGGGTCGACACCTGTCCCGCCGGCCCGCTCCGGTCCGGACCGGAGGGTTTGAGCGCGGGAGGAGGTTGCCGCCCCGGGAAGATCGTCCAAGTCCCCGATGCCCAAGTCAATCCTAGGGTTTGGTGATACGCATCCAAGAACTAGCTTGGGTGCCATGACTCTTGATGATCTGCGCGTCTTCGTCGCGGTGTGCCGGGCCGGCAGCCTCAGTGCGGTCGCCCGGGAGCTGTCCTGTACGCAGTCGGCGGTGAGCCAGCATGTGAAGCGGCTGGAGCGGGAGACGGGGGTGCGCCTCCTGGAGCGCCATCCGCGCGGGGTGGCGCCGACCGCGGCGGGGCGGATCCTGCGGGCCGCGGCGGCGGACGGCATCGCCGGTCTGGACACCGCGCTGCGCAATCTGGACGAGCTGGTGCGCGGCGACGCGGGTTCCGTCCGGGTGACGACCGGCGCCACCACGGTGCGGCACTTCATGGCGGAGGCCGTGGTGTCCTTCCGCGGGCGCTTCCCCAAGGTGAGTCTGGAGTTCCGTACCGAGACCTCCAGCCGCAGCTGCTTCGACGCGCTCACCGCCGGCACGGTCGATCTGGCCTGGATCACGCTCGGCGACCCGGTCGCGGGCATCGAGCAGCGTCCCGTCGTCGAGCTGCCGTGGGTGCTGGCCGTCCGGGCCGACGACCCGCTCGCGGCGCGCTCCCATGTCGGGGCCGCCGATCTGGCGGGCATCCGGCACATCAGGCTGCCGGAGAACTCCTCGTCCCGGAGCCATCTGGACGCGGTCTTCGCGCGGCTGGGCATCCAGGTGCGGTCCGACACCAGCGTCGCCGACTGGGACACCGCCATCCTGCTGGCGGAGCTGGGCCTCGGGCACGCGATCGTCCCCGCCCTGCCCGGCCAGCGGTCCGCCGCCGGCTCCGGGCCGCTGCGCTTCCTTCCCGTCCCCGATCTGCCGGAGCTGTCGGTGGGCTGGGCGGTGCGCCGCTGGAGCGCGCTGACGCCGCTGGCCCGGGCCTTCGCCGACACCGTCGGCGCGACGTGCGCCCCACGACCTGCGCCCTGAGCGCGACCGGGCGACCAGAGCGGCCGAGGCGACCGCGACGACCGCGACGACCGCGACGACCGCGACGACCGGCGGCAAACCACAGGCGGGGGTGGGGGGTTAACCCCATGGTGCGGTCGGTCGCGGTCCTTGTAGCGTCGTGACGGCGGCGGACCCGGTCCCGGGTCCGGCCCGGGGAGTGACCGAAACGGCCGACGTGCTCGGCCACTTGTGCCGAACGGGGAGATTCTCATGCACCAGCGGCTCCGCTTGCTCGCGGCTGCGTCCGTGACCGTGATCGCGGCGGGAGCGCTCGGCGCGTGCGGCGTGATCAGCGACGACCACTTCAAGGACGACCACTCCGTCTCGGACAGGATCACGTCGATCCGGCTCGACAACAAGGACGGCGGGGTCGAGATCCGGGGCGACTCGGACACCACGAAGGTGTCGGTCCACCGCGAGGTCGGCTACCGCGGCGACAAACCGGACTCCCCGTCCTTCCGCGTCGACGACGGTGTCCTGGTGCTGGCCGGCTGCGGCGACGACTGCTCGATCGACTACACGGTCGACGTGCCGGCGGGACTGCCGGTGACCGGTACGACGTCGAACGGCGCCATCGACCTGTCGGGAGTGGGCGCGGTGCAGGTAGGCACCAGCAACGGCGACGTGACCGTGGACGGCGCGGACGGCGCGGTCGACCTTCACACCTCGAACGGCCGGATCAAGGCGAAGGGGCTGAAGGGCGGCGGGGTCAAGGCCAAGTCCTCCAACGGCCCGGTCGTCATCGGCACGACGGCGGCCCAGGACGTGTGGGTGCGCACCTCCAACGCCCCGGTCACCGTCACGGCGGCCGCCGGCCCCTACCGGGTGACCGCCCACACCAGCAACGGCAGCCCGCACGTCTCGGTGCCCACCGACCCCAAGGCCCGGTACGCGCTGGACCTGGGCACCTCCACCGGGGACATCACGGTCAAGGCGCCCTGACGGCCACCGCCCCGGCCGGCTCCCCCGGGCCGGGCGCGCCCCGGCGGTTCCTCACATCGGCTCGATGACGTGCTTGCGCAGATGCCCGTAGACCACCGAGGTGCGCACGTCCGCGAGTTCGCGTCGCTCGGTCAGCTTGTCGAGGACCACCGAGTGCAGTTGGTCGGTGTCGCGGACCGCGACGTGCAGGAGGAAGTCGTCGGTGCCCGTGAGGACGAAGACCTCGATCACCTCGGGCATCCGCGCCACGAAGGCCTGGAACTGCTCGATGACGGCGCGCGTCGGCGGCCGCACCCGCACGGCGATGATCGCCTGGAGTCCCCGGCCGATCGAGGGAAGGTCCACCTCGGCCTGGAAGCCGAGCAGCACGCCGCGCTCCCGCAGGGAGCGGACCCGCTCAAGACAGGTGGAGGGCGCGATGCCCAGCTCCTGCGCCAGGTCCCGATTGGTGCGCCGACCGTCCTGCTGAAGAAGCCGCACCAGCGCCGAATCTAGTTCGTCCATGTTTCGCCACATCTCCCGGCCGCCGAATCATATTCGGCCAGCGTGCCATGCACCGCATCCTATTGCTAGCTTTCCGGCACGGACGCCGTCCGATGTTCGCCGCCCTGCCGTGCGAACCGGACGGCGTCGTGGGTGCGTACGGGAAGGGGCAGCAGGGTGGACGAGCGGAGGACCGGGGTCCTGGCGATCTGTTCCGTGGTCGCGGCGGCACTGTTGTGGAGCAGTTCGTACGCGGTGACCAAGGAGGTGCTCGCACAGGTCGGCCCGCTGACCATCGGGGCCGTCCGCTTCACGGTCGCCGCCGTACTGCTCGGCGTCATGGCGCGGGTGCGCCGCCGCACCCCGCCGGCCCGGCCGGACCCCCGCCGGCGGCGGCTGATCGCGCTGAGCGGACTGCTCGGCATCACGGCCTACTTCGTGCTGGAGAACATCGGCGTCGAACTGTCGACCGCCTCCGACGCCTCCCTGATCGTGGCGTCCTATCCGCTGATGACCATGCTCCTGGAGCTGGCGGTGCTGAGGACCCGGATGCCGCCGGCGCGGGTCGGCGGCGTGCTGCTGGCCACCGCGGGCGCCGTCCTCGTGGTGCGCAACGGCGCCGAAGCCGGCGGCGGCGCCCGCTGGTTCGGCGATGTCCTGCTGCTGCTCGGCGGCCTGGCGTGGGCCGGGTACAACGTGCTGGGCACGTACGCGGTCCGCGGGCAGGACGCGCTGAGCCTCACCTACCGGCAGACCGTGGCCGGAGCCGCCGGCTTCCTGCTCGCCTCGCTCCTGGAGGCCGGCGACTGGCGGCTGCCGGACGCCACGGCCTCGGCGCTGCTCGCCTATCTCGCCGTGGCCTGCTCCGTGGGCGGCTTCCTCCTCTACAACTACGGCCTGCGCCGGATGACGTCGAGCGTCGCGGTCAACATCCTCAACCTGGTACCGGTGTTCGGCGTGCTCGGCGCCGTGGTGATCAACGGCGAGACGGTCCGGCTGCCGCAGCTCCTCGGCGGCCTGATCATCGTCGTCGGCGTCGTCCTGGGCCTGGTCGAACGCCGGCGGACCGCACCGGCACCCGTACGGGCGAGCCTCGCGGCGCGCCGTGGACACCCGGAGGCATGACGGTTAGGTTAGGCTTGCCTAAGTAAAACCGTACCGTCCCCTGTCCCCCGAGGAGTTGCCTTGGCCGCCGCCATCGACACCGCCGTGTCCGAGCAGACCGCGGCGGAGTACGTCCGCTCGGTGCTGGCCCGGGCGACCTCCCTGTCGCTCAGCACCGAACGGCAGGACTACGACCTGATCGGCCTGCACTCCGTGGACGCCCGGGGGCGGATCACCCTCTCGTCCCGGGCCGGCTGTCCGCTGGCCGCACAGGTCGCCGCCGCGCCGGACGGCCGCCTCCCCGCGCGCGCGGAGTTCACCGACATCGCGCCCGTCGCCCTGCGCGACCGGGTACGGGCCCAGGTGACCGTCGCCGGCCGGCTCGTCCCCGGCCGGCCCCAAGACGGCGACGCCCTCCGCTTCGAGGCGGAGCACATCACGCTGCGGACCCTCACCGGCGAACACGACGTCGGCCTCGCCGACCTCACCCGCGCCGCACCCGACCCGCTCGCCGTCGAGGAGGCCGCGCTGCTCACGCATCTGGCCGACGCCCACGAGGACATGGTGGCGGCCCTGGTCGCCCTCGTCGGTCCGCGGCTGCCGCACGGCGTGCTGCGCGCGCTGCCGCTCGCCGTGGACCGGTACGGCATCGCCCTGCGCTGCGAGTACCGCGAAGGCCACTGCGACGTGCGCCTGCTGTTCCCGGACCCGGCCCGCGACGCGGTGGAGGCCGGCGACCGGATCCGGCTGCTGCTCACCGCACACCCGTGCGCGCACCACCGCCCGCGTCCCACCTCGCGGCACTGACGCCGTCACTCTCCACACCGGATCACAGCACCTCAGGGGGCGGAACATGGGACACGGCTGGCAGGGCGTCGCCCTCAGGCTCATGCGCGGCCAGGACTTCACGTTCACCGTGCGGTCGAACGAGCGGATCTCCGAGCGTCTGCACCGGCTGTCCTTCGGCGACGGCGGCATGCTGCGGGCGACCGGGACACACCCCACGATGTGGGTGCGGCTCTGGTTCGACGACGACGGGCACCCCCACCAGCGGGCCTACACCCTGGTGGACCCGGACCCCGCCGAAGGGACCTTCGGCATGGACTTCGTCCTGCACGCGGGGTGCGCCGGCGACTGGGCCCGCGCCGCCCGCCCCGGCGACACGATCGAAGCCACCGTGCAGGGCTCCGAGTTCACGCTGCCGGACCCGCCGCCCTCGCAGCTCCTCGTGATCGGCGACGCCGCGTCACGGCCCGCCATCGACTCCCTGCTGGAATCGGCGCCCTCGGTCCCGGCCACCATCTGGTTCGAGACCTCCGACCCCTCGGACGCAGACGGCTTCCCGCGCCGGGACGGCCCCGGCCGCCGGGTCGTGCGGGTCCCCCGGCAGGACGGCGGCGACCGGCTGGTCGAGGCCGTGCGGTCGAGTCTGCCGGCACACCTGGACCCCGACGCCTACGTGTGGATCGCCTGCGACACGGCCACCACCCGCAAGCTCGCCGCCTTCGTCCGCAGACAACTCGGCGTGCCCAGGGAGCGGTTGCACGCACTGGGGTACTGGCGCGCCTGAACCGCGGCGCCCCACGCCCGGCGGTGCGCACCGGGGCGGTCCGTCAGGCCCGCTGCGGCACGACCGCCACCGGGCACCGCGCGTGGTGCAGCAACGCGTGCGCCGTACGGCCCAGTTGGAGCCCGAGCTGTCCCGTCCCGCGCCGCGCTCCGACGATCACCAGATCGGCGGCGGCCGAGCGGTCCACGAGCACCCGGTGCGCCGGCCCCTCCACGGTCGCCCGGCGCACCCGGACCGCCGGATGGTCGGCCGCCGCCGCGCTCAGCAGCTCCTCCAGAAGGGCGGCGGCCCGCTCCTCGTACCCGAGGGGCGGGTTCTCCGGCGGCGCCACCGCCCGCCCGGCCGTCGGCAGGGGGGTGCGCCAGGCCCGTACGACGTCGAGGACGCAGCCGCGCGTCTCCGCCTCCTGGAACGCGAACCGCACCGCCTCGGCGGCGCTGTCCGGACCGCCGGCGCCGAGCAGGATCCGCTCGTGCGCCCCGGTCACGCCCGGGCCGTCGCCGCGGACCACCAGCACCGGGCAGCGCGCCCGGGCCGCCACCGCCAGGCTCACCGAACCCAGCAGCAGCCCCTTCAGCCCCCCGCGCCCGCGCGAGCCGATGACCAGCGCGGAAGCGGTGTCGCCCGCGTCCACCAGGGCGGAGACCGCGTCCTCGGGGAGGATGTCCGTGCTCGCCTTCACCTCCGGGTCACGCCGCCGGGCCCGCTCCAGCGCGGAGGCGACCACGTGCTCGGCCATCACCTGCTCCGAGGGCCGGTCCGTGCCGCCGGTGGGCACCACACCCTCGTAGCGCTCCCAGAGGGACGCGTAGACCAGCCGCAGCGGCAGGTGCCGGCGGGCGGCCTCGTCCACCGCCCAGTCGACCGCCGTCAGACTCGGACCCGATCCGTCCACACCCACGATCAGGGGCGCCTCCATCGCGACCACCGCCTCGCCTCTCGCCCCAGCTGCCGCGTCGTGCGGCAGGTCCTTCTCCTGTCACCGTCGCACCCGGCGCGGCACCGGACGAGAACGGTTCGGCCCCTCCTCGGGGACGCCCGGCCCCCTCCCGTACCCGGGACGTCGGGCCCTCTTCCGCCGGCCCCGGGACGTACGGACCACTCCCCTGGTCCGGCCGTCAGCCGTCGGTCAGGTCCGGTTCCAGTACGGGGCGGCGGCGCGGGCCGGCGATCGTGGAGCGTACGTCCACGACGCCCTCCACCGAGCCGACCAGACGGACGGCGAGCGGCACCAGCGAGGTGTCGGCGACGTGGCCGCTGAGGGTGACCACCCCGTCGCGCACCTCCACGTCCACCGCGTCGAAGGGGACCGGGAAGCGGCCGGCGACGATCTCCCGCCGTACCTCCTCGGCGATGTCGTCGTCCCCGCGCAGGAACACCTTCAGCAGGTCGGAACGGCTCACGATGCCCTTGAGCAGCCCCTCGCCGTCGACGACGGGCAGCCGTTTGACGCCGTGCCGGGCCATGAGCCGGGCGGCGCGGGCCAAGGTGGCGTCGGCGCTCACGGTGACGGCGGGGACGGTCGCCAGGTCCCGGGCGGTCACCGCCCGCGCCTTGGCCGCGCCGTGCGGACGGTCCGGCCCGGCGGACGGGGCCGGGTCGGCGGCGCGGAACTCCTCCTTGCGCAGCAGATCGGCCTCGGAGACGACGCCGATCACCCGGCCGCGCTCGTCCAGCACCGGCATCGCGCTGACGCCCCACTCCCGCAGGGTGCGCACGATCTCCTTGAACGCCGCACCGCCGGCCAAGGCCACGACGGTGCCGGTCATCACGTCGCTCACGGTGTACTGGGAACCCTGCATGGCGTCGTCCTCGTGGCCTCGGGCGTCGGAACGTGCCCGTTGTCCCCGGCCGCCCCCGCCCTGGTGCGGGCGGGGGCGGCGCGGGACACCGGGCACGGGTGGTCAGTGCTGCGGGTGGGGGTGTGCGTGGAAGCGGGCCCCGCGCTGCTTGCCGGCGGCGCCCCGGGTGAGCCGGCCCGCCGCGATCCGCAGTTGCACGGCGTGCACGACCTCGACCGCGCCCAGCACGATGGCCATGACGCCGGTCACCAGGGTGAGCGCGGCGATCGAGCCGAACGGCGAGACGATCAGCACGATGCCGGCCAGCAGCGTCAGGATGCCCAGGAACAGCTGCCAGCCGCGCGCCGGCATCCCGGGCGACGAGCCCGCGGCGGCGGTCATCATGATGCCGCGCAGCAGCCAGCCGAAACCGAGCCACAGGGCGAGCAGCAGGATCGACTCCAGGGTGCCGCGGAAGCAGACGAGTCCCAGCAGCACGCAGAGCGCGCCGGTGATGAAGTGCAGCGCGCGCAGGTGTCCGGGGACATGGGCGCCGAAGGCCGAGGTCAGCTGGAAGACGCCGCTGACCAGCAGGAAGACGCCGAAGAGCACACCGACGACGCGCAGCGTCTCGCCCGGCCAGATCAGGACGATGACACCCAGGGCGATCGAGGCGAGGCCGATGGTGAACAGTGCCTGCCAGCCGAGGTTCGCCAGCGCGCCGAGGGTCTCGCCGCCGGGCGCGGTGTCCCGGGCCGGTGGCTCGGCGGCGCTCCGGTGCGGGGCCTGGGAGGCGCCTGGCTGCGCGGTCCGGGGCGGGGTCTCGTGCGGGGGGCTGTGGTCCGGGGAATCGGAGGGGAGTGTCATGGTCGTCCACCTCTCTCAGGGCGCGACACAGCAGGTTCAGGACATCTTCATCGTCACCCAGATGGCCGCGTCCCGCCCGGGGAGCACCTCAGGGGGTGACGATGGCGAAGTCGGGGTCGGGGGCGTCGAGGTGGCCGAGGAGTGCGGTCAGCCCGCCGAGGTCGCCGGTGACCCGGACGTTCTCCCGGGCGGCCAGGTCGGCCGGGTCCGTCGCGCCCAGCAGCAGCGCCCTGAGGTCGCTCTCGGGAAGGGCGATCGTGACGTCCGGGCCGGCGGCGGGGCCGTCGGCGCCGGTACCGGTGTCGGCGCCGTGGGTGAGGACGCCGTTGCGCAGCCGCAGGGTGGTCGCTCCGCCGCCGGTGATCTCGAAGCGGACGGCGATGTCCGCGTCCCAGCCGCGCGGGCCGTCCACCCGGATGGCCAGGGAGTCGAACAGCTGGTCGAGGGTCAGGGCGGCCAGCAGATCGGGTGAGGTGGTGGCGGTGGGCGTGCCGACGGAGCCGTGGCGCAGTTCATGGGCGCCGGTGAGGAAGAAGTTGCGCCAGGTGCCGTTCTCGCTGCCGTATCCCAGCTGCTCCAGGGCGTCGGCCTGGAGCCGCCGGGCCTCGGCGTGGTCCGGGTCGGCGAACAGCACGTGCTGCACCACCTGCGCCACCCAGCGGAAGTCGCCGTCGGCGAAGGACCGGCGGGCGCGGCGCACCACCTCGTCGGCGCCGCCCATGAACTCCACGTACCGCCGGGCGGCCTCGACGGGGGGATGCTCCCACAGGTGGGCCGGGTTGCCGTCGAACCAGCCGAGGTAGCGCTGGTAGACGGCCTTGGTGTTGTGGCTGACCGAGCCGTAGTAGCCGTGGGTGTGCCAGGCCCGCTCCAGCGCCGGGGGCAGCCGGATCTCCTCGGCGATCTCCAGCGCCGTCCTGCCCTGGTTGAGCAGGCGCAGGGTCTGGTCGTGGAGGTAGGCGTACAGGTCGCGCTGCCCGGTGAGGAAGGCGACGACCCGCTCGCGGCCCCAGACCGGCCAGTGGTGGGAGGCGAACGCGACGTCCGAGGAGGCGCCGTACAGGGCGACGGCCTCGGCCAGGTAGCGGGCCCACACGCGCGGGTCGCGGACCTGGGCGCCGCGCAGGGTCAGCAGGTTGTGCAGGTTGTGGGTGGCGTTCTCGGCCATGCACAGCGCCGCGCGGTCGGGGAAGTGGAGGTTCAGCTCGGCCGGCGCCTCGGTGCCGGGGGTGAGCTGGAAGACCATCCGGATGCCGTCGACGGTCTCCGACTGCCCGGTGCGGGTGATGTCCGCGGTCGGCGGGATCAGACCGACCGAGCCGGTCGCGGTCGTCTGTCCGAGACCGGCCCCGATCTGCCCCCGCTCGCCCTTCGGCAGCGCGGCGCCGTACATGTAGGCGGCGCGGCGGTTCATGGCGGTGCCGGCGTAGACGTTCTCGCTGACGGCGTGCTCCAGGAAGCCGTGCGGGGCCAGCACGGGCGCCCCGCGGGCCACGTCCTCGTCGCCGAGGACGCCCCGGACCCCGCCGAAGTGGTCGGCGTGGCTGTGGGTGTACAGCACGCCGGTGACCGGGCGCTCGCCCCGGTGGGCGCGGTACAGGGCGAGCCCGGCCGCCGCGGTCTCGGCGCACAGCAGCGGATCGATGACGAAGACGCCCCGCTCGCCCTCCACGAGGGTCATGTTCGACAGGTCGAAGCCGCGTACCTGGTAGATGCCCTCGGTCACCTCGAACAGCCCGTGCTCGGAGCAGAGCCGGCTCTGCCGCCACAGGCTCGGGTTGGCGGTGTCGGGACAGTCCTGGTCGAGGAAGCCGTAGGCATCCAGGTCCCACACCACCCGCCCGTCCTCGGCGCGGATCAGGCTCTCCGGCGCCGTGCCCATGAAGCCGCGGCGGGCGTCGTCCAGGTCCTGGGTGTCGTCGAAGGCGAAGCGCCGCCGTACCTCCGCGTTGGCCGCCACGACGCCCGGCTCGGCGGGCTTGGCTCCGGAGTCCTGAAGCATGCCGATCTCCTCGGGGGCGACGGGCGGCCGGCGGGAAGCCCCCGCCGCGACCAGTGCCACCCTCGTACGGACCGGGCGCCGCGCACGAGCGGATGTCCGCCATTGGAGCGAACCGGCGTCGATGTCAGTGGCCGCCCCTACGATCACGCCATGTCTGATGCCTTCACCGTCCTGTGGACCCAAGACACCTGCCGTGCCCTGCGCAAGGAGGGCCGGGTGGGCGAGCGTCCGCCGGTCGCCTTCAGCGGTGTCCACACCTCGCTGCCCGCCTGGTCCGGCGCCCGGCCGGGCGACGAGGTGTTCGCGGTGCACGTCAACCGGTGCGTCGTGTACGTGGTGAGCCGGATGCGGGTGATCGATCTGGAGCGGGGCGACTGCTGCGGCGCCGCCCCGGACACGTGGCGGGACCCGGCCCACCCCGGGCACGGCGACTGGTGGATGCTCGGCGCCGACGGGTGCGGCGCCAAGGCGGTGCACGTGGACGCGACGCCCGTGCGCTTCGACATACCCGTCCCCGGTGATCTCCTGTCACGGCTCACCTGGCGCAACCGCCGTGGCGCGACGCGGGGTCTGAAGTACGTCCAGGACGGCCGTCTGGAGCGCTCGATCAGCCTCCAGGGCTTCTACCGCCTGACCCCCGAGTCGGCCGGGGAACTGGCCGAGTTCACGGCCGGGGCGGCCGCGCCCCGGGCGGCCGCGTGACGGCCGAACCCGCCCGACGGCGACGGGAGTCGGCCGGCCGGTGACTGGTGCGCCGTTCGGGGTAGACGACGAGGACACCCGGACGACGATCACCGAAAGGACCGAGTCGTGGACAAGGGCAAGCAGATCACCGGCACGGCCCGCGCGGAGCTGGCGCGGCAGATGAGGAAGCAGTACGAACAGGGCATGTCCATAAGGGCGATCGCGGAGGAGCACGGGCGGTCGTACGGCTTCGTGCACCGCGTGCTCACCGAGACGGAGGTGCCCCTGCGCGCCCGGGGCGGCAACCACCACCCCGACCAACGGCTCCAGGACGCCGGCCGTTCACGGCAGTGACGACGGCGTGTCCGGCGCGAGTGGCGGGGGCGGTCCGGGGGTTCGGCTCCCGGACCGCCCCCGTTGAACCGCCCGTCCGGTGGGAGCGCGTTCGACGTCCCGCGTCAGGCGGCCTGTCGGGCGGTCAGCGCCTCGAGTTCCGCGTCGGCGCGCTCGGTGACGGTGGCGAGGACGCGGCCGGCGGCGGCCAGGTCGGCGGTGGGGATCCCGGCCCAGACGCGGGCGCTGAGGGGGGCGGTCGCCGCGGCGACGGCACCGACGCGTTCACGTCCCGCCCCGGTGGGACGCAGGTGCGGGCCGTCCACGGCGAGCAGTGCGCCGGCCACCAGTGCGTCCAGGGTGGCGCGGATGTCGGCCGGGTCGGCCTTCAGGGCGCCGCGCACCTGGGCGACGAGATCGTCCGGCGACTGCGGCGCGTCGGCGGTGACGGCGGCACGCAGGGCGATGTGCTGCTGGAAGGTGAGACCGTGCCCGGCCAGGACGTGCTCCAGGACGCCGCGGGCGGCGTAGTGGGCCAGCGCGAGAGCGCGGGCGTCGGCGAGGGGTGCGGTGGCGGCGCCGGAAGCGGCTGCGGCCGGTGCGGTGCCGGTGTTCTCCGTGGTGGTCATGGTGTCCCCTTGGTCCTCTCGGCGTTCGATACGTTCGACGCGTTCGACGCGTTCGGCACGGGCGGAGCGAGTGGTGTGTCGAGCAGGGTCGTCAGGTCCTCGGTGAACGCGCGGGCCCGCGGGGCGCCAAGACCGCCGAGCGGTTCCAGCAACTGCTGGAGCAGCCCTTGGACCACCGCGATCGCCTGCCGGGTGACGGCTTGTCCCTGCTCGGTGAGGGCGAGTTGCACGGCGCGCGGGTCGCGAGGATCGCGGGTGCGCTCGATCAGCCCGGCCGACTCCAGGGTGCGCGCCAGCTTCGAGACGTACAGCGCCTCAAGGCCGGTGTGGTCGGCCAGCCGGCGCTGACTGGGCCGCTCGCCGGCGCGCGACATGCCGTACAGCGACGCGACCAGCGAGTACTGCGCGTGCGTGAGGCCGAGGGGAGCCACCGCACGGTCGACCGCGACCCGCCACTTGTTGGCGAGCCGCCACACCAGGAAGCCGGGCGTGGGGCCCGTTGAACCCTTGGTCATGAGAAATACCGTACATGGCTACTGTAGCCATGGCTATTATCTGAGCTGCTACAGACTTCGCCTCCTGCTCAGCCGGTTCAAGGCCACCTCAAGACCACCTCAGGACCGGCTCAGGACCGGTTCATGGGGTGAGCAGCGGTTCCCACCACGACCGGTGGGCCCGGTACCAGTCCGCCGTGGCGGTCAGCGCCGGGGCGAAGTCGGTGAGGGGGCGGTAGCCCAGTTCGGCGGTGATCTTGCCGTCGTCGACCGCGTAGCGGCGGTCGTGGCCCTTGCGGTCGGTGACGTGCTCGATCCGGTCCCGGCCCGCTCCGCACCAGGCCAGCAGGCGGTCGGCCAGTTCCAGATTGGTCAGCGCGGTGCCGCCGCCGACGTTGTAGACCTCGCCCGGCCGGCCCGCCGTGCGCACCAGTTCCACCGCGCGGACGTGGTCGTCCACGTGCAGCCAGTCCCGCACCTGCCGGCCGTCGCCGTACATCGGCAGCCGGCCCCCGGTCAGCAGGGTCGCCACGAACCGCGGGATCACCTTCTCCGGATGCTGGTAGGGCCCGAAGTTGTTGGTGCAGCGGGTCACCCGGACGTCCAGGCCGTGGGTGCGGTGGTGGGCGAGCGCGATCAGGTCGGCCGCGGCCTTCGAGGCGGCGTACGGCGAGCTGGGCCGCAGCGGGTCCGCCTCGCGCGCGGCGCCCTCGGGGATCGAGCCGTACACCTCGTCGGTGGAGATCTGCACGAAGGCGCGCACCCCGTGCCGCAGCGCCGCGTCCAGCAGCACCTGGGTGCCGACGACGTTGGTGAGGGTGAACCCGGAGCCGTCCTCGATGGAGCGGTCCACGTGCGACTCGGCGGCGAAGTGCACGATCTCGTCGTGTGCGGCCGCCAGGCGCCGCACGGTCGGCGCGTCGCACACGTCGCCGTGCACGAACGTCAGCGCGGGGTGGGCGCGCACCGGTTCGAGGCGGGTGAGGCTGCCGGCGTAGGTGAGCTTGTCCAGCACGGTGACCGTGACGCCGGGCGGACCGGATGGGCCGAGCAGGGTGCGGATGTACGCGGAACCGATGAAGCCGGCTCCGCCGGTGACGAGGATGCGGGTGGTCATGGGCTCGGGTGTGCCTCGCTGCGGTCGGGTGCGCCTCGCTCGGGTCGGTGCGCGGTGCGTGGAGTCACGGTTCTACCACTCCCGCCGCGCCCGCACGGGCGTGCTGAAAGTTGCAGCAAGTCCTTGCAGCGACCGGGACTTGGTGTTTGACTCGCTGCCTGCCTCGCCCACCGCCCCCCGAGGAGTGCGCACATGACCTCGCCCGAGCCGCCCGACGGCGCCCCGCGTGCCGGAGACCGCCGTACGAGCGACCACGACGTCCTCGTGGTCGGCGGCGTGGGGGTGGACACCATCGTGCGCGTGCCCGAACTGCGGCTGCCGCCCGGCGACTCGGTGTTCGTGGAGCCGCTGCGGGACTACGTGGGCCACACCGGCAACGGGGTGGCGCTGGGCTGCCACGCGCTGGGCCTGCGGACCAAGTTCCTCGACTTCCTCGGCGACGACCCGCAGGGCCGTATGGTGCTGGACCACTACGCCCGCCACGGCCTCGACTTCAGCCACCGCGTCTCCCCGCACGGCACCCCGCGCTCGGCCAACCTGGTGGACGCCGAGGGCCGCCGCTTCTCCTTCTTCGACGGCCGGCACCCCGCCGCCCTGCGGTTGCCCCGCGACTTCTACCTGCCGTTCCTGGAGCGCGCCGCCCATGTCCACCTCTCCATCGTCGGCCACAACCGGGACATGTACGAGGACGTCCACCGCCTCGGCGTGACCAGTTCGACCGACCTGCACGACTGGGACGGCCGCGACCCGCACCACCGTGCCTACGCCCTCGCCTCCGACTACGTCTTCCTCAGCGCGGCGGCGATCCACGACCGGCTGGAGCCGGTGCTGCGCTCGGTCCTCGACCGGGGCCGGGCCCGGGCGGTGGTCGCCACCGACGGCGCCGAGGGCTGCCATCTGCTGGTGCGCGGCGAGGACCGGGTACGGCACTTCCCGGCGGTGCGCCCCGAACGGCCGGTGGTGGACACCAACGGCGCGGGCGACGCGTTCGTCACCGGTTTCCTGCACGCCCTGTTCGAGGGGCGGGGGTGGGAGGAGTGCGTGCTGGCCGGGTCGGTGGCCGGGGCGTTCGCCTGCGGCGGCGTCGGCACCCACACCGAGTTCATCGACCTGCCCGGGCTGCGCGCGGCCGTCGACCGGGCGAGGGCGGACGCCTGGGCGGCGCGGGATTGAGCACGGCGAGCGGTCGTCCCGTACGGCTCCGTGCCGCACGGTGAGCAGTCGTCCCGTACGACGTCGTGCTGCTTCACGGTGAGCCGCCGCCCGCCGTCCCCGACAGGGCCCGTGCCGACGCGGCCAGGTGGTCGCGGAACCAGCGGTGGCCCGGGTCGGCGTCGTTGCGCGGGTGCCAGGCCATGCCGAACTCCAGCGGGGCCAGGTCCAGGGGGATGGGGAAGGTGCGCAGCCCCAGCGCGGCGACGGTCCCCGGGAGCCAGTCGGCCAGGGTGAGCGCGACCAGGTCGGTGTCCCTGGCCAGCAGCATCGCGCCGGTGTGACTGGGGACGACGACCGCGACCCGGCGCCGCAGCCCGCGTTCGGCCAGCGCGGTGTCGATGGGCCCGAACCGCTTGCCCAGCCGGGAGATGCCGATGTGTCCGGCCGCGGCGAACCGGCGGGCGTCGATCCGCCGGCCGAAGAGGGGATGGCCGGCCCGGGCCACGCCGACCAGGTGGGCGCGGGCGACGTGCCGGGTGCGGATCTCCGGGTCCAGGTGCCCCAGGACGCCGAGTTCGACGTCGACCGCGCCCTGCCGCAGCGCGGGCCCGCCCTCCACCGCCTCCGGCAGGAACACCACGTCCACGTGCGGGGCTTCGGCCTGGACCCGCTCCGTCAGGGTGCCGGCCAGGCCCGCCAGGAGCAGTTCGGTGGTCTGCACGGTGAAGGCGCGCTGGAGGTGCACGGCCTCGAAGCCCGCCCCGGGGCGCAGGACGTCGTCGCAGCCGCGCAGCAACGCGCGTACCTCGTCGCGCAGTTCGAGGGCGCGCGGGGTGGGGACCAGGCCCTGGCCGGCGCGGACCAGCAGCGGATCGCCCACCGCGCGGCGCAGCCGGGCCAGGGTACGGCTGACCGCCGCGGGGGACGTGCCGAGCCGCTCGGCGGCGCGGGTCACGCTGTTCTCCTGGAGCAGCGCGTCCAGAGCGCGCAGCAGATTGAGGTCCATCGCCACTCCTGGTCCACCTCTCCTCATGGCACTGAGCTGTACTTTTGCGTATGAGTCAACTATCGGGTGCCGATTCTTGCATTGTCGCGGAATTCTCTCGTGCCCACAGTGGAGGTGTTCGCCAAGACAGCGGGTGTCCGCGAGGACGCCCCCACGTGTGCGAGGGACTCCCATGCAGAAATCCGCGCGTTCCGGCCGGGAAGGCGACGTACTGGCCGTCGTCGACCAGAGCGGTCCGACCGTCTCCTTCTACGACGCCGCCGACGACCGGCGCCTCGGTTCGCTCGACGTCCTGGCCGAGCCGCACGAGTTGTGCTTCGACCCGGTGCGGCGGCTGCTGTGGTGCACCGTGACGTACCGCTCGGGCTTCTACCACGCCCACGGCGGCCGGCGCACCGAGCTGGTCGTCATCGACCCCGACGCCCGCCGGGTCGTGGAGGTGGTCGACCTCGCCCCGGAACACGCGCCGCACGGACTGGCGCTGGACGCGCGGCGCGGCCGCCTCTACGTCACCGTGGAGGCGTCGGCCGACCGGCCCGGCGGCGTCGTCGTGATCGACGCGGAGACGCGCCGGCCGGTGGGCCGCATCGACACCGGGGCGGCCGGTTCGCACTGGGTCGCCGTCGACGCGGCGGGCCGGACGGCGTACGTCGCCAACAAGGAGGCGCCGTTCGTCTCGGCGCTCGACCTCGAACGGGGCGCCGTCACCGCGCGGGTCGAGGTGCCCGGCAGCGAGGGCGTCGCCGTCTCGGCCGACGGGGCGTACGCCTTCGTCGCCGCGCCGTTCAGCGGCTCGTTCGCCGGCCGTGACGACGGGCCCGCTCCCGGGGTCAGGGTCGTCGACACCCGGACGGCGTCCGTCGTCGCCACCCTGCCCACCGAGCACCGCGCGGTGCCGCTGCACCTGACCTCCACCGGCGAACTGCTGGTCGGCGAGGTGCGCACGGAGGACGGTCCGGCGGGCGGCGAGGTGCGGATGGCGCCGGGTCGGCTGACGGTGTTCGACGCCGACACCCGCGAGCGGCTCGGCGGGGTGGAGGTGGGGCGCTGCCCGCTGACCATCACCTCGTCACCGGACGGCCGGCTCGCCTACGTGGCCGGCTACGCCTCCTCCACCGTGCACGTCGTGGACCTGGCCACGCTGCGCAGCCTGGCCAGGATCGACGTCGCCGCGTCCGGCGCCTCCGGCGCCCACGGCCTGGCGTACCTCCCGCGCGCCGCCTGACAACCGCCCTGCCCCCGCGCGTGTCCCGCGGGCACGACACCCACCTGACCGCACGACAGTTCATCCGCACCGTCGAGACGGAGCAGTACTCATGATCGTCATCACCGCACCCACCAGCACCATCGGCCGCCGGCTCGTCGCCGGCCTGCTCGACCGGGGCGCGCCGCTGCGCCTCGTCGTCCGCGATCCCTCGCGTCTGGAGGAGGGAGTCCGCGAACGGGTCGAGATCGTCCAGGGCTCGCACGGCGACGCCGCCGTCGTCGACCGGGCGTGCGCCGGGGCCGAGGCCGTCTTCTGGCTCGCGCCGGGCGACGGCGCCGCGCCGAGCGCGGAGGCCGCCTTCGTCGGCTTCAGCCGCCCCGCCTGCGCCGCGTTCGCCCGCCACGGCGTCCGGCGCGTCGTCGGCGTCTCCGCGCTCGGCCGCGGCACGCCGATGGCCGAGCACGCCGGACTGGTCACCGCCTCGCTGGCGATGGACGACCTGATCGCCTCCTCGGGCGTCGCCTACCGGGCGGTCGTCTGCCCGTCCTTCATGCACAACCTGCTCCGCCAGGCCCGTGCCATCAGGGAGCAGGGCGTGTTCTCCCTGATGGCCGACGCGGACCTGAAGGTTCCCACCGTCGCCACCCAGGACATCGCCGCCACCGCCGCGCGCCTGCTGCTGGACGACACCTGGACGGGCGCCGGCGAGGTCGCCTGTCTCGGCCCCGAGGACCTGTCGCCCACCGACATGGCGCGGATCGCCGGCGAGGTCCTCGGCACCGAGGTCGGCTACCGGCGGATCCCGGGCGCGGCCCTCAAGGAGCGCCTGACCGGCTTCGGGACGACCGAGGCGATGGCGCAGGCCACGGTGGACATGTTCGAGGCCAAGAACAAGGGCATGGACAACGCCGCCCCGCGCACCCCCGAGTCGGCCACCCCGACGACGTTCCGTCAGTGGTGCGCGGAGGTCCTCAGGCCGGCCGTGACGGGCTGAGCCCGGGGCGGTGGCGGGCGGCGCGGGTGATTCGGTGCGCGGAGCGGCGGGTCACTTGCGCCAGAACACGTGGTGCGTCACTCCGCTCGGGCTGGGCACGACGTCCAGGTGGAAGCGGTCGAGCAGTTCCTCGGGCGACTCCCACAGCCGCAGCCCGTCGCCGAGCTTGAGCGGCGAGACCGCCACGTGCAGGGTGTCGATCAGGTCGGCGTCGAGGAACTGCCGGATGGTGCTCACCCCGCCGCCGAGCCGTACGTCCTTGCCCCCGGCCGCCTCGCGGGCTTGGTCGAGGACCGCGGCCGGGTCGCCGCCGACGAAGTGGAAGGTGGTGTCGGAGAGCGTGAACGAGGGGCGTTCGTGGTGGGTCATGACGAACACCGGGGTGTGGAACGGCGGTTCGTCGCCCCACCAGCCGCGCCACTCGTCGTCCTGCCAGGGGCCGCGCTGCGGACCGAACTTGTTGCGGCCCATGATCTCGGCGCCGATGTTGTGCGAGAAGTCGCGGGTGAAGTAGTCGTCCAGGCCGCGGCTGCCGCCCGCATCGGTGCGGTTGGGCCAGCTCGCGGTGGCGCCGGCCCAGCCGAACAGCCGCTCGGGCCCGACAATCCCGAACGGAAGTTCGAGACTTTGGTCCTCGCCGGCGGCGACGCCGTCGCTGGAGACGTTGAAGTTCTGGACCTTCAGCAGTTGAGCCATGGTTCCTCCCATGTCGTCGACGACCATAGGACTCCCGGGGACCGGAGAACTCATCGCCGCGCGCGGGGGGAATTCAGCTGTGCGCCTTCTCCAGTTCCCGCTTCAGGTTCCGCAGGGTGATGTCGATGTTGCGGGTCTGGAACTGGGCGAAGGTCCTGCCCGAGGTGACGATCCGGTCGAAGGCGTGGGCCACGGCGTCGGGCCACCGTCGCCGGTCGTCGGTCCAGGTCTCCGTCACCCGGGTCCCGGCGCCCTCGGGCTCGAAGGCGTACTCCCAGGTGGCGATCGGCCCGGGCAGCCGCGGGCGCCGCAGTCCGATGGCGTGGACGCGGAAGGCGAACCGGCGGCCCGGATCGGCCGCGGTGACCGTGCACCGCGTCGTCCACCGGAACGCCCCGCGCTTGTTGCGGCCGACGAACGAGGCGCCGAGCGCGGCCGGGCCGGCCGGCGTGCCCTCGGCCGTCCCCAGGTTCTCCGGGCTCCAGCGGCCCATGTCACCGGGGCGGCTCACCGCCGCGTAGGCCGTCTCGGGCGAGACCTCGATGAAGACGCTGCGGGCCACGGTGAGGACACGGGACACGGTGGCTCCTTTCCCCGGGGGCGGACACGACGACTGCGGGCCAGTAACTTACTTGCGAGTAGTCATCTTGGCACGGCCACCCCGGGGGGAGCCACCCACGCACCCTCACGAACGGCGCGCTCTACCCGGCGTCGAGCTGGTGGTCGGCCCATACGTAGGTCGCGGGCAGCAGGTCGGCGACGGGCACCGACCGCAGGCCCTCCCCGTCGGCGACGATGATCCTCAGGCCGGGGAAGTAGTCGAGGAGGGCCTGCCGGCACCGGCCGCACGGCGGGACGACGCCCCGGTCGCGGTCGCCGACGGCGACGACCGTCTCCAGCTCGTAGATCCCCTGGGCGGCCGCCGCGCCGATGAGGACCAGCTCGGCGCAGGGGCCGCCGGTGAAGTGGTAGGCGTTCACCGCCGTGACGACCCGGCCGTCCCGGGCGCGGGCCGCGGCCGCCATGGTGTGGTGGTCGCCCCGGCAGCGGGTGCGGGCCACCTCGGCCGCGGCCGCCACGAGTTCGTGGTCGACGCCGTTCGTCCCCGTGCTCGTGCTCATCTCTTCCGCCTCCGTCGAATCCGCGCGCGGGCGGGACGCCCCCGGCCGCCTCCTGGGCGCGTCCGCGATCATCCCACCCGGCGGCGGACGGCCTCCGGCCAAGGCCGCCGCCGGGCGGGCCCGACGCGAAGAGGCGGAGGTCACAGAGACCGGGAGGGCAAGGTCACAGCCGTGCCCTCTCCTGCGGATTCGGCTCCGTGCCCTAGCATCCGAGCATGACGGTCCTGCCTGACGACGGGCTCGAACTGGCCGCCGAGTTCCCTGACGTGACCCATGAGCAGTGGCAGCGCCTCGTGGCGGGTGTCCTGCGCAAAGCGGGCAAGGACGTAGAGGGCGACGCGGCCGAGGAAGCCCTGTCCACCCAACTGGAGGACGGGCTGCGCACCCGCCCCCTCTACACCGCGCGCGACACCGCGCCCGAACCGGGTCTGCCCGGTTTCGCGCCCTTCGTCCGGGGCGGCCGGGCCGAGGGCAACACCGTGGGCGGCTGGGACGTCCGGCAACGGCACACGGTGGCCGACCGCGACACGGTGCTCGCGGACCTGGAGAACGGTGTCACCTCCCTCTGGCTGGTCGCCGGGGAGGGCGGCGTCCCGGTGCCGGAGCTCGGCGCGGTGCTGGACGGCGTCTACCTCGACCTGGCGCCCGTCGTCCTGGACGCGGGCGCGGACACCGGGCCCGCCGCACACGAGTTGCTGCGGCTGTACGAGGAGCGGGGCGTGGCCGCCGAGGCGGCGCGCGGCAACCTGGGTGCGGACCCGCTCGGCCACGAGGCCCGCACCGGACGGCCCGGCGACCTCGCCCCGGCCGCCGAGCTGGCCCGGCGGTGCGCCGCGGCGTACCCCGGGGTGCGGGCGCTGACCGTGGACGCGCTGCCGTACCACGAGGCCGGCGGTTCGGCCGCCCAGGAGCTGGGCGCCTCGCTGGCCACCGCGGTCGCGTATCTGCGCGAGCTGACGGAGGCCGGGCTGAGCGTCGAACAGGCATGCGCACAGCTGGAGTTCCGGTACGCGGCCAGCGCCGACCAGTTCCTGACGATCGCCAAGCTGCGGGCCGCGCGCCGGCTGTGGGCGAAGGTCGCCGAGGTGTGCGGCGCGCCGCGCGCGGGGGCGCAGCTCCAGCACGCGGTGACCTCGCCGGTGATGATGACGCGCCGCGACCCGTGGGTGAACATGCTGCGCACCACCGTGGCGACGCTGGCCGCCGGGGCGGGCGGCGCCGACGCGGTGACCGTGCTGCCCTTCGACCACGCGCTCGGCCTGCCGGACGCCTTCGCGCGCCGCATCGCCCGCAACACCTCCACCATCCTGGTCGAGGAGTCGCACCTGTCCCGGGTGATCGACCCGGCGGGCGGTTCCTGGTACGTGGAGCGGCTCACCGACGAACTGGCCCGGGCGGGCTGGGAGTTCTTCCGGTGGATCGAGCGGGCCGGCGGCCAGGCGGCCGCCCTGCGCTCGGGCGAGCTGGGGCGGGAGCTGGCCGAGACCTGGCGGGTGCGTTCCGAGCGGCTGGCCAAGCGGCGCGAACCCGTCACCGGCGTCAGCGAGTTCCCGTCTCTGGCGGAGAAGCCCGTGGTGCGCGAGAGCGCGCCCGAGGCGCGGTCCGGCGGGCTGCCGCGGGTGCGCCGCGACGAGGCGTACGAGGCGCTGCGCGCCCGTTCGGACGCCCGTCTGGCCGCGACGGGCGCCCGGCCGCGGGTCTTCCTGGTGCCGATCGGTCCGGCCGCCGCGCACACCGCGCGCCTCTCCTTCGCCGCCAACCTCTTCCAGGCGGGCGGCGTCGAGCCGGTCACCGAGGGCGCGTTCGAGGACAGCGGGGCCACCGAGGTGTGCCTGTGCTCCAGTGACGCGCTGTACGAGGAGCAGGCGGAGACCGTGGCCGCCGGGCTGCGGGCGGCCGGCGCCACACACGTGTTCCTCGCCGGGCGGCCCGGACAGTACACCGGTGTCGACTCCTACGTCTTCGCGGGCTGCGACGCCGTGGCCGTGCTCGGCGCCACCCTCGACCGTATGGAGGCGTCCTGATGGGAATCCCCGACTTCACCGGGATCGAGCTGGGCAGCCCGGCCGTCGAGGGCGACGCCGGGCGGTGGCGGGCGGCCGTCGCGAAGGCGGCCGGCGCCGAGGGCGCGGACTGGGAGACCCCGGAGGGCATCCCGGTCAAGCCGCTGTACACCGGGCGGGACCTGGAGGGCCTGGACTTCCTGGACACCCGGCCGGGCATGGCGCCGTACCTGCGCGGCCCGTACCCGACGATGTACGTCAACCAGCCCTGGACGATCCGCCAGTACGCGGGTTTCTCCACGGCCGAGGAGTCCAACGCCTTCTACCGGCGCAACCTCGCCGCCGGCCAGAAGGGTCTGTCGGTCGCCTTCGACCTGCCCACGCACCGCGGCTACGACAGCGACCACCCGCGGGTGACCGGTGACGTCGGCATGGCGGGCGTGGCGATCGACTCGATCTACGACATGCGGCAGCTGTTCGACGGCATCCCGCTGGACCGGATGACCGTGTCGATGACGATGAACGGCGCCGTGCTGCCGGTGCTGGCGCTGTACATCGTGGCGGCCGAGGAACAGGGCGTGCCGCCCGAGAAGCTGGCCGGGACCATCCAGAACGACATCCTCAAGGAGTTCATGGTCCGCAACACCTACATCTATCCGCCCAAGCCGTCGATGCGGATCATCTCCGACATCTTCGCCTTCACCTCCCAGCGGATGCCCCGCTACAACTCGATCTCCATCTCCGGGTACCACATCCAGGAGGCGGGGGCGACGGCCGATCTGGAGCTGGCGTACACGCTGGCCGACGGGGTGGAGTACATCCGGGCGGGCCGCGAGGCGGGCCTGGACGTGGACGCGTTCGCGCCCCGGCTGTCGTTCTTCTGGGCGATCGGCATGAACTTCTTCATGGAGGTCGCCAAGCTGCGCGCGGCCCGCCTGCTGTGGGCGAAGCTGGTGCGGCAGTTCGACCCGAAGAACGACAAGTCGCTGTCCTTGCGCACCCATTCGCAGACCTCCGGCTGGTCGCTGACCGCGCAGGACGTGTTCAACAACGTCACCCGCACGTGTGTGGAGGCGATGGCGGCGACCCAGGGGCACACCCAGTCGCTGCACACCAACGCCCTGGACGAGGCGCTGGCGCTGCCCACCGACTTCTCCGCGCGCATCGCCCGCAACACCCAGCTGCTGATCCAGCAGGAGTCCGGCACCACCCGGGTGATCGACCCGTGGGGCGGCAGCGCGTACGTGGAGAAGCTGACGTACGACCTGGCGCGCCGGGCCTGGCAGCACATCCAGGAGGTGGAGGCCGCCGGCGGCATGGCGCAGGCCATCGACGCGGGCATCCCCAAGCTGCGGGTGGAGGAGGCGGCGGCGCGCACCCAGGCGCGGATCGACTCCGGCCGCCAGCCGGTGATCGGCGTCAACAAGTACCGCGTGGACAGCGACGAGCAGATCGAGGTCCTCAAGGTCGACAACTCCTCGGTGCGCGCCCAGCAGATCGAGAAGCTGCGGCGGCTGCGCGCGGAGCGCGACGACGTCGCCTGCCGGGACGCGCTGGACGCGCTGACCCGGGCCGCCGCCGGCGAGGGCAACCTGCTGGAGCTGGCGGTGCGCGCGGCGCGCGCGAAGGCGACCGTGGGCGAGATCTCGGACGCCCTGGAGAAGGTGTACGGGCGGCACGCCGGCCAGATCCGTACGATCTCCGGCGTGTACCGCAACGAGACCGGTGAGTCCCCGTCCGTGGACCGCACCCGCACGCTGGTGTCCGCCTTCGAGGAGGCGGAGGGCCGCCGGCCGCGCATCCTGGTCGCCAAGATGGGCCAGGACGGCCACGACCGCGGCCAGAAGGTGATCGCCACCGCCTTCGCCGACCTCGGCTTCGACGTGGACGTCGGCCCGCTCTTCCAGACCCCGGCGGAGGTGGCCCGCCAGGCCGTCGAGGCGGACGTGCACATCGTGGGCGTCTCCTCGCTGGCCGCCGGCCACCTCACCCTGGTGCCGGCGCTGCGCGAGGCGCTGGCCGAGGAGGGCCGGGAGGACATCATGGTCGTGGTCGGCGGGGTGATCCCGCCGCAGGACGTGCCGGAGCTGCTCCAGATGGGCGCGGCGGCCGTCTTCCCGCCCGGCACGGTGATCCCGGACGCGGCGTACGACCTGGTGCGCCGGCTCGCCGACGAGCTGGGGCACGACCTTTGAGGCCCGGGGCGGTCGACGTCGACGCGTATGTGAAGGGTGTCCTCGACGGGAAGCGTGCCGTCATCGCGCGCGCCATCACGCTCGTCGAGTCCACCCGCCCCCAGCACCGGGCGCTGGCCCAGGAGTTGCTGACCGCGCTGCTGCCGCACGGCGGCCGGGCGCGGCGGATCGGGGTCAGCGGGGTGCCGGGGGTGGGCAAGTCGACGTTCATCGACGCGTTCGGCACCCTGCTGACCTCGCTGGGGCACCGGGTGGCGGTGCTCGCCGTCGACCCGTCCTCCAGCCGGACCGGCGGTTCGATCCTGGGCGACAAGACGCGGATGGAGCGGCTCGCGGTGGATCCGGCGGCGTTCGTGCGCCCGTCGCCCACCGCGGGCACGCTGGGCGGGGTGGCCAAGGCGACCCGCGAGTCGATCGTGGTGATGGAGGCGGCCGGCTACGACGTGATCCTGGTGGAGACGGTCGGCGTCGGCCAGTCGGAGACCGCGGTCGCGAACATGGTCGACTCCTTCCTGCTGCTCACCCTCGCCCGCACCGGCGACCAGTTGCAGGGCATCAAGAAGGGTGTGCTGGAGCTGGCCGACGTGATCGCGGTCAACAAGGCGGACGGCCCGCACGAGCGCGACGCCCGCGCGGCGGCGCGTGAACTGGCGGGCGCGCTGCGCCTGATGCACGGCAAGGACGCCTTCTGGACGCCGCCGGTGCTCAGTTGCAGCGCGCGGGAGTCGGCCGGTCTGGACACCGTGTGGGAGCGGCTGGAACAGCACCGCACCCTGCTGGACTCCACCGGACGGCTGGCCGCCAAGCGCCGTGACCAGCAGGTGGACTGGACGTGGGACATGGTCCGCGACGAGATCCTGGGCCGGCTGTACGCCGACCCGGCGGTGCGCGCGCTCGCGCCGAGCCTCGAACAGCGGGTGAGAGACGGTGAGTTGACGCCGACGCTGGCCGCCGGGCAGATCCTGGAGGCGCACGGGGACG
This sequence comes from Streptomyces similanensis, assembly GCF_039543625.1. Taxonomy (NCBI): domain Bacteria; kingdom Bacillati; phylum Actinomycetota; class Actinomycetes; order Kitasatosporales; family Streptomycetaceae; genus Streptomyces; species Streptomyces similanensis. The sequence continues at coordinate 44,748 of NZ_BAABKC010000135.1, read as the reverse complement.
ACGCGGCCCGGACGGCCTGAGCCGGAGGCCCGGCAGGGGCGGCGACCAGGGGTATTTAGGTTAGGCTAACCTTGCCTCCGTGCAACCCGGTGAAGAGATACCCCTGCCCTCGGGCCCGCGCGGTCACGAGCTGTCCGCCACACGTGTGACCGTCGCCTACGACGGCGTCGACGTCGTCCACGACGCGGCCCTGACGCTGCGCCCCGGCGAGGTCACCGTACTGGTGGGCCCCAACGGCAGCGGCAAGTCGACACTCCTGCGCACCCTGGCCCGCCTCCAGAAGCCCCGGACCGCCGAACTCGTCCTGGACGGCGGAGCGGACGGCCTCGCCCTGACCCCGCGCGCGTTCTCCCGCCGGGTCGCCCTGCTCACCCAGGGCCGCCCCACACCCAGCGGACTGACCGTGCGGGACGTCGTGGAGTTCGGCCGCTACCCGCACCGCGGCCGCTGGGGCCGCACCGACCCCGGCGGCCGGGCCGCGGTCGAACGGGCGCTCGCCCTGACCGGCGTCGCCGAACTCGCCGACCGCGGCGCCGAACACCTCTCCGGCGGGCAACTGCAGCGCGTCTGGCTCGCCTCCTGCCTCGCCCAGGAGACCGGCGTCCTGCTCCTCGACGAGCCCACCACCTACCTGGACCTGCGCTACCAGGTCGAACTGCTCGACCTGGTGCGCGACCTGGCCGACGACGGCGGCATCGCCGTCGGCGCCGTCCTGCACGACCTGGACCAGGCCGCCGCCGTCGCCGACCGGATCGTGCTGCTGCGCACCGGCCGGGTCGTCGCGGCCGGACTGCCCGAGGAGGTGCTGACCCCCGAGCGGCTGACCGACGTCTACGGCATCCGCATCGAGGTCGGCACCGACCCCCTGACCGGCCGGCTGCGCACCCGCGCCCTCGGCCGCCACCACACACGCACCGAAAGGCTCGGCACCACCGCATGAGGCACCACCCCGTAAGACGCACGCTGCTGACCGCGACGGCCGCCACCGCCGCCGCGCTGGTCCTGGCCGCCTGCGGCACCACCGAGCCCGCCAAGGACAGCGACGGGTCCGCCGCGACGAAGGGCGCCGGGCCCGTCACCCTCACCGACGCCTCCGGTGCGAAGGTCAAGCTCGACGCCCCGGCCACCAGGGTCGTCGGCACCGAGTGGAACGTCGTGGAGAGCCTGGTCTCGCTCGGCGTCGACCCGGTCGGCGTCGCCGACGTCAAGGGCTACAAGAGCTGGGACAGCGCGGTCCCGCTCAAGAACTCCCCCAAGGACATCGGCACCCGCGGCGAGCCCAGCATGGACGCCATCGCCGCGCTCCGCCCCGACCTGATCGTCGCCACCACCGACCTGTCCGCCGCCGCGCTCAAGCAACTGCGCGAGGTCGCCCCGGTGCTGGAGGTGCGCTCCGCGAACGCAGCCGACCCCATCGGGCAGATGACCGGCAACCTGGACCTCATCGCCCGGGCCACCGGCACCGCGGACAAGGCGGCGGCGCTGGAGAAGGCGTTCGACGCCAAGCTCGCCGCCGGCCGCAAGGCGCTCGCCGACGCGAAGCTGGCCGGCGCCCGGTACGCGTTCGCCGACGGCTACGTCAACGCCAACCAGGTCTCCATCCGGCCGTACACCAGCGGTTCGCTCATCGGCGCCGTCAACGAGCGGCTCGGTCTGAAGAACGCCTGGACACTCAAGGGCGACAAGGACTACGGCCTCGCCACCACCGACATCGAGGGCCTGACCAAGCTCGGCGGCGACGTGCGGTTCGCCTACATCGCCAGCGACGACGACAAGACCAGCACGCCCTTCACCGGCGCCCTCGCCAAGGACGCGGTGTGGACCTCGCTGCCGTTCGTGAAGAAGGGCGAGGTGCACCGGCTGCCCGACGGCATCTGGATGTTCGGCGGCCCCGGGTCGATGAGCGCGTACGCCGACGCCGTCGTCGCGGCGCTGACGAAGAAGTAGCACCGTGACCGTCACCGCCTCCCCTCCCGCCACCCGCCCGGCCGCGGCGAGATCCCCCAGGGGGGCCGTCGCGGTGACGGTCGCGCTGGTCCTGCTGGTCGCCGTCCTCGCCCTCGTCGACATCACCCAGGGCACCGCCTCGGTGGGCGCCCCCGAAGTTTTCAGGGCGCTCACCGGCCGGGCCGCACCCGGCGACGCCTCCGTGGTCGTCGCCTCCCGGCTGCCGCGCATGACCGCCGGACTGCTCGTCGGCGTCGTCCTCGGCGCGGCGGGCGCCGCCCTACAGGCCGTCAGCCGCAACGTCCTCGCCTCGCCCGACACCCTCGCCGTCAACGCGGGCTCCTATCTGGCCCTCGGACTGGCCGCCGTCACCGGCGTCTCGCTGCCCCTGATCGCCTCCTCCGGCATCGCCTTCGCCGGCGGGCTCGCCGCGGCGGCCGTGGTCCTCGGGCTGTCCGGGCTCGGCGCGGGCACCGTCCGCCTCGTCCTGGCCGGCAGCGCCCTCACCCTCGGCCTGACCTCCGTCACCGAAGGACTGCTCCTGCTGTTCCCCCGGCAGACCGAGGGCCTCTACCAGTGGAACCAGGGCAGCATCGCCCAGAGCGGGTTCGGCGGCGTCCTCCAGATGGCGCCGATCGCCCTCGCCGGACTCGCCGGACTGCTCCTGGCCGCCCGCCGCGTGGACGCCCTCGCCCTCGGCGAGGACGCCGCCCGCGGGCTCGGCGTCCGGGTCGGGGCCACCCGGATCACCGTCGTGGTGTGCGCGTCGCTGCTCTCCACGGCCGCCGTCACCCTCGCCGGACCGATCGGCTTCGTCGGCCTGTGCGCCCCCGCGCTGGTGCGGCCCCTGGCCCGCCGGCTGCGCGGACTGACCCGGACGCGGCTCGGCGCGCCGGTCGCGGGCCTGACCGGAGCGGTGCTGGTGCTCGGCTCGGACGTGCTGCTGCGCGCCGTCGTCCCGGCCGACACCGCCGTCGCCGTCCCGACCGGCGTCGTCACCAGCCTGGTCGGCGCGGTGTTCCTGACCGTGATGGCGGCCCGGACGCGCGCCGCCGCCTCGGCGACCGCACCTGACCGGCTGCGCGTCCGCGGCCGGGCCGTCTTCCTGACCACCACCGCCGTCCTCGTGCTCGTCCTGGTCGGCGTCAGCGTCGCCGCCGTGCTGCTCGGCGACACCCATCTGCTGCTGGGCGACGTGCTGAACTGGACGCGGGGCCGGGCCGGGCGGACCGTCGCGTTCGTGCTCGACACGCGCGTGCCGCGGGTCCTCGCGGCGCTGCTGGCCGGCGGGGCGCTCGCGCTGGCCGGCACGCTCGTGCAGGCCGTGACCCGCAACCCGCTGGCCGAGCCGGCCACCCTCGGCGTCTCCGGCGGGGCCGCGCTGGGCGCGGTGACCCTGGTGACGACGGTCCCCCTGGCCGGCTCGTGGAGCCTGGCCGGCGCCGCCTTCGCCGGGGCGGCGGCCAGTTCCGTCGTCGTCTTCGGGCTCGCCGCCCGCGGCGGGTTCCGGCAGGAGCGGCTGGTCCTGGTCGGGTTCGGCGTCGCCACCGCGACCAGCGCCCTGATCGCCCTGCTGGTGATCCTCACCGACCCGTTCAACGCGACGAAGGCGCTGACCTGGCTGTCCGGCTCCACCTACGGCCGTACGCTGCCCGACGTCGCGCCGCTCGGCGCGGTGCTGGCCGTGGGCCTGGCCGTCACGGTCGCCCGCCGCGCCGCACTCGACCTGGTGTCGCTGGACGAGGACACCCCGAGGCTGCTGGGGCTCGACACGGGGCGCGGCCGGCTCGGCTTCCTGGCGCTGAGCGTCCTGCTGAGCGCCACCGCCGTGGCCGCCGCGGGCACCATCGGCTTCGTCGGCCTGGTCGCGCCGCACGCGGCCCGGGCCCTGGTGGGCCGCCGGCACGCGCGGGTGGTGCCGGTCGCGGTGCTGCTCGGCGCCGTCCTGGTGTGCGCGGCGGACCTGGTGGGCCGTACCGTCATCGCGCCGGCCCAGCTCGGCGCCGGTCTGATGACCGCGGTGATCGGAACGCCGTACTTCCTGTACCTGCTCATCCGCAGCAGGCGGTAGGGCTTCTCGTCTGGATCAGGCCGGGCCCGGCGTTAGCCCGATCGGGTGACGTAGCGCGTCCGCCGGGCCGTCGTCCCGTTGAGCGGGTACGTGGACAGTCCGCGCCGGTGTTCGAACCGGGCGCGGGACACGGCGTCGGACCGACCGGTGGGAGACACGCGCGTGAGCACGGACGGACAGCCCGAACCGGAATCCCTGCACTGCCTGGTCACCGGGGCCTCCGGGTACATCGGGGGCCGCCTGGTGCCCGAACTGCTGGCGGCCGGCCACCGGGTGCGGTGCCTGGCCCGCTCCCCCGGCAAGCTGCGCGACCAGCCCTGGGCGCCGGACGTGGAGACCGTCGCCGCCGACGTCACGGACGCGGACTCCGTCGCCGGGGCGATGCGCGGCATCGACGTGGCGTATTACCTGGTGCACGCGCTGGGCACCGGCTCCTCGTTCGAGGACACCGACCGCCGCGCGGCCCGGATCTTCGCCGAGCGGGCGCACGCCGCCGGGGTGCGCCGGATCGTGTACCTGGGCGGCCTGACCCCGCGCTCCGTCCCGGAACGGGAGCTCTCCCCGCACCTGCGCTCCCGCGCCGAGGTCGGGCGGATCTTCGTGGACGCGCCCGTGCCGGCCACCGTGCTGCGGGCGGCGATCGTCATCGGCTCCGGTTCGGCCTCCTTCGAGATGCTGCGCTACCTCACCGAACGGCTGCCGATCATGGTCACCCCGAGCTGGGTGCGCACCCGCATCCAGCCCATCGGCATCCGCGACGTGCTGCGCTACCTCGTCGGCTCCGCCACCATGCCCGCGGACGTCGACCGGACCTTCGACATCGGCGGCCCGGACGTGCTCACCTACCGCGAGATGATGGCCCGCTACGCCGCCGTGGCGGGCCTGCCGCGCCGGATCATCGTGCCGGTGCCCGTCCTCACCCCCGGACTCTCCAGCCACTGGGTCGGCCTGGTCACCCCGGTGCCCGCCGCCATCGCCCGGCCGCTGACCGAGTCGCTGCGCCACGAGGTGGTCTGCCGCGAGCACGACATCGCCCGCTACGTCCCCGACCTGCCGGGCCGGCCGCTGCCGTTCGACGACGCGCTCGCCCTGGCCCTGCGCAAGGTGCGCGAGGCGCAGGTCGCCACCCGCTGGTCGTCCGCCGCCGTGCCCGGGGCGCCCAGCGATCCGCTGCCCACCGACCCCGACTGGGCCGGCGGCAGCCTCTACGAGGACGAGCGGACGGCCTCCGTCGACGCCTCCCGGGAGTCCCTGTGGAAGGTGATCGAGGGCATCGGCGGCGACCACGGCTGGTACTCGTTCCCGCTGGCCTGGGCGGTGCGCGGCTGGCTGGACCGGTTCGTCGGCGGGGTCGGGCTGCGCCGCGGCCGGCGCGACGCCGAGCGGCTGCGGGTCGGCGACTCGCTGGACTTCTGGCGGGTGGAGGAGATCGAGCCCGGCCGGCTGCTGCGGCTGCGCGCCGAGATGCGGCTGCCCGGGCTCGCCTGGCTGGAGATGTTCGCCGAGACGGACGCGCGGGGCCGCACCCGCTACCGGCAGCGCGCCCTGTTCCACCCGCGCGGCCTGCTGGGCCACGCCTACTGGTGGTCCGTCGCCCCGTTCCACTCCGTCGTCTTCGGCGGGATGGCCCGCAACATCACCCAGGCGGCCGCCAAGGGCATGTCCGCCCACCGCAAGTGAACCGGTTTCCCTCACCGCCACCCCCCCACCGTTCTCCGCCGACCGCGCACCGGAAGTGACGCCATGACCGCCGCCGTCGTCCTGTTCACCTCCGATCTGCGGCTGCACGACCACCCGCCGCTGCGCGCCGCCCTCGCCGCCGCCGACGAGGTCGTCCCGCTGTTCGTCCGCGACCCCGGCATCCACGCGGCCGGGTTCGACGTGCCCAACCGCGCCGCCTTCCTCGCCGACTGCCTGGCCGACCTCGACGCCGGGCTGCGCCGGCGCGGCGGCCGGCTCGTGGTGCGCGACGGCCCGGTGGTCCGCGAGGTCGCGGCGGTGGCCGAGGAGTGCGGCGCCGGCCAGGTGCACCTGGCCGCGGGCGTCACCGGCTACGCCCAGCGGCGCGAGCGGCGGCTGCGCGAGCACCTGGGCGGCCGGGGCGTCGACCTGCGGGTGCACGACGCCGTGATCACCGCCGTCGCGCCGGGCGCCCTGGTGCCGTCCGGCGCCGACCACTACGCCGTCTTCACCCCGTACTTCCGCCGCTGGTCCACCGAGCGGCTGCGGGAGGCCCGCCCGGCGCCGCGCACCGTGCGGGTGCCCGAGGCGGTGCGCGGCGCGCCGCTGCCCGCCCGCGACGACCTGTCCGGCCTCTCCCCCGCCCTGCCCGCCGGCGGCGAGAAGGCCGGGCGCGAGCGGCTGTCCCGGTGGCTGCGCTCGGGGGTGGCCGCCTACGAGGACCGGCACGACGACCTCGGCGGCGACGGCACCTCCCGGCTCTCGCCCCATCTGCACTTCGGGACGCTCTCGCCGGTCGAGCTGGTCCGGCGGGCGCGGGAGCACGGCGGTGCGGGCGCGGAGGCGTTCGTACGGCAGCTGTGCTGGCGCGACTTCCACCATCAGGTGCTCGCGGCCCGTCCGGACGCCTCCGTACGGGACTACCGCACCCGTGACGACCACTGGCGCGGCCTTGACGAGGCGGCCGGGGACGTCGCCGCGTGGCGGGAGGGCCGTACCGGCTATCCGCTGGTCGACGCGGCGATGCGCCAGCTGCGCCACGAGGGGTGGATGCACAACCGGGCCCGGCTGCTGGTGGCGAGCTTCCTGACCAAGACGCTGTACGTGGACTGGCGGACCGGCGCCCGGCACTTCCTCGACCTGCTGGTGGACGGGGACGTCGTCAACAACCAGCTCAACTGGCAGTGGGCGGCCGGCACCGGCACCGACACCCGTCCCCACCGGGTCCTCAACCCCGTCGTCCAGGGCAAGCGCTACGACCCGGACGGCACGTACGTGCGCCGCTGGGTGCCCGAACTGCGCGACGTGGAGGCCCGGTTCGTGCACGAGCCGTGGCGGCTGCCCGAGGAGCGGCGGGCCGGCCTCGCCTACCCGCACCCGGTGGTCGACCTCGCCGAGGGCCTGGCGCGCTTCAAGCACGCCCGGGGCCGCGACTGAGCGCACCGGGCGGTACGCCGCTGGGCCGGTGGAGTGAGGGTGCCGCGCGAAGGGGTCCGCGCGGGGCAGGGATCAGCGCATCCGCGCGAGCGCGCGCGGCCCACGCACTGCCGTGCGGGTCACCGAGAGCGAGTGAGCGTTGTCCATGCTGCGACCCCGGCCCCCGGCGGCCGAAGCCCCCGGCCGCGTCCGGAAGGCACCGTGAGGACGGTGCCCGGGCCGACCGGGCACGTCGTCGTGGTGGGCGCCGGGCTGTCCGGCCTCGCCTGCGCCCTGCACCTGCTGGGCGCGGGCCGGCGGGTGACGGTCGTCGAACGCGAGGCCGGTCCGGGCGGCCGGGCCGGCCGGGTCCGGCTCGGCGGCTACGAGATCGACACCGGGCCGACCGTGCTGACCATGCCGCACCTCGCCGACGAGGCCTTCGCCGCCGTCGGGGACCGCCTCGACCGGCATGTCGGACTCACCCCCCTGCACCCGGCCTACCGGGCCGCCTTCGCCGACGGCAGCTCGCTCGACGTGCACACCGACGCCGAGGCGATGGAGGCGGAGGTGCGGCGCTTCGCCGGTCCCGTCGAGGCCGCCGGCTACCGCGCGCTGCGCGACTGGCTCACCCTGCTGTACCGGGCGCAGATGCGGCGCTTCATCGACGCCAACTTCGACTCGCCCCTCCAGCTGCTGCACCCGGACCTGGCGCGGCTGGCCGCGCTGGGCGGCTTCGGGCGGCTCGACCGGCGGATCGGCCGCTTCCTGCGCGACCCCCGGCTGCGCCGGGTCTTCACCTTCCAGGCCCTGTACGCAGGGGTCGCCCCCGCCCGGGCGCTGGCGGCGTACGCCGTGATCGCCTACATGGACACGGTGGCCGGCGTCTGGTTCCCCAAAGGCGGTATGCACGCGCTGCCCCGCGGCATGGCGGCCGCCGCGGCCGACGCGGGCGCAGAGCTGCGCTGGTCGGCCGAGGTGAGCGACCTGGAGTGCGCGGCCGGCCGGGTGCGGGCCGTACGGCTGGTCTCCGGTGAGCGGATCGCCTGCGACGCGGTGGTGCTCAGCTGCGAGCTGGCCGCCGCGCACCGGCTGCTGGGCCGCGCCCCGCGCCGCCCGGTGCGGCTGCGGCACGCGCCCTCCGCCGTGGTGCTGCACGCCGGCTGCGACCGCACCTGGCCGGGCCTGGCGCACCACACCCTGTCCTTCGGCGCGGCCTGGGAAGACACCTTCGACGAACTGACCCGCACCGGGCGGCTGATGAGCGACCCGTCGCTGCTCATCACCCGCCCGACGGCGCACGATCCGGCGCTCGCGCCGCCCGGCGGCCACCTCCACTACGTGCTCGCGCCCTGCCCGAACACCGACGTCGGCCCCGGCGCGGCCGCCTGGCGCGACCTCGGGCCGCGCTACCGCGACAGCCTGGTCGCCGAGCTGGAGCGCCGGGGTCTGACCGGTTTCGCGGGCAGTGTGCGGGAGGAGCTGCTGGTGACGCCGCTGGACTGGACGGCCGGGGGCCACGCGGCGGGCACCCCGTTCTCGGTCGCGCACACCTTCGCCCAGACCGGTCCGTTCCGGCCGCGCAATCTGGTGCGCGGACTGGAGAACGCCGTCCTGGCCGGCTGCGGCACCACCCCGGGCGTCGGCGTGCCGACGGTCCTCGTCAGCGGCAAGCTCGCCGCCGCCCGCATCACCGGCGGCGCCCGCCCCCTCACCCACCGCGCCGCACCGCTCCGCGCGCGGACCGCGGCCGTACCGCTCGCGGAGGGAGCCCATGACCCGGCGTGAACTGGACGCCGCGCGGATCACCGACCCCGCGCTGCGCGCCGACTACACCCACTGCCGCCGGCTCAACGCCCGCCACGGCCGGACCTACTTCCTGGCCACCCGGCTGCTGCCGCTCGAACGCCGCTCGGCGGTGCACGCGCTGTACGGCTTCGCGCGCTGGGCCGACGACATCGTGGACGACCTCCAGCGGGGGCGTACGCCGTCGGAGCGGGACCGGCTGCTGCGCCTGCTGGAGAGCGACCTCGCGCACGCGCTGCGCACCGGCGGCGGGACCGAGCCCGTGGTCCGCGCGGTGGCCGACACCGCCGAGCGGCACGGCATCGAGCACACCCTGTTCGCCGACTTCCTCGCCTCGATGCGCGCCGACCTGGACGTCACGGACTATCCGACCTACGCCGACCTGCGGGCGTACATGCACGGCTCGGCGGCGGTGATCGGGCTGCAGATGCTGCCGGTGCTGGGCACGGTCGTGCCCCGGTCCGAGGCCGCGCCGCACGCCGCCGCCCTGGGCGTGGCCTTCCAGCTCACCAACTTCCTGCGGGACGTGGGCGAGGACCTGGACCGGGGCCGCGTCTACCTGCCCGCCGACCTGCTCGCCGCGCACGGGGTGGACCGGCCGCTGCTGGAGTGGAGCCGCCGTACCGGACGGCAGGACGCGCGGATCCGGGCGGCGCTGGTGGCGGCGGAGGCGCTGACGCGGGGGGTGTACCGGGAGGCGGAGCCGGGCATCGCCATGCTCGACCCGCGGGTGCGGCCCTGCATCCGTACGGCGTTCACGCTCTACGGGGGCATCCTCGACGCCATCGCCGGGCAGCGGTACACGGTGCTGCACCGGCGCGCCGCGGTCTCCCGCACCCGCCGCGCGGCCGTCGCCGCCTCCGGGGCGGTGCAGATCGCCGGGGCGCGCTGGCGGGCGCGCGGGGTGCGTGCGGCGGCGGCGCCCGCTGAGGCCGCTGAGGCCGCGGCGCTGGAGTGGAAGGGGCCGGTGCGGTGAACGACCCGACGGGGCGCACCGGTTGGCGGCCGCCGCTGCGACGGCGGCCGGGCGGCCGGGCGGACTGGGCGGCGCAGCCGCCGACCTGGCGGCAGGCCCGCCCGGCACTGATCGCCGACGCGCTGAAGCGGGCGTCGGCGCGTCCGTCGGGCAACTGGTACGTCGTCGCCGCCTCCCGGGAAGTACGGGCCGGTGGGCCTCCGTTCGGGCGGACGGTCGGCGGGGCGGAGGTCGTGCTGTGGCGGGCGGAGGGCGGCGAGCCGCACGCGGGCCCGGGTGTCTGCCCGCACCTGGGGGCGCCGCTGCGGGAGAGCCGGGTGGTGTGCGGCACGCTGGTGTGCCACTGGCACGGACTGGCCCTGGACGGCGGGCCGTTCGCCGGCTGGGAGCCGTATCCGGTGCACGACGACGGGGTGCTGGTGTGGGTGCGGCTGGACGCGGTCGGCGGCGAGGAGCCGACCCGGCTGCCCCGGGTGCCGCGGCGGCCGGCGCCGGGCGGCGCGCTGGACGCCGTGTACACGGCGGTGGGGCGGTGCGAGCCGCAGGACGTGGTGGCCAACCGGCTCGACCCGTGGCACGGCGCGTGGTTCCACCCGTACTCGTTCGTGGACCTGACGGTGGCCCGGCCGCCGCGCGGCGAGGCGGACGACGTGTTCGTCGTCGACGTCTCCTTCCGGGTGGCGGGGCGGTGCGTGGTGCCGGTCCGGGCGGAGTTCACGGCTCCAGGACCGCGTACGGTCGTCATGCGGATCACCGGGGGCGAGGGCGCCGGGTCGGTGGTGGAGACCCACGCCACGCCGCTGACGGGCGCGGCGGACGGGCGGCCGCGTACCGCCGTGATCGAGGCGGTGGTCGCCGCCTCGGACCGCCGCGGCTTCGCCCTGGCCCGCGCCGCCGCCCCCGCCCTGCGCCCCCTGGTCCGCCGGACGGCGGCCCGCCTGTGGCGCGACGACCTCGCCTACGCCGAACGCCGCTGGGAACTGCGCAGCACGGGGCGTTTCCCGGGCTGACCGGTCGGCGGTGGGCCGCCGCGGCGGTCAGCGGTGGGTGGCGGCCAGGGCGCGGAGGATCGGGGTGCGGCCGGCGCGCGGGACGGTCCACAGGGTCTGGCCGCGGACGCCCCAGGCGGCGAGCAGGGCGCCGGCGGCCAGGAAGCCGGTGGTGGCGGCGCGTTCCATCAGGGCCACGGGCAGGTCGCAGCGGATCGCGTCCCCGGCGAGCACCACCCGCGGGTGCGGGGTCGCCACGGCGGGCCGCCGGGCGTGCGAGCCGACGGTGAACAGCGGGCAGTCGGCGTGCCAGGCGTGCCGGGCGTCGACGACGCGGGCCTGCCGGGTCTCCGGGTAGACCCGGTGCAGGCCGGCGAGGAGGCGGTCCCGCACGGCCCGCCGGTCGGCCGGTCCGGTGACGGCGTAGGCGTGCAGTTCGACCACCGAGCCGCCGGTGCGGGCGGCCCAGCGGGCGGCCTCGCCCTCGTAGCGGTCCAGGACGCTGACGTTGTCCAGGCCGTCGTACCCGCTGGTGCCGAGGAAGCCGGGGCGGTCGGCTCGGACCGGCCGGTCGAGCCAGAGCCGGGAGACGAGGAAGGGCGGGGCGGTGCGCAGGGCGGCGACGGCGGCGCGCCAGTCGGGCGTGCCGAGGCCGGGCGAGGCGGCGACGAGCGCGCGCAGCGCTCCGGGGTCGCAGGCGAGGACGGCCGCGTCGTGGGGGTGGACGGCGGTGTCGGTGCGCACCGTGACGCCGCCGCCGGTCTCCGGCCGGACGGCGCGTACGGCGGTGCCGGTGCGCACCCGGGCGCCCAGGCGTCCGAGGTAGTCGCCGAGCGGTTCCCACAGGGCCTGCGGGAAGGGCTCGTCCGGTACGTCGAAGAGGAGGCCCTCGGCCGAGCCGAGGAAGTAGATGTGGAACATCAGGATGAGCTCGGCGGCGGACAGCTCGCGCGGGTCGGCGAAGAAGCTGCGGGAGAACACCTCGAACGCCAGGTGGTGCGCGGCCTCGGGGAAGCGGACGCCTTCCAGGAAGCGGGTGGCGCTGACCGCGTCGAAGCGGGCGTAGACCTCGGGCACGCGGACGTCCAGGAGGGGCAGCGCGGCCCGGGCGTCCATGGCGGCGAGGTCGCGCCAGCCGAAGGCGGGGCTCAGGGCGACGAAGCCGAGGGCGCTGAGGGGCGGGGTGCGCGGGACGCGGGCGAAGCTGTCGGTCAGTCCGCCGCTGTGCCGCAGCGGGTAGTCGGGCAGCGGGCGCAGCCGGTCCAGGCCGGGGTCGGTACGGCGCAGCAGGCCGCGCAGGTTGTAGTACTGCCGGAAGAAGGCGTGAAAGCCGCGGCTCATGGTGGCCCGGGAGCCGTCGGCGAGGCGGGTGCGTTCGCCGGAGAGGCGGCCGCCGAGCGCGTCGTGCTGTTCGTAGAGGGTGACGCGGGCGCCGCGTTCGGCCAGCAGGGTGGCCGCGGCGAGGCCCGCGATGCCGCCGCCCGCGACGGCGACGCTCGGCGCGTCGGTGTGCGGGAAGCGGTCCCGGCCGGGCGCCGGGAAGAGGATCTCTGCCTTGCGGTCGCGGCCCCGGCGGGCGGTCCGGCGCGGGGCGGCGTTCACCGGGTGGTCCGTGTGGCGGTCCGTGTGCCGGTCCGCGTCGTCGCGGCGGTGTCCGCGCGGGCGAGGAAGGTGTGGACGATGCCGGTCTGCCATCCGGCGACGGGAACCGCGCGTACGCCGGTGAAGCCCGCGCCGGTGAGCCGGGCGGCGAACTCGGGGGCGGTGTCGAAGGCGAGGACGCTGCGCCACAGGTGGCGGTAGAGGGCGCGGTCGCCGCTGAGCGTGCCGGCCGGGATGATCACCCCGTGGCACACGGCCGTCCACAGGGCGCGGTGCGCGGCCGCGCCGCTGAGGCTGTACTCGTGCGCGGCGAGCCGGCCGCCCGGCCGCAGCAGGGCGCGTACGGCGGCGAGGACGGCGTCCGGGTCGGTGACGTTGCGGAACAGGTAGGCGGCGAACACCGCGTCGAACGGCCCTTCCTCGGCGCCCGCCACCTCCTCGGCGGTCAGGTGGAGGAAGCGCACCCGGTCCGGCCAGGGCTTGGCGAGGGCGCGCCGGAGCATGCCCGAGGAGGCGTCCACGGCGGTGATCCGGGCGTGCGGCGCGGCCGTCAGCAGGGCGCGGGTGGAGGCGCCGGTGCCGCAGCCGAGGTCGAGGAGGTGCAGTCCGGCGCCGCCCCGGGGCAGCCGGAGGCGGCGCGCCGAGCGGGCGAGGTCGGCGCGGTAGCCGGGGTTGAGGGCGGTGAGGCGGTCGTAGCTGTGGGAGGCGTGGTCGAAGGCGCGTGCCAGGTCGTGGTCGCGCAGCAGGGTCATCGGTGGCTCTCTTCGGCTCGGGGCGCGAGGGGGCGGCGGGACAGGAAGGGCAGTTCGAGGGCGGTGCGGAGCATGGGGACGACGGGGCAGCACAGGCCGACGGACCAGTCCTCGCCCAGGGTGGTGGCGCCGTCGAGGAAGCGCAGCAGGCGGTGCGGCGGGACGTCGCGGAACAGGGTGGTGAAGAAGGCGGGGCCGTCGATCCGCCCGGTGTCCAGGGCGCGCAGGAGTACCGCGTCCATGGCCAGCGTCCGGCGCCGGTGGGGGCGGGGCGTGTGCGCGCGTCCGGCGCTCAGGGCGGCGGCGACGGCCCGGCTCTGCCGCTGGACGGCGGCGAAGGTGTAGCCGGTGGCGGGGCGGGTGGCGCCGCCTGCGGTGCCGATCCGGACGACCGCGCCGTCCCGGTGCGGGAAGCGGGCGTCGGTCATCGGGATGACGCCTTGTTCGGCCGCCTCGACGGTGAAGGCGCCGAGCCGGAGCACGTCGCGGGTGTAGCGGGCGAGCGCCGCTTCGTAGGCGGGTGCGGTGAGCGGGGTGCGGGAGAACTCGGTGTACTCCACCAGGGCCCGGTCGGGGGCGAGTGGCAGGACGTAGCCGAAGGCGAGGCCGTGGCGCGGCTGCGGCACCCGGAAGTCCATCAGATCGGCGACGGCGGGGTCGAAGCGGGCGGTGTCCGTGCGCACGAACCAGCCGCGGAAGTGCTGGAGCAGCCGGGTCCGGGCGGGCGGCTCGGCGGGCAGCGGCCGGGAGTCGAAGACGTGGCGGGCGCGCAGGGTGAGCCGCCGGCCGTCGGGCGTCGTGCAGTCGACCTCGGCCCGCGCGCCGTCGGCGGTGGTGGCAGTGCGCACGGTGTCGGCGGTCGCGCGCAGGAGGCGTCCGCCGGGGGTGCGGGCGAGCCGGTCGTGCACCAGTCGTTCCAGCGCCGGGGAGCGGATCATGCGGTAACTGAACGGCCACGCCTCGACGGTGACGGGGGCGCCGTCGGCGCCGTGCACCCGCAGCCGGGTCCAGGAGGCGCCGACCGCCTCGTCCAGGTCGTCGGCGCCCCGGTCCCAGTAGCACCAGGTCCGTTCGGCCGGCCGCCGCGGCCCGTCCGGCGCCTCGACGAGGGTGACGGTGAGGGAACCGACGGCCGCCAGCCGGTGGGCGAGGGAGAGCCCGGCGGCCCCGCCGCCGACGACGACGGCGTCCGACGCCGGTTCGCCGGTGGCGGCGGTCGCCGGTTCGTGCGTGGCGTAGGCGTCCACGTCGTCACTCCGGGGCGCGGGTGCGGGCAGGGGTTCCCTGCTTACCGTGCTCCCGGTCGCCCCCCGGCCCGCCGGGGGGCGCGGCGGGGCCGCTGCCACTCGTCCGGGTGATCTCGGGGGTGGGCGAGGGGTTGTTCCCGTACCCCGCTGGACCGTCCCGGGCGGGTCGGCAGCGGTGGACCGTCCCGGGTGAGTCGGCAGCCGGGACGGTCCAGCGGGGTACGCAAGCGGGCGGAAGGGGGATTACCTGCCGTTCCGGCTCCGTATCGCGAACGCCACGAGGACGATCACGGCGATGCCGACCAGGAGCCAGAGGGGTATGCCGCTGAGGCCCTTGTAGGCCAGTACAGTCGAGTCGGTGCTCGGGTGCACGGGAACTCCTTCATTCTGGGTGATGACCGGACGTCAACTGGTGGCGTCCTGGTAGGCGGACTCCGATGCCTGGCCGACCACCATGCCGCCGACAGCGCACGGCACGGCTCCCGCTCCTCCGTAGTAGCTCTGCCCCCGGTCGTCACGGAGTTCAACGTGCCCCCGGGCTCCCGGTCGAAGCCCATGTCCACGCCGCCGGACGTCTTCGCGGACAGGCCGAGCGGGCCGTTGTGGAAGCCGGCACCGCCTCTCGTACGGCGGCTCGTCGCGCTGCCCGGCGGCCCGCGCGGCGGGCGCGCGCGGCGACGTACGAAGCGCGCGGCACCCAGGCTTCCCGCAGCAGCACCGCGAGCACCAGCGCCTCGGCGCCCGCCGGCGCCCACCCGGGCGGCCGGACCCCGGCCACGAGGCAGGCCGCCCGGGCCAGTTCCCCCGGCAGTGCGGCGGCTGCCACGACCCGCGCCGCCCGTACACCCCTTTACAGGCGGTGTCCTCGTCCCGCATCTCGTGTCCCCGGCACGGAGCCGGGCGACGGCGGCGGCGTACCGGGGGGCCAGAGCAGCACGGCGTTGGGGACCGGGGCGGACCCCCGCCTGGCGTGTGGGCGGACGGCGGGGGCGCCCCGGACAGGCCCTAAGGTTTCCCGGGTGCCCATGTACAGCATTGGTCAGGCCGCGCGCCTGTTGAGGGTGAGTCCGGAGACCGTGCGCCGGTGGGCGGACGCGGGGCGGCTGCCGATGGGGCGGGACGGCGCGGGCAACCGGGTGATCGACGGGGCGGGGCTCGCGCGGTTCGTGCGGGAGCGGGCGGCCGAGGACGAGCGGGCCGTCGCGGCCGGTCCGCCGACGTCGGTGCGCAACGCGTTCACCGGGATCGTCACGGCGCTCGCGGTGGACGAGGTGGTGGCGCGGGTGGAGGTGCAGGCCGGGCCGCACCGGATCGTGTCGCTGGTGACCCGGGAGGCGGTGGACGAGCTGGGCCTGGCGGTGGGGGTCACGGTCGTCGCGCGGGTGAAGTCGACGAACGTGCACGTCGAGCGGTCGTAGCGGCTCCGTCGGCGTCCTGGTCGGCGTGGCACAGCAGGGCCGCCCACAGGTCCAGGCGGTCGCGCAGCCGGGACAGGTCGCGGCCGGTGAAGTGCTCGATGCGCTGGATCCGGTAGTGGACGGTGTTGACGTGCAGGTGCAGGGCCTCGGCGGTGCGGGCCCAGGAGCCGTCGTGGGCGAGGAAGATCCGCAGGGTGTCGAGCAGGGCGGCGGCGGAGGCGTTCGCCGGGTCGAGCAGCGGCCCGAGGACGGTGCGGCTGTAGGCGGTGCGGACCTCGGCCGGTACGCCGGTGAGCAGGGTGTCCAGGCTGGTCAGGCTGGTGACGTCGGTCAGGGCGGAAGCGGCCGCGCCGCTCGTGCGCGCGGCGGTCAGCGCGTAGCGGGCCTCGGCCAGGGCGCCGGGCAGCGCGCTCGCGTCGGCGGCCGGTGCGGCGAGGCCGCCGTGCAGCAGGACTCCGGGGTCGGCGGCGGCCACCAGCGGCCAGGCCCGCGCCAGTTCGGCGGCCGCGTCCTCGGGCACGACCGCGAACGCGGTCCCGTCGGGCAGCCGTCCCACCGCGCTGAGCGGCGCGCCGGTGTGCGCGACGGCCTCCGCGAGCGCGCTCTGTGCCGCGGGCACGGACGGGGCCGCCGGACCGGGGGCCGGGCCCGACGCCGGGTCGGTCTCGCGTGCCCGCGGGCCCCGTGCCTCGGCAGGCCGGGGCGCGGCGCCGTCCGCCGCGTTCGCGCCCCGCGCCGCCGCGTTCGCGCCCCGCGCCGTCGTGGTCGCCACGACCACCCGGTAGGGCCCCTCGGCCGCCGGCCCGCAGGCCCGCAGCGCCGCGGCCGTGTCACCGGCCGCGGCGGCGGTCGTGGCCGTGGCCGTCGTCAGCAGCCGGCCCAGCGCGTCCGCGGTGCGCCGTCCGGCGGCGCGGCGGCGGATCAGCGCCGTCTGGCAGCGGCCGAGGACGGCGGTGATCTCGTGCAGCAGCAGGGGCGGCGCGGCGGCCCCGTCCGGCAGGTGCAGCCACCAGCGCTCGTACGGTCCGGGCACCGCGTCGGCCTCCACCGGCGCCGTCGTGCCGCTGTCGCCGCCGGGCAGCGCGGCGGCCGCCTTCGCCGGCAGCGGGTCGGCGCCCGGGGTGGCGGCGACGGTGCGGCCGGTCGCGGTCAGGACGTAGGCGGCGACGGTGTCCAGGTGCGCGAAGGCGGCGGCGAGGACGAGGGCCGGGTCGGCGTCCTGCGCGACCAGCCGGTTCAGCCGGCCGCGCACGTGCTCGGGCAGCGCCCGTCCGCGGCCCAGCTCTCCCCACTGGCGCAGGTACACGCTGTCGGTGATCGCGCGGAACATCACATGGGCGGGGACGCCCGCGACCGGCAGCCCGTGCCGTGCGCACGCCTCGACCAGGTCGGCGGGGACCGAGCCGTGGGTCTCCTCGCCGGCCAGCAGCGCGACGGCGCCGGCGTCCTTCAGCCCGGCGACGAATCGTTCCGCCTTGTCCCTCCCCTCGTCCGCGCTCCACCAGACGAGCCCGCTGAGCACGACCTCGTCGGGGCGGACGAAGCGGGCCGGGTCCTCCAGGTCGGTCACCGTGACGCCGCCGATCTCCCGGCGCAGCAGCGCGTCCTCGGCCCAGAGCAGGCGCAGGCCCAGGGACTCGTCCTGCAACAGGTGTTCGACGTGCATGTTCCGGCTCCTCGTGCGGGCGCCGGGCAGCGGGGTCTTGTCGTCCGGCATCTCACATTCACCAGGTGGATACGAGTCATCGCATGGTAAATGCAAGAGCACACGAGCGGTATGCCTCTTGGTTGATTCACCAGGAGACGGGCCTGGAACAAGTGGGTTTCCGTGCTGTGAACCAGTCGTCGCGACCCCCTCCGGCTTGCTTCACTTCCGGCCATGGACCTCAACACGGTGGTGGAGATTCGCGACGCCCGGCGTCCCGCGCCCTGGCGGCCGGGCGACGCCTGGCTGGGCGGCGGCACCTATCTGTTCTCGGAGCCGCAGCCCCACCTGCGCCGCCTGGTCGACCTCAGCCGCACCGGCTGGACGCCCGTACGACGGCAGCCGGACGGCTCGCTGGAGATCGCGGCCACCTGCACCATCGCCCAGCTGTCCCGGTTCGCGCAGGCGCTGCCCGCCGAGGCGGCGCCGCTGTTCGAGCAGTGCTGCCGGGCGTTCCTCGCCTCGTTCAAGATCTGGAACATGGCGACCGTCGGCGGCAACCTCTGCAACGCCCTGCCGGCCGGGCCGATGACCTCGCTGACCTCGGCGCTCGACGGAACCTGTCTGCTGATCGCGCAGGACGGCGCGCGCCGCCGGGTGAAGGTCGCCGACTTCGTGACCGGCGCGGGCCGCAAGGTCCTGGCCGAGGGCGAGCTGCTGCGCTCGGTCACCCTGCCCGCCCGCGCCCTCGGCTGCCGTACGGCCTTCCGGCAGGCGTCGCTGTACGGGCTGGGGCGCTCCGGGGTGCTGGTGATCGGGGCGCTGGACCCGGTGGACGGCTCGCTCGCGGTGACGGTGACCGCCGCGACGGTCCGGCCGGTGCGGCTGTGGTTCCCGCTGCCGCCGACGGCCGGGGCGCTGCGGTCGGCGCTCGGCTCGGCCGTCGCCGACGGCGAGTGGTTCGACGACATCCACGGGCTGCCCGAGTGGCGGCGGCACATGACGTTCCGGTACGCGGAGGAGATCCGCCGGGAGCTGGGAGGGGCGACACGATGAAGATCGAGGTCAACGGCCGGCAGCACGAGGAGGACCCGCGTCCCGGCCAGTGCCTGCGCACGTATCTGCGCGAGCGCGGCTGGTTCGGCGTGAAGAAGGGCTGCGACGCGGGCGACTGCGGCGCGTGCACGGTGCACGTCGACGGCGAGCCGGTGCACAGCTGCCTGTACCCGGCCTTCCGCGCCGACGGCCGCACGGTCACCACCGTCGAGGGCCTGGCCTCGCCCGAGGGCGAACTGCACCCGGTGCAGCGGCGGTTCCTCGACGCGCAGGGCTTCCAGTGCGGCTTCTGCACGGCCGGCTTCCTGATGACCACGGCCGCCCTGGACGAGGACAAACTCGCCGATCTGCCCCGGGCGTTCAAGGGAAACCTGTGCCGTTGCACCGGCTACCGGGCCATCGAGGACGCGGTGCGCGGGGTGAAGAACGTCGAGGCGCCGGCGCCCGGCGAGAGCGTCGGCCGCAGCCTGCCCGCCCCGGCCGGGCCGCAGGTCGTCACCGGCACCGCCCGCTACACCTTCGACGTGGAGGTGCCCGGCCTGCTGCACATGAAGCTGCTGCGCTCGCCGCACGCCCACGCCCGCGTCGTCGCCGTGGACACCTCCGCCGCGCTGCGCGTGCCCGGCGTGCACGCCGTGTTCACCCACCGGGACGCCCCCGAACGGCACTTCTCCACCGCCCGGCACGAGCACCCGGAGGAGGACCCGGACGACACCCGCGTGCTGGACGACACGGTGCGCTACATCGGCCAGCGCGTCGCCGCCGTCGTCGCCGACAGCGAGGCCGCCGCCGAGGAGGGCTGCCGGCGGATCGAGGTGACGTACGAGGTGCTGCCCGCGGTGCTGGACCCGGAGGAGGCGATGTGGCCGGGGGCGCCCGTCGTGCACGACAAGGACGCGGCCACCGCCCGGATCGCGCGGCCGCGGGCCAACGTGGTCGGCGAGGCGCACGGCGAGATCGGCGACGTGGCGGCCGGCTTCGCCGAGGCCGACCTGGTCTACGAGGAGACCTTCCGCACCCAGCGGGCGCAGCACGCCAGCCTGGAGACGCACGGCGCTCTCGCCTGGTTCGACGAGGACGACCGGCTGACCGTGCGCACCAGCTCCCAGACGCCGTTCCTCACCCGCCGCGCGCTGTGCGCCCTGTACGACCTGCCCGAGGAGCGGGTGCGGGTGGTCGCGGGCCGGGTCGGCGGCGGCTTCGGCGGCAAGCAGGAGATGCTGGTCGAGGACGTCGTGGCGCTGGCGGTGCTGCGGCTGCGCCGCCCGGTGAAGCTGGAGTACACCCGCGCCGAGCAGTTCTACGGGGCCACCACCCGCCACCCCTTCACCGTCCACGTCAAGGCGGGCGCCCGCCGCGACGGCACGCTGACCGCGCTCCAGCTGCGGGTGGTCGCCAACACGGGGGCGTACGGCAACCACGGGCCGGCGGTGATGTTCCACAGCGTCGGCGAGTCCATGGCCGTCTACCGCGCCCGGCACAAGAAGGTCGACGCCTACTCGGTGTACACGCACACCGTCCCGGCGGGCGCCTTCCGCGGCTACGGCCTCGGCCAGGTGATGTTCGCCGTCGAGTCCGCCTTCGACGAACTGGCCCGCCGACTCGACCTCGATCCACTGGAGTTCAAGGCCCGCAACGTCATCGGCCCCGACGAGCCGATGGCCACTCCCGGCGGCCACGAGGAGGATCTGCACATCGCGAGCTACGGCCTCGACCAGTGCGTGGGGATCGTCCGCCGGGCGCAGGCGCAGACCGACGCCGGCCAGCCGGCCCCGGAAGGCTGGCTGGTGGGCGAGGGAGCCGCCCTCGCGATGATCGCGACCGGCCCGCCCGGCGGCCACATCGCCGACGCGAGGGCCACCCTGCTGGGCGACGGTACCTTCGATCTGGCGGTCGGCACCGCCGAGTTCGGCAACGGCACCACCACCGTGCACCAGCAGATCGCGGCCGGCGAACTCGCCACCACCGTCGAGCGGATCACCGTCCGCCAGTCGGACACCGACGTCGTACGCCACGACACCGGCGCCTTCGCCTCCACCGGCACCGTCGTCGCGGGCAAGGCCACCCTGCGCGCCGCCCGCGCCCTCGCGGACATGCTCCTCGACTTCGCCGCCGCGCACCTGCGCGTCCCGCGCGACCAGTGCGCGCTCGCGGAGGAGGCCGTGCTGCACCCGGGCGGCCGGCTGACGCTCAAGGAACTGCACCAGACCGCCCGCGCGGTCGGCGTGGAGTTCGCCGCCGACGGGCACTTCGGCGGCACCCCGCGCTCGGTCGCCTTCAACGCCCAGTGGTTCAAGGTGGCCGTCGATCCCGGCAGCGGCGAGATCCGCATCCTGCGCAGCGTGCACGCCGCCGACGCGGGCAAGGTGATGAACCCGATGCAGTGCCGCGGCCAGGTCGAGGGCGGGGTGGCCCAGGCGCTCGGCGCGACCCTCTTCGAGAACGTCCGCATCGACGGCACCGGCGCGGTGGAGACGGCCGCCTTCCGCCGCTACCGGCTGCCCCAGTACGCCGACGTCCCGCGCACCGAGGTGCACTTCATGGAGACGGCGGACGCGATCGGCCCGCTGGGCGCCAAGTCGATGAGCGAGAGCCCGTTCAACCCGGTCGCGCCCGCCTTCGCCAACGCCCTGCGGGACGCGACCGGCATCCGCTTCACCGAACTCCCGCTCACCCGCGACCGGGTGTGGCTGGCGCTCAGCGAGGCGGGCGTGGCCGGGGCGGACGGACGGCCGTAGGGCGGCGTGCCGGCCGCCCCACGACCGGCCACGGTCATCAGGCGCGCCGGAAGCGCAGCGTCACCAGCTCGAACGGGCGCAGCCGTACGGTGATCCGCTCGCCGTCGTGCTCAGGGGCGGCGGCCTCGGCGAGCGGCCGTTCCAGCAGGTCCGTCGCCGTGACCCCGGCGTGGGCGAAGCCGGCCGTCAGGGTGGCCCGGGCCCGGCCGCCGTGCGCCTCGTGGAAGCGGACCACCACGTCGCCGCTGCCGTCGTCGGCGAGCTTGACCGCCGTGACGACCACCGCCGGGTCGTCCACCGTCACCAGCGGGGCGACCTCGCCGGCCCCGGTCAGGCGCCGCTCGGGCACGTTGATCCGCCAGCCCTCGCGGACCGCGTCGCCGATGTCCGCGCCGGGCGCCAGGGCGTGCCGGAAGCGGTGGACGCCCTGGTCGGTCTCCGGGTCGGGGAAGCGCGGGGCGCGCAGCAGCGACACCCGGACCGTGGTGGTGGTGCCCCGGTCGCCGTCGGCCCGGACGGTACGGGTCACATCGTGGCCGTACGTCGAGTCGTTGACGATCGCGACGCCCCAGCCGGGTTCGGCCACGTGCACGAAGCGGTGGTTGCACGCCTCGAACTTGGCCGCCTCCCAGGAGGTGTTGGTGTGGGTGGGGCGGTGGAAGTGCCCGAACTGGGTCTCGGAGGCGTACCGTTCGGCGTGCACGTCCAGCGGGAAGGCGAGTTTGAGGAACTTCTCCGTCTCGTGCCAGTCGACCTCCGTGTCCAGCACCAGCCGCCGTTCCCCGGCCGCCAGCGACAGCACCTGGGTGACGCGGGAGGCGCCGAAGGACCGTACGATCCGCACCGAGGCGCCGTCCTCACCCGCGGTGACCTCGTCGGCGTCGGTCAGGTCGGTGACCGTGTTGCGGTAGAACTCGTCCACGTCCCAGGCGTCCCACATGTTCGGGAAGTCGGGGTGCAGTTGGAGCAGGTTCGCGGCGCGGCCCGGGGCGACGGTCTCCCGGTCGGCCTCCAGGTCGTAGGCGGAGACGACGAGCCCGCGGGCGTCGACCGCGATCCGCAGCAGGCCGTTGTCCAGGACGTGTCCGCCGTCCTCGCGGGGCGTCAGCCGGGTGCCGCCCGGGGCGGCCGGGGCGGCCGCGCCGCCCGCCGGGACGCCGGCGCGGGGGTGCGGGGCCGCGTTGAAGACCAGTTCCGTCGTGCCCTCGCCGGCCAGCGCGCGCTGCGCGGCCTCGGTGATCGCGTCCAGTTCGGCGGCGATCCGGTCGTAGGTGGCGCGGGCCTCGCGGTGCACCCAGGCGATGGACGAGCCGGGCAGGATGTCGTGGAACTGGTGCAGCAGCACCGTCTTCCAGATCCGGTCCAACTCCTCGTAAGGGTACGGGAATCCGGTGCGGACGGCGGCGGTCGCCGCCCACAGCTCGGCCTCGCGCAGCAGGTGCTCGCTGCGCCGGTTGCCCTGCTTGGTCTTCGCCTGGCTGGTGAGGGTGGCGCGGTGCAGTTCGAGGTACAGCTCGCCGACCCAGACGGGCGGTTCGGGGTACTCGGCCTCGGCCTTGTCGAAGAAGGCGGCCGGGGTCTCCCACTCCACGCGCGCCGAGCCCTCCAGGTCGCGCAGCCGGGCCGCCTTGGCGACCATCTCGCGGGTGGTGCCGCCGCCCCCGTCGCCCCAGCCGGTGGGCGCCAGGGAGTGCCGGGCGACGCCCTTGTCCTTGAAGTTGCGGGCCGCGTGGGCGATCTCGCCGCCCTTCATGGAGCAGTTGTAGGTGTCCACGGGCGGGAAGTGGGTGAAGATCCGGGTGCCGTCGATGCCCTCCCACCAGAAGGTGTGGTGCGGGAACCGGTTCGTCTGCGACCAGGAGATCTTCTGCGTCAGCAGCCGGGTGGAGCCGGCCGCCTTGATGATCTGCGGGAGTCCGGCGGCGAAGCCGAAGGTGTCGGGCAGCCACGCCTCGTCGTTCTCGATGCCGAACTCGTCGAGGAAGAACCGCTTGCCGTGCACGAACTGCCGGGCCATCGCCTCCGAGCCGGGCATGTTGGTGTCGGACTCCACCCACATGCCGCCGGCCGGCACGAACCGCCCGTCCGCGACCGCCTTCTTCACCTTCGCCCATACCTCGGGCCGGTGCTCCTTGATCCAGGCCCACTGCTGCGCCTGGGACATGGCGAAGACGAAGTCGGGCTCGTCCTCCAGCAGGGCGGTCATGTTGGAGGTGGTGCGGGCCACCTTGCGGACGGTCTCGCGCAGCGGCCACAGCCAGGCGGAGTCGATGTGCGCGTGCCCGACGGCGCTGATCCGGTGCGCGGAGGGCACCGCGGGCGCGGCGAGGACGCCGGTGAGCCGCGCGCGGGCGCGTGCGGCGGTGCCGTTCACGTCCTGGAGGTCGACGGCGTCCAGGGCGCGGTCCACGGCGCGCAGGATCTCGTGGCGGCGCGGGGAGTCCACCGGCAGCTCGCCCATCAGCTCCCCGAGGACCTCCAGGTCGATGACGAGCTGCCACACGGTCTCGTCGAAGACGGCGAGGTCCATGCGGGTGAGCGTGTACTGCGGGTCGCTGCCAGCGGTCTCCTTGTCGCCGAGCCGGGTGGGCAGGAAGGGGTGGTAGTCGAGGATGACCGGGTTGGAGGCGGCCTCGACGTGCAGGCGCACCTGTTCGCCGCCCGCGACCGGCGCGCCGATCCGCACCCACTGGTTGCGCGGGTTGAGGCCCTTCACGGGGGTGCCGTCGGGCCGGTAGACCAGGCCCTCGCACTGGAAGCCGGGCATGTTCTCGTCGAAGCCGAGGTCGAGCAGGGCCTCCACCGTCTTCCCGGCCCACGCCTCGGGGACGGTCCCGGTGACCCGGAACCAGCTGGTGCCCCACGGAGCACCCCAGCGGGCGCCCACCTCGATCGGCGCGGGCTCGGCGGCCAGGCCCTCGGCGACCGGCACCGGCTCGCCGGGCGCGTGCCACACGGCCACGTCCAGCGGGACGGACTCGGGGTACACGGCGGGGCGGACGCGCTCGTCCAGGACGCGCTTGAGGCGGGCTTCGACCAGGCTGCGGTCGTCATGCATGCGGGATGCTCCGTAGGTCGTACGTCAGCGGGCGGATCGGCGGGTGGTTACCGGGGTGCGGGGCACCGGGTGGGGGTCACCAGGCGCGGGTGACGGTCGCGGGGGCCGACGAGGTGTACAGCTCCCCCACCGCGCGCACTTCCAACCGTGCGGCGCGTTCGCCCGGCGCGGGGGTGAGGCCGCCGGCGAAGTGGGCGCGCTGGCAGGTGCCGCCGAGGAAGCGGCGGGTGCCGTCGGGCAGCACGCGGTGCACGGTGTAGTGGCGGACCGTGCCGGGCGCCGGGTGGTTCCAGGCCAGGCGCAGGTCGCCGCCGGACGCGGCGGTGATCCGCGCGCCGGTGGGGGCGGCCGGGGTGGTGGCGCGGTCGCGGACGGCGAGCCGGCCGAGCCGCCAGCGCACCGGCCCGCCGTCGGCGGCGGTGAGGCGGACGCCGAGCGCGTGCACGGTGCCGGACAGGCCGGTGAGCCGGACGGCCGTGGTCCGCCAGCCGTCGCCGCTCCCGGCGGGCAGCGGGAGATACGTGTACGGTGGGGCCGCCCCGGCCGCGTCCGGCTCGGCGGTGGCGACGGCCAGCTCGACCCGCACGCCGCCGGTCTCCGCGCGGTGGGTCAGCTCGACCACGGTGTCGGGGCCGATCGGCAGCCGGGTGGCGTACAGGTCGAGCACGGCGGGCTCGTCGAGCGCGCCGGCCACCAGCACACTGCTGCCGCCGCGCCAGGCGTCGGCGAAGTCGAAGGCGACGGTGGGCCGTTCGCCGCCGGTGCGGACGACCCAGCGGCGGGACGGCAGCCGGTCCTGGAGGCCGAGGTGGTTCCACGGCGTGTCGGAGGCGACCGCGCCGTCCTCGTACCAGCGCAGTCCGTGGCCGGTGCTGAAGACGCTCGCGAACGGCAGCGAGGTCACGGTGGAGCGGTCGGCGACAAAGACGGCGGGGGCCCGCCAGCGGTCGGTGGTGTCGGGGCGGGCCGGGTCCAGGGAGCGGCCGGTCCAGAACCGGTCGTCGGCGGCGTGGAAGTCGTCCGGGGTGTGGCCGGCGGGCAGGTGGTTGCGGGTCTGCTCGGGGCGGTAGAGGCCGAGGGAGGTGGTGTGCGGGGCGTCGGCGGGCACGATCGCGTCCCAGTCGACGGAGGTGTCCGGGCCGTTCGACTCCACGTCGACGCCGGCCCACAACTCGTAGCGCTCGCGCCCCAGTTGCTCCGCCTTTCGCCCGGAGGCGGCGAGGGTGCCGGCGCTCCAGCGGAAGTCGAGGAACATGGCGTCGGCGGCCTGGAACAGGGCCTGGTTCTGTCCGTTCAGCGCGCCCTGCCAGCTCACCGAGCCGTTCACGGTCATCGCGTCGTACCAGGTCACCCGCTGCCCCTTGGCCGCGGCGAGGGCCTTCAGCTCCTTGACGAAGCCGAGCATGGCGGCGCCCAGGGCGCTGTCGCCGCCGCCGGTCTCGGCGTTGACGAACCAGCCGTCGAAGCCGTACGCGGCGGCGACGGCGACGAGTTGGGCGGCGAGCGGGTAGTGCCCGGCGGCGTCCCGCTGCACGAGGTCGCGCGTCCACTGGAGCTGTCCGCCGTAGGCGGCGGGCGGCAGGAAGACGTTGCCGAGGACGGGCACGCCGTGCCGGTGGGCGGCGTCCACGATCGGCGCGATCGGGGCGAGGATCAGTCCCTCGCCGGACGAGCCGCCCCAGAAGACCAGTTCGTCCAGGTACGCCCAATGGGTGAGGGCGTAGGAGTCGGCGGTGGCCGAGCCCTGCGACGGGTTGCCCGCGGTGGGCCCGAAGGAGACCAGGGACTGGATCCGCGCCTGGTCCGCGCGGGCGGTGGCGTTGGCGGGGACCGGGGTGAAGCGGGGGGCGAGCGGGACGGCGGCGGCGTTGAAGGCGAGATCGGCGTCGGCGGCGGCGCGCCAGCTCTTGAGGCTGCGCCAGGTGATGCCGGCGCCGGGGCTGCCGGCGGGCAGCGAGTCGGGGTACCAGTAGGAGGTGTACGGCTGGAGGGCGGCCGCGGCCCTCGGGGCGGCCGTCGCGGTGGCGGGCAGGGCGGGCAGCAGCGCGGAGCCGGCGGCGGCGAGCAGCACGGTGCGTCGGGTGGGGTTCACGAGCGGGGGCCTCCTTGCGGGTGGGGGAGTACCTGGTCGGACGTGACGACTTCGGTGATGCCGCGGGCGGACAGATGGGCGCCGTCGGCCGCGTGGGTGTCGAGGACGGTGGTGGGGCGGGCGCCGTCGGCGGTCAGCCGGAAGAACGCCTCGAACACGTCGCCGCCGGGTGCGCAGCGGGAGCGGGCGGCCGGGTCGGCGGGGACGGTCAGGGCGGTGGTGCGCGGGGCCGGGGCGGTGGGGCGCTCCCGGGCGGCGCGTGCGGCGCGGGACAGGGCGCGGGCGATGTCCTTGGGCCGGCGGTCGTTGGTGAGCAGGCCGAGGCTGTATTCGAGGTCGGGGAAGTCGGCGAGGCGGCGGGAGACGTCGTGCGAGCACCACCAGGTGACGCCCCACAGGTCGGGGCAGTCCAGGGCGGCGGCGACGGTGGCCTCGGCGAAGGCGGCGGCGTGCTCGGCGGGGATCAGCGGGGCGGGCGCGCCGACCTCCTGGAGCCAGACCGGGCGGTGCGGGTCCTCGGCCCACGCCTTGCTCAGCTCGATCAGGTAGGCGGCGTGCTGCTCGGTGGGCACGGAGGTGCGGCCGTGGCGCTGGGCGGTGCCGTTGAAGACCCAGGAGTGGACGGCGGTGAGGGCGCCGTGCCGGGCGGCCTGGGCGGGGGTGAACGGCATGTCGTCGCGGTACCAGGTGGCGTCGTACTCGGCGTGCAGGTGGAGCTTGCCGGGGGCGCCCTTCTCGCAGGCGGTGAGCATGCGTTCCAGCCAGGCGTCGATCTGCTCGGCGGTGGCCCGGTCGGGGTCGGGGTGGGGGGCGCCGGAGAACTGGTTGATCTCGTTGCCGAGGGTCATGCCGAGGAAGTGCGGCCGGTCGGCGAGGGCGGCGGCCAGGGTGCGCAGGTAGGCGGCCTGGCCGTCGAGGACCTCGGGGTCGGTGAACAGGTTGCGGCGGTGCCAGGTGCGGGTCCAGGCGGGCAGGAAGTCGAAGCTGGACAGGTGTCCTTGCAGCGCGTCCACGTTGACGTCGAGCCCGCGTTCGCCGGCCGCGTCGACGAGCTGGACCAGCTGTTGCACGGCGCGGGGGCGGATCAGGGCGCGGTCGGGCTGGAAGTAGGGCCACAGCGGGAAGACGCGGATGTGGTCCAGGCCGAGCGCGGCGATGGAGTCGAGGTCGGCGCGGACGGCGTCGAGGTCGAAGTCGAGCCAGTGGTGGAACCAGCCCTGGCTCGGGGTGTAGTTGACGCCGAAGCGCACGGCAGCAGGCATACGGGGTCCTTGCGGGGTGGGGTACGGCGGTCGGGGCGGCCGGGGTCTCAGCCCTTGACGGCGCCCTCGCCGACGCCGCGGAAGAAGAACCGCTGGAGGCAGGCGAAGAGGGCGATCAGCGGGGCCACGGCGATGACGGTGCCGGCGGCGACGAGGCGTTCGTCGCCCGCGAAGGTGCCGTGCAGGTAGTTGAGGCCGATGGTCAGGGTGAATCTGGAGGGGTCGCTGAGCACGATGAGCGGCCACAGGAAGTCGTCCCAGGCGCCCATGAAGGCGAAGATCGCGACGACGGCGAGGGTGCCCCTGACCGAGGGCAGCGCGATCCGCCAGAACCGCTGCCACACGTTCGCGCCGTCGACGTAGGCGGCTTCCTCCACCTCGTAGGGCAGGTTGCGGAAGGCGTTGCGCATCAGCAGCACGTTCAGGGCGGCGACGGCGCCGGGCAGCACCACGCCGACGAGCGTGTTGTTCAGGCCGAGTTCCCGCATCGTCGTGAACTGGGCGATGATGATGCCCTCGGCGGGCACGAGCATGGCCAGCACGAAGACCAGGGTGGTCGCGCCGCGGCCCCGGTAGCGCAGCCGGGCCAGCGCGTAGCCGGCGAGGGCGGAGCCGACGCAGTTGGTGACGACGTTGGCGGCGGCGACCTTCAGGGAGTTCAGGGCGTAGTCCCACACCGGGATGGTGTCGGCGACCCGTTCGTAGTTGTGCAGGGTGGGATGGCCGGGCAGGAACTTGGGCGGGGAGCTGAAGATGTCCTCGGTGGGGCCCTTGAGCGAGGTGGACAGCTGCCACAGGAACGGGCCGACGGTCAGGGCGAGGACGGCGAGCAGCAGCGCGTAGCGCAGGACCAGCTCCCAGACGGGGACGCGGCGGCCGTTCTCGTCGGTGAGGCGGGACCTGCGGGTCCGGGCGGCGGGTGGCCGCGCGGCCGGTGCGGCGGGTGGCCGCGCGGCGGAGGGTTGCGCGGCGGGTGGCTGCGCGGCGGGTGGCTGCGCGGCCGGGGTGTCGGCGGTGCTCATGACTCCTCCTTCCGGTCGGCGCGCAGGACGAGCAGCATCAGGACGACGGTGACGACGAAGACGACCAGGGAGAGGGCGGAGGCGTAGCCGACCCGGCCGGACAGTCCGGTGCCGGTGCGCTGGACGAGCATGACCAGGGTGGTGTCCTCGCCTGCCGGTCCGCCGCTGGGCCCGGCCATCAGGTACACCTCGGAGAACACCTTGAAGGCGGCGACCGAGGAGAGCGCGGCGACCAGGACCATGGTGGAGCGGACGGCCGGCACGGTGACGGTGAGGAAGCGGCGCACCGCGCCCGCGCCGTCCACGGCGGCCGCCTCGTGCAGTTCGCGCGGGACGTTGGCCAGCGCGGCGAGGTAGACGATCATGTAGTAGCCGAGGCCCTTCCAGACCGTGACGGTCATGGCGCTGATCAGCAGCAGCCACTGGTCGCTGAGGAAGCCGACCCGGTCCAGGCCCACGGTCTGCAGCAGCGCGTTCACCAGGCCGCGTTCGTCCAGCAGCCACACCCAGATCAGGCCGACGACGACGATCGAGGCGACGACCGGGGTGTAGAAGGCGGACCGGAAGAAGGCGATGCCGGGGATGTTCTTCTGCACCAGCAGGGCGAGCAGCAGCGGCAGGATCACCAGGGCGGGGACGACGCCGGCGATGTAGAGCACGCTGTTGCGCAGGGCGATCCAGAACATGTCGTCGTGCAGCAGCTCGCGGAAGTTGGCGAGCCCGACGAAGCGGCCGGGGACAAGGGTGCGGCGGTCGGTGAAGGCGTTGGCCACCGTGGACAGGAACGGATAGAGGATGAACACACCGGTGACGAGGAGCCCCGGGGCGGCGAACAGCCAGGGGCTGGTGGGCAGTTGGCGGCGCACCCGGATCACGGGCAGCCGCGCCGGGCGGCGGCCCGTGAGCCGGGCCGGCCGGCGGACGGTGGGGCGGGCCGGGCGTGCGGGGCGGGTCCGGGGCACGGCCGGGGTGGACCGGGTGGGGGGCATGGTCGGTCAGCCCTGCTGCTGGAGGAGCAGGTCGCACGCCTTGACAGCGTTGTCGAGCGCTTCCTTGGGGCTCTGCTTGCCCTGGAGCGCCTTGGCGACCTCGTTGCGCAGGGCGGTCTTCATCTGCTCGCTGAACAGCACGGGCGTGTAGTTCACCGCGTTCTTCAGGGACTTGGCGGCGGCGACGCGGACCCGGGTCTCGTCGGTGCCGTCCTCCTTGGTGAAGTACGGGTCGTCGAGCGAGCCGGCGGTGCTCGGGAAGATGGCGACCTTCTTGGCGAACGACATCTGGTGCTCGGCGTCGGTGACGTAGTGCGCGAAGGTGACGGCGGCGGGGGCGCGCTTGGTGCGGGAGTTCACCATCAGGCCCATCACGTACATGTTGACGTGGCCGGTGCTGGTGATCTGGTCGGTGATGCCGATGTTCTTGTACAGGCTCGGCGCCTGCTTCTTGAAGTGGTCCAGGTCCAGGGCGCTGCCGGGGTTCATGGCGACGGCGCCGGTGAGGAACTTCTTGCCGGTGGACTCGGGGGTGGCGGTGAGCACCTGCGGATCGAGCGCCTTGGCGTCGTACAACTCCTTGTACTTGGTGAGGAGTTCGATGCCCTTGGCGTCGTTGAAGGCGAAGCCGGTGCCGGCCTTGTTCATCAGGGACGAGCCGTAGCGGCCGAAGTCCTCGATGGTGGGCACGTTGGCCAGGGTGGCGACCTTGCCGCCGGACTTGTGCGCCAGCTGGAGCGCGTCGGCGAAGAGTTCGTCGTACGTGCGCGGCGGTTTGGCGGCGTCGAGGCCGGCCTGCGCGAAGAGGGTCTTGTTGTAGAACAGCGGGCCGGTGTTCAGGTACCAGGGGAAGGCGTACGTCCCGGTCATGCCGGGGACCTGGTGGCCGGCCCAGGCGCCGGGCAGGTACTCGGACCGGTACTTGGCGGCGGCCTTGTCCAGGTCCAGCGCGAGGCCCGACTTGGCGAGCGGCGCTGCCAGGTCCGGGGAGACGTTGACGACGTCGGGCAGGGTGCCGCCGGCCGCGTCGGCGCTGATCTTGTCGGCGTAGCCCTCGGCGGGCTGGTCGATCCACTTTACGTGGGTGCCGGGGTACTTCTTCTCGAAGTCGGCGATCAGGCCCTCGAAGTAGTCCTTGAAGTTGGCGCGCAGGTTCCAGGTCTCGAAGGTGATGTCGCCCTCGACCTTGCCGGAGGCGTCGGCCGTGGCGCCCCCGCCGCCGTCGGAGGAGCCGCAGGCGCTCAGCGGCAGGACGAGGGCGGTGACGGCGGCTGCGGCGAGTGCTCTGCGGGACATGGGCACGGTGACACGGCTCCCTTGCGGCGTCGGCGGCGGGTTGCGAATCGTTTCGGCAGCGACGATGCACGCCGATTCATCGGGAAGTCAATGGATGAGGTGCCACTAAAGCGATTAGTTGGACGTAGGAGCAGGTCAGAGGGATGTCGGTGATGACTTGCCAGTACAGCTAATGCGCTTTAGAGTCCCGATCTGACTTCTTTCACTCAAGCGCTTTAGCGATCACCGCGTCGCGGGCTACGGCGATCACCGCGGCGCGGGGAAATGAGGACGTACATGCCGGCCAAGCGGTCTCCGGCGCGCCGGCCGACGATGAAGGACATCGCGCGCCGCGCCGGTGTCTCCGAGAGCGCGGTCTCCTTCGCGCTCAACGGCCGGCCCGGTGTCTCCGAGGTCACCCGCGACCGGGTCCGCCGGGTCGCCGAGCAGCTCGGCTGGCGGCCCAGCACGGCGGCCCGCGCGCTGTCCGGCGAGGGCGCGGCCACGATCGGCTTCGTGCTGGCCCGGCCCGCGGACACGCTCGGGGTGGACTCCTTCTTCCTGCAACTGGTCTCCGGCATCCAGGAGGTGCTGGCCGAGCGCCATCTCGGGCTGCTGTTCCAGGTGGTGGAGGACCTGGCCGACGAGTGCGCGGTCTACCGCAGATGGTGGGCCGAGCACCGGGTGGACGGCGTCCTGGTGGTGGACCCGCGCACCGACGACCCGCGTCCGGACCTGCTCGACGAACTCGGGCTGCCCGCCGTGGTGATCGGCGGCGCGCCGGACGAGCGGCACCCTGGCCTTTCCACCGTGTGGGCGGACGACGCGGGCGCGATGGCGGCCGTGGTGGACGGGCTCCACGCGCTGGGCCACCGGCGGATCGTGCACATCGCGGGGCTGTCCGGCCTCGCCCACACCCAGCGCCGGATCCGGACGCTGCGCGCCGAGGCCGGGCGGCGCGGGCTGACCGGCGTGGAGTCGGTGACCACCGACTACTCCGACGCCGAGGGCGCCGCCGTCACCCGCCGGGTCCTCGGCGCGCCCGCTCCCCCGACGGCGCTGATCTACGACAACGACGTGATGGCCCTCGCGGGGGTCGCCACCGCCGCCGAACTCGGCTTCTCCGTCCCGGCGGACGTGTCGGTGGTGGCCTGGGAGGACTCGGCCCTGTGCCGGATGGTCAGGCCGTGGCTGTCCGCCCTGTCGCGGGACAGCGTCGAGTTCGGCCGCACCGCGGCCCGCGAACTGACCGCCCTCCTCGACGGCGGCCCGGCCCGCACCGTGCGGGTGCCGGTGCCCCGGCTGATCGAACGGGAGAGCACGGGGGCGGCCCGCGCCAGGTGACGGCGGCCGGCCCCGGTGAGAGCGCGGTGCCGCCCAGAGCGGTGGGCCGGAACCGCACCTCGCCGCGGTGCGCGGGGCGCCGCTCCAGACTCCGCCAGGTCGCGTGCGAGTCGGGCTCCTGGTCCAGGATCTCCGCCTCGACCTCGCCGTGCACCGGGCCGACGCTCACCTTCCGCGTCCGGGCCGTGGACGACTCGGGACGGCTGGTCGCCGACGGGGAGATCGACCGGGCGATCGTCAATCGCGAACGGTTCCTCGGGGCGGCGACGCGGGCGTAGGGCCGGTCCGGCACTTCGCCCTCCGCGCGGCGGTGGCCATGGCGGCGGTGGCGCTGCCGCTCGTGCTGTCCGGGCGGGCGGAACTCGCGGTCTATGCCATGCTGGGCTCCTTCACCACCCCGTTCGGACGCAATCCGCCCCGTCCGCGCCGCGGTCGCGCCCCGGCGCCGACGCCACGCGGCTCGGCGGCCTCGGGGCCGCGCTGCCGCTCTTCTCGTTCGCCGTCGCCGCCAACGGTTCGGCGACCGCCGCCGACGTCCTGCCCCGCACCGCGCTGGCCGCGGTGGCGTCGCTGGCGGCCTGGGCGCCGGCCGTGGCCGGCCGGCTGGTGCATCCGGAGCGGCCCCAGCGCCTCGCCGTCGCCGCGGCTTCCGCACCGCGCGTGGGAGTGACCCCGCCCCACCCCGGCGCCGCTCATTCCCCGGCCGTCTCCTCGCTCGCCCCGCTCGCTTCGGCGGCCTCCCGGGCGATGCGGTCGAACTGCGCGCCCATGGCCTCGGCGAGCGCCTGGGCGGCCGACAGCGGCCGGACCATGACGGTGAAGTCGTCGATCTTGCCCTCCTCGTCGAAGTGGAGGAAGTCGCAGCCCTGGATCCGCTTGCCGGCGACCGTGGCGGTGAAGACGAGCGCGTGGTCGCGGCCGTCCGGGTCGGCGATCTCGCGGACGTAGGCGAAGTCCTCGAAGACGCGGAGCACGCCGCGCAGGATCGCCGCGGTGATCGCCTTGCCCGGGTACGGCGTGAAGGCGACCGGGCTGGTGAAGACGACGTCGTCGGCGAGGAGCGCCTCGACGGCCGCCGTGTCGCGGTTCTCGACGGCCTTGCGGAACGGATGCACGGTGCCACCCCTGGTCAATTAGTTGAATAGGTGTACCGGACAGTAGGGGCGTGCCGGACGGGTTGTCCACCCCTGCCCACACCCCCGCTCACCCCCCGTCCCCTCCCCCGCGCACCCCCGGTCAGTCGCCTCGATCGGTCCCCTCCTTGCCTGGTCAACGGCGTGCTAGCTTGCGGCCATGGCTTTGCGCAACGCGGTGATGGCGGCGCTCCTCGAAGGAGAGGCGTCCGGCTACGACCTCGCCAAGGGGTTCGACGCCTCCGTCGCCAACTTCTGGACGGCCACCCCCCAGCAGCTCTACCGGGAGCTGGAACGCATGGCGGGCGAGGGGCTCATCGCCGCCCGGGTGGTCGAGCAGGAACGCCGGCCGAACAAGCGGCTGTTCTCGCTCACCGAGGCCGGACTGGAAGCCGTGCGCGCCTACGTCGCCGAGCCGCCGGGCCGGCCGACGGCCATCCGGGACGAACTGATGGTCAAGGTGCAGTCCGCCGACGTCGGCGACCTCACGGCCGTACGGACGGCGATCGCCGCGCGCGTCGAGCGGGCCGGGGCCAAGCTCGCCCGGTACGAACGGCTCCAGGAACGCCTGCTGGACGGGCGCACGGAGGAGGAGCACTTCGCGCGGGCCGAGCGCGTCGGGCCCTATCTGACGCTGCTGCGCGGCATGGCCTTCGAGCGCGAGAACATCCGCTGGGGCGAGACCGCGCTCCGCGTCGTCGAAGGACGACTGGCCCCGGAGAGCCGTCCGTGAGCACGGTGGCCGCGCCGCGCCGGTAGGCCGCCCGCCGGCAGGCGTTCCCGGCGCGCTACGCGCGGGCGCGCCCGGGCAGGGCGTCCGCGCCGGCGTCCTCGTCCGGCGCGGACAGGTCGCTGAGGAGGTCGGGCAGCAGCCGCCGCGCGGTGGGGGTGAGCGTCCACCGCGCGGACCCGGCGGCGCCGCCGACATCGCAGAGCGCCGGCCCCGCCGGGGTGTCGCGGACGGCCCCCGCCACGGAGAGCACCGCGAAGCAGCGTTTCCCGCCGTCGGTCGTCTCGGCGCCGCTGAACAGGCAGCACGCCTCGACCAGCGCGAGCCCGCGGCCCCGCTCGTCGTCCACGTCCGCCTCGCGCCTGCGCGGCAGCCGCGGGCTGTCGTCGTGGACCTCGACCACGAGGAAGGACCCGGTCAGGGCGACCTCGGCGGTCATCCGGCCGCCCGCGTGCACCAGGCCGTTGGTCAGCAGTTCCGAGGCCACCAGCTCCAGACGCAGGTGCGCCTCCGCGTCGAGCGGTACGCCCCAGGACCGTACCGCGGCACAGATCCTGCCGCGGGTCCTGCGTACGTCGGCGGCGGTGGCTTCGAGGGTGAAGCGGGCTCGGGGCATGGTGTGTTTCCTCGGGCATGGGGGGTGGGCGTGCGGAGTCAGTCGCCGGGGCGCCGGGCCGGACGGTCGGGCGGCTCGGCGACCGAACTCCCGTTCCAGCAGACGCCGTAGATCCCGGGACGGCACTTGGCGGGCAGGATGTGCACGCTGTGCGAGGCGTCCAGGGCCAGCGGCCGGACGTTCTCCCGCGCCGCCCGGGAACTGTGCCGGTAGTAGCCGTAGACGGCCGGGGGCGGGTTGCGGGGGTGGAAGAAGACGTGCAGCAGGTACTGCCGCACCGGTACCGGCAGGGTGCGTTCGTGGTGGTCGGAGGGGTTCCACCGCGGGCCGACGTCGAGCGCGTACTCGACGATCGCGGTGTCGCCCCGGCGCAGCTCGCGCCCGAAGCCGATGTCGATGACCGCGGAGGCCAGTTCCTGCCGGAAGAGCAGGGCCTCCAGGCGTCCGCAGCCGACGGTGACCTGCACGGAGGGCGTGGCGGGGTCGTCCAGGTTGTGGTGGGCGGTCAGCCGCCGTACGCCGTCCCTGGTGGCGCGCACCACGTGACTGACCGTGTAGCGCGCGATGCACCCGTAGGCGTCCAGGTGCACGGTCTCGTGCACGGACAGGCTGACGAGGTGCTCGTTGAAGCGGTAGGCGGCGGCGCCGAGGATCTTCTCCAGGGGGGCGCCGGGGGTCAGGATGCGCGACATCGCCTCGGAGACCCCGCTGTCCGCGGCCACCGCCCGGCCCCGGGGGCGGCGGGGGCTGAGCAGGTTCCGGAGGTGGCCCCTGGGCGTGCCGAGTATGGCCTCGATCTCGGTCACGGCCAGCAGGGACTGGTGGCGCTCGGGCTGGCTGCGGCCGCGCTGCCAGTGGCTCAGCGTCACCGGGCTGACCGAGATGCCCCGGCGGGCGAGATGGTGGTGCAGCCGCTGAAGCGACAGCCCACTGGCCCGCAACGCCCGCTGAAACGCCTCCCCAAAGGTGACCTCGGCACCGCCCACACCCCCGACGGCCCCGGCAGCCCCGCCTTCAGCACCCCCGACAGCCCCTGCGGCTCCGGCAGTCCCGGCGGCTCCGACGGCTCCGACGGCTCCGACGGCTCCGACGGCTCCGACGACGGTCTCAGCGGCCCCGACGCTCTCGGCGGCCCCGGCTGCCCCCACGCCCCCGGCGGCCCCGACGACACCAGCAGCCCCCACGGCCCCCACCGCCCCGGCGAACGCCGCGGTCGCGGCCCCGTTCGCCCCGGTCGTCCCGGTCGTCCCGTCCGCCGTCCCGGGCCGGTCCGCTCGCGGGCCGTGGCCTGGCTGGTTCATGAACGCTCCCGGTCGGCGGGGGGACGATGAGCCGGCAGGACCGCCGTGGTCGCGGGGAGGGCGGTCCTGCCGTGGTGGAGCACCGGCGGGGCGCCGCCGGCGGGTCCTCCACCGCCCCGGCGCGGCTCGGCGAGGTCGTCGCCGGCCGGTGCGGGGTGAGCGGGTGGCGGTGGGAGAGACGGGCCGTGACCACCGCAGAAGAACCTTCCTCTCAGGGGCGCGCCCCTGGCAAGGAGGGCGAACGGAGCAAGAATTAACAGAACCGCGAGGAACTGTTTCCGCCGGTCGCCCGGGCGTCCGGCGGGCGCGCGGGCGAGCGCGCCGCGAGCCCCGCCGGGCGGCGCCGCCGACCGCCCGGACGACCGCCGCGGGGTGAGGGCTGGTTGATGCGGTGCCCGAAGTGCGAGAGGGTGACGGAGCCGTGTCTTCCAGTGGAAGGTGACCAGGCGCGCGGAAGCGGGTCTGAGAATCATGACGAGTGTGGAAGGCTCCTCGCGCTCCGCGCGGGGGCTGCTGTCGTCCGTGGGCGCCTCGTGGATGCGGGCGCCCTACCCGGCGTTGGTCGTCGACGCCCTCGGCTCCGTGGTCGAGATCAACGCGAGAGCGGCCGACCTCTTCCCGGCGGCGATCCCCGGCACGGCGCTCGCCGAGGTCGCGCCCGACTGGCTGGTGGACGGCCACCGGCGTGCGGTCCGGGGCGGGAGCGGCGCCGTGGACACGGTGCGCGGCCGGCACGGCCCGTGGACGCTGGCCGCGCACGCCACGCTCGGGGCGGGCGGCGAGGTGGTGTGGTGGCTGGTCGACGAGACCGACCGGTCGCTGGCCGAGGCGGCGCTGCGCACCGAGCAGGAGCGCACCGCCTTCCTGGCCGACGCCTCCTCCCGGCTGCTCGCCTCGCTGAACGTCGAGCGGTGCATGGAGCTGGCGGTGGAGCTGGCCACCGCGTACCTGGCCGACGCCGCCGTCCTGGTCACGCCCGCCGCCGGCAAGCGGCACCCGCTGGCGAGCTGCGTGGGCGGCGCGGTCGTGCACCGGTCGGTGCGCCTCGACCCGGCCACGGTGCCGGGTCTGGCCGAGGCGCTGCGCGGTTTCCCGCCGGTGCCCTCGCGCTGGATCGACCCGGCGGTGCTGCCCGAGTGGGCGGTGCCGGACGGTTTCGCGGGCCCGGTGGGGTCCGTGGTGGTCACACCGCTGCCGGGGCACGGCGTCCCGGCCGGGGCGCTGATCCTGCTGCGGCGCAGCGACCACGCCGCCTTCGACGCCTCGGAGGAGGTCTTCGCACGGGTGTTCGCCGCCCGGGCGGGCGCCGCGCTGTCCGCGGCCCGGCTGTACCGGGAGCAGAGCGGCATCACGGCCGCGTTGATGGCCGAGCTGCTGCCGCCGAGCCTGCGGCAGGTGCACGGCGTGGAGTTCGCCGGCGGCTACCGCACCTCGACGGACACCGAGCGCGTCGGCGGCGACTTCTACGACGTCCACCCCGGCGCCGGGCCCGGCGACGAGACGCTGGCGGTCCTCGGCGACGTGTGCGGCAAGGGACTCGAGGCCGCCGTGCTGACCGGCAAGATCCGCAGCACCCTCCAGGCACTGCTGCCCCTGGCCGACGACCACCAGCACCTGCTGAGCCTGCTCAACGGCGCGCTGCTGAGCAGCCGGCACACCCGGTTCGCCACCCTGGTGCTGGCCTCGGTGCGGCGCCGGTCGGGCGCCACCCGGCTCCGGCTGACCAGCGCCGGCCACCCGCTGCCGCTGATCGTGCGCGCGGACGGCACGGTGCGGGAGGCGGCGACCTCCGGCACCCTCATCGGCGCGCTGCCCGAGGTCCGGGCGCACACCGCCGAGGTCGACCTCGGGCCGGG
Organism: Streptomyces similanensis; assembly: GCF_039543625.1. Lineage (NCBI taxonomy): Bacteria > Bacillati > Actinomycetota > Actinomycetes > Kitasatosporales > Streptomycetaceae > Streptomyces > Streptomyces similanensis. Next base: position 6,727 of record NZ_BAABKC010000135.1, on the reverse strand, counting down.
CGAGACGTGTCTGCTGTTCACCGACGGCGTCACCGAGGCCCGGGGCGGGCCGCTGGGCGACGCGATGTTCGGCGACGCCCGCTTGCAGGCGGCGCTGGCGGAGTGCGCCGGCATGCCCGCCGAGGCCGTCGTCGAGCGGATCCAGATGCTGGTCGCCGCGTGGATCGGCGACAACCGGCACGACGACATCGCCGTCATGGCGATCACCACTCCCCGCACCACGCACCTGGCGGCGGTGGACGGACGCACCCCGGGCAGGTACACCGCATGACCGACACCACCGCCGTCGAGAACGACGGCGCCGTACTGACACACGCCCGCGCGGCCCTGTGGCAGGCGGTGTGCGACCGCGACGAGTACGCCGCCGGACAGGCCGTGTTCACGGCGCTGGACGCCGGCGCCGCCGTGGAGGACGTCCTGCTGGACGTCGTGGCCGGCGTCCAGCACAAGGTCGGCCGGGAGTGGGCGGCGGACCGGTTCACCGTCGCCCAGGAGCACGCGGCCACCGCGATCCACGACCGGGTCATCGCCGCCATGGCCCACCGCGTCCCGCCCGCGCCCCCGCGCGAGCCGGCCGGCACGGTGACCGTGGCCTGCGTGGACGGCGAGTGGCACGCCCTGCCGGCCCGGCTGCTGGCCGAGGTGCTGCGCCACCGCGGCCACCGGGTGGACTTCCTCGGCGCGCAGGTCCCCACCCCGCACCTGATCGCCCATCTGCACCGGACCGCGCCCGACGTGGTGGCGCTGTCCTCCTCGCTGCCGGTGCGGCTGCCGGACGCGCACAGCGCGATCACCGCGGTGCAGGCCCTCGGGATCCCCGTCCTGGTCGGCGGCGCCGCCTTCGGCGACGACGGGCGCCACGCCCGGCTGCTGGGCGCCGACGCCTGGGCGCCCGACGCGCGCGCCGCCGCCGACCTGCTGGCCCGCGGTCTGCCCCGGCCGGTGCCCGGCGCGATCCGGCAGCGGGTCGACGACCTGCCGCATCTGATCGACCAGGAGTATTCCTTGGTGCTGCGCGGCAAACGGCAGCTGGTCAGGGACACGCTGGCCGGTCTGGAGGAGCGCCTGCCGGCGATGCGCGCCTACACCGAGGCACAGCGCGAGCGCACCGCCGAGGACGTCGCGCACATCGTCGACTTCCTCTCCTGCGCCCTCTACGCCGACGACAGCCGCCTGTTCACCGGCTTCCTGGACTGGACCGGCGACATCCTCGAAGCCCGCCGGGTGCCCGCGCGCGTCCTCGATCCGGGCCTCGCCCTCCTCCAGGACCTGCTGAAGGACTTCCCCCGCTCCCTGGACTTCCTCACCCGGGGCCGTGCCGTCCTGGCCGCCCGTACCGCACCCGCCCGCGTCCCCGAACCCGGCGCCCCGGCATGACCACTCTTCCCGGCGACGCCTTCCTCCTCACCTCGGCCCTGGACGACGACGGCGATGCCCGGATCCGGATCACCGGCGACCTCGACTGGGACACCGCCGACGAACTCACCACGGCGGCCGAGACGTTCCTCGCGGCCGATCCGCCGCCCCGCCGGCTGCGCCTGGACTGCGCCGGGATGACGCTGTGCGACTCCCTCGGCCTGGCCGCGCTGCTGATGATCCACCGCGGCGCGGCCGGGACCGGCACCCGGCTCCACCTGGACAACCGGCCCGCGGCACTCCAGCGGCTGCTGGACGTCACCGGCACCGCGCACCTGTTCACCGAGCCGTGAGCGGATACGGCGGTGCCCCGACTGTCGCGCGGCGGCGACGGCTTGTGAGAATGCCCTGATGAACGACGAACCCGAGATATCCGAGACCGTGCTCGACGGGGTGCGGATCGTCCGCGTGACGGGCGAGTTCGACTCCGACGAGGCCGACGACGCGGCTCGGTGCTTCGCCGTCCCCGCCGAAGGGCCGGCCCGGGCCACCGTGGTCGACCTCGCCGAGGTCAGCTTCGCCGACTCCTCCCTGCTGCACACGCTGCTCACGGCGCGCCAGCGGCACGAGGAGGCCGGGGTGCCGTTCGTCCTGGCCGCGGTGAGCCCGCTGGTGCGGCGGCTGCTGGAGCTGACCGACACCGCCCGCGCCTTCACCCAGGCACCCGATCTCGCGGCCGCCCTGAAGCTGACCCGCCCATGACCGACCGTACGCCGCACCGGCGCCGGCCGTCCCAGGGGCCGGGCGACGGATCCGCGCACGGCGAAGGAGCAGACGTGACCGTCGCAGCACCCGGCACCGACCTGAGCCGGCCGCCCACCGCGGCCGACGCCCGGGACCAGGTCCGCCGCCTGCTGACCACCCCCGCCGCGCAGCCGGCGGACACCGTTCTCGACGACGTCCTGCTCGTCGTCACCGAACTGGTCACCAACGCGCTGCGGCACGGCGGCGGTCTGACCGCCTTCGCCGCCCGGCTCGACGGCGGCGCCCTCGTCGTCAGCGTCACCGACGCCTCGCCCACCGCGCCGCACACCGTGCCGCGCACCGACGCCGCCACCCCGGGCGGGTTCGGCTGGCGCATCGTCCAGCGGCTGTGCCGGCAGGTCACGGTCACTCCCGTCGCGGGCGGCAAGACCATCGAGGTCGTCATGGCGGCGTATCCGGAGGGGTGAGCGGGGCCGAAGAGCGCCCGGGTGGGCGTAGGGCCGTGTGCCGTATCGTCTACCTGGCATATTCGATCGAAGCTTGGCAGGGAAGACGTGACGACAGACAGCAAGATGCCCGTCCTGGTCGAGACACTGACCGCACAGCGTGACGCGTTCCTCGCGCAGTGGACCCAGGCCGTCGGCGAAGACCTCCAGGGCCGGCTGAGCCTGGCCGAACTAGGCCGCGAACTAGGCGAATTGTACGATTCGATCCTGCGCGGACTGAACGCCGCGGATTTCGACAGCCGCGGCGAGCACTTCGCCGAGACCCGCAGTCTGCTGATCGAGCTGTCCCGCAGCCGGGCCCGGCAGGGTTTCACCCCGACCGAGACCGCCCGCAGCGTCTTCTCCCTCAAGGAGGTGCTGGAGCCGTCCCTCGCCGCCGACGGCAAGGGCGCGCAGCAGTACCTCCAGTTCGCCCGGCTGCTGGACGACCTCGGGCTGCTGACGACGGAGGCGTATGTCCGCACCCGCGAGGAGATCATCTCCTCGCAGGCCGAGCAGCTGCTCGAACTGTCCACGCCCGTCGTCAAGCTGTGGGACGGCGTCGTCGGCGTGCCGCTGGTGGGCACGCTCGACTCGGCGCGCACCCAGGTCGTCATGGAGAAGCTGCTCCAGACGCTCGTCGACACCGACTCCACGCACGCCATCATCGACATCACGGGCGTCCCGACCGTGGACACCCAGGTCGCCCAGCACCTGCTGAAGACCGTCGTCGCGGCCCGGATGATGGGCGCGCAGTGCACCATCTCGGGCATCCGCCCGCAGATCGCCCAGACCATCGTGGCGCTCGGCATCGAGTTCGGTGACATCCCCACCAACGCCTCGCTGTCCGACGCGCTGCGCCAGGCGCTGAAGGAAGTCGCCCAGGACGCCGCCGACGACGCGCGGGGCCTGCTGTGACCGACCGCGTCCCCGTCCTCAAGATCGGTGACATCCTGCTGGTCTCCATCCAGGTCGACCTGGAGGACCAGATGGTGATGGACCTCCAGGACGACCTGTCGAACCGGATCGTCGACACCAACGCCAAGGGCGTGATCATCGACATCTCGGCGCTGGAGATCGTGGACTCCTTCGTCGGCCGCATGCTGGCCACCAACGCCTCCATCTCCCGTGTGCTCGGCGCGGAGACCATCGTCGTCGGCATGCGGCCCGCCGTGGCCATGACACTCGTGGAGCTGGGGCTGTCCCTCCAGGGCGTCCGCACCGCCCTGAACCTGGAGCGCGGGCTGAAACTGCTACGCCGGCTCAGCGCGGACCGAGCATGAAGGACTACGGCGCCGCGCTGGCCTCGGCCGACACCGTCTCCGTGGCGAACAGCAGCGACGTGGTCTCCGCCCGGCAGATGGTGCGCACCCTCGCCCAGCGCAGCGGCATGTCGCTGGTCCACCAGACCAAGCTGGTCACGGCGGCCAGCGAACTCGGCCGCAACATGCTGGTCTACGGCGGCGGGGGCGTGGTCCGGGCGGCGACGATCACCGACGCCGGACGCTCCGGCATCTACGTGGCGTTCGAGGACCAGGGGCCCGGCATAGGCGACCTGGACCTGGCGTTGACGGACGGCTGGACCTCGGGCTCCGGCATGGGGCTCGGGCTCAGCGGCGCCAAGCGGCTCGTCGACGACTTCGACATCGACACCGGACCCGGCGGCACCACGGTGCGCATCGTGAAGTGGGGCCGGTGAAAGGCGCGTTGGTCGCTGAGGCGGGCGACGTGCACTGGCTGCGCGCGGACGTCGCCCTGGCGGCGGCGGCGCGCCGCCAGGTGGGGCAGCTCGCCCGCGGCCTGTGCCTGCCCGAGGAACAGGTGGCACGGGCCGAACTGTGCGTGACGGAGATGGCCACCAATCTCCTCAAGCACGCCGTCGACGGCTCCCTGGTGCTGCGCGTGGTGCGCGCGCGGGGCCACGCGGCCGTCGAGTGCCTGTCCCTGGACAGCGGTCCCGGCATCGAGGACGTCCCCCGGGCGCTGCGCGACGGTATGTCCGCCGCCGGCAGCCTGGGGATCGGTCTCGGCGCCATGGGACGCCTCGCCGACGTCTTCGGCGTGCACACCCTGCGCGGACGCGGCACGGTGCTCTCCGCGCGCTTCTGGGCGGACGGCGGGGCCCCGGCGTCCGGCCCGGTGGGAACCAGCGGGCTGACCCGTCCGATCGGCGGCGAGCAGGTGTGCGGCGACAGCTGGGCGGTGCGCACGGTGGACGGGCACGGCCCCGACGCGCTGCTGCTGATGATGTGCGACGGGCTGGGCCACGGGCCGCTGGCGGCCCGGGTCGCCGACCGGGCACGGGAGGTGTTCCGTGACGGTCACCACACGAGCCCGGCGGACGTGCTGGCGGAGATCCACCGGGGGCTGCGCGGCACCCGCGGCGCGGCCCTGGCGATCGCCTTGGTCGACCCGTCCGAACAGCGGGTGCGGCTCAGCGGGGCCGGCAACATCACGGCGCTGGTCGTGGCCGACGGCGCCCGCACCGGGCTGCTGTCCATGCCGGGCATCGCCGGTGTGCAGCTGCCCCGGCCGCGCACCTTCGAGGCGCCGTTCCCGCCCGGCGCCGCCCTGGTGATGCACTCCGACGGTCTCAGCGACCGCTGGAAGCCGGCGGACTTCCCCGGCCTGTTCCCGCAGGACCCGGTCCTGGTCGCCGCGCAGGTCCTCAACCAGGCGGCGGTGCGCAAGGACGACGCGGGGATCGTCGTGGCCGTGCACGGGCGGCCATGACCACCGGTCCGTCCGGCCACGAGCTGGTCACGGTCGCCCTGCGGGAGGGGGGCGACGTCGTCACCCTGCGCCGCTGCACCCAGTCGGCGTGCCGGGCGGCGGGCCTGAAGGGCAGTGCCCTGGTGCGGCTGACGACCGTGGTGAGCGAGGCCGGCGAACACCTGCTGGGCGCCTCAGGACTCATGGCCCGGATCGGCCTGGAGGGGAGCGACGCCGTGCTGCTGGCCGTGCGCTTCGGCTGGGCCGAGGCGCGCCGGCCGCCGGCGACCCTGCTGTCCGCCGCCGCCCGGCTGCTCGACGTGAGCGATCTGCGGCCTGTGGGCGACGGCCAGGAACTCCTCCTCGCCCAGCGCCTTCCCGCGCCGTCGGTCCCTGTCGGCGACCTGGCCGCCGATGTCCGCGGCCGGCTCTCCGGCGCCGACGCGGCGGCCGACCTGGTCGACGCGCTGCGCACCCAGAACCGCCAGCTGCTCGCCTCGCTGGAGGAGTCGCAGCACCAGCAGGAGGAACTCCAGCGTCTGAACGCCGAGCTGGAGGAGACCAACGCCGGCGTCGTGGCGCTCTACTCCGAGCTGGCGAGCGAGCTGGAGGAGACGAACAGCGGTGTCGTCGCCCTGTACGCGGAGCTGGAGGACAAGACCCGCCAGCTGGAACTGGCCGACGAGTACAAGTCCCGTTTCTGGGCCAACGTCAGTCACGAGCTGCGCTCCCCGGTGAACTCCGTCATCGCGCTGGCCCGGCTGCTGCTGGACTCCGCGGGCGATCCGCTGACCGACGAGCAACGGCAGCAGGTGTCCATGGTGCAGGCGTCGGGCAGCACCCTGCTGGCCCTGGTGGACGAGCTGCTCGACATCGCCAAGGCGGAGTCGGGCCGGCTGGAGCCGCATCCGGTCGACGTCGATCTGCGCTCGCTGCTGCACCAGCTGCGCGGCATGCTGCAGAGCACCGCGCAGCCCGGGGTGCACCTGAGCATTCCGGACCACACTCCGCCGCGGCCCCTGGTCACCGACGAGGTCATGGTGACCAGGATCCTGCGCAACGTCCTGTCCAACGCCCTGAAGTTCACCGTCGAGGGGCGGGTGGCGCTGGAGGTCACGGTGGAGGAGCACGAGGGCGTCGACCGCTTCGTCTTCCGCGTCCAGGACACCGGGGTCGGCATCCCGGCCGACGAACTGGAGCGCGTCTTCGAGGAGTTCTACCAGGTGCGCGGACCGCACCAGCGGGGCCGGGCCGGCACCGGCCTTGGCCTGCCTTACGCCCGCCGGCTGACCGAGCTGCTCGGCGGCAGGCTGACCCTGGACAGCGAGGTGGGCGGGGATCTCCACGGCACCCGGGTGACCGTGGAGATCCCCGCGCACCTCGCCCGGCAGCCGGGCGACGCGCCGCCC